>NZ_JBFAML010000038.1:0-44405 GCF_040660295.1 Micromonospora sp. NPDC049891
CGGCCCGACCGTGCAGCGCTATCTCACCGGCGACCTTCCCGGTTGACCCCGCCAGGAGCCACCGGTCCAGCAATCCGAACTACGGCCTCACTCAACCCGCCTCGCGCAACTCCGCCAGCCGAGCCTCGATCTCCGCCAACTCCGCCCGCAGCTTCTCCGCCTGCCGCTCCGCCTCGGACCGCTCCGCCGCCAGGATCTGCTCCACCGCCTCGTGCACGCCCGGCACATCCACCAACGCCACCATCCGCAGCGCCTCCGCCGGCTTGAGCACGTACGGCCTGGCCAACACCTTCCCACCCTGCTGCGCGGCCACCGTCCACTCACCGTCGGCATAGGCCAACGTGACAGTCAACCCCGCCGGCCCCTTAGGCTTCGCCGCCTTCACCGCCCGCCGAGCCGGCTTCACCTCCACCTTCGACTCCACCGTCTCCACCTTCGGCTCCTCCCGACGCGGCTGCTCCTGCCCACGAGGCTGCGGCACCCGGTCCAACACGAACTCAGGCTCCACCACCGCCGGCTCGGCCGGCACCGGCTCCACCTTCGGCTCCGCCGGCCGCCGGCCCGCGCCCCTGGGCGCCACCGCCACATCAGCGGGGGAGAAGGGCAACTCGTCGCGCCCGAACCGCACCACCACGAACTCGTCGGACTTCGCCGGATCGGTCAACTCCACCACCTGACCCAACTGACCGGCGATCTGACCGGCGGCCGCCGTGAACACCACCTTCGGCTTACGCCCCGCGGCCAACGCCTCCCGGATGCCGCGCACCTCGTCCTCGGACAATCCCTGACCAGCGGCACCCATCGCCCACCCTCATTCCTCGTACACGTGTTCAGCCGCCTGCCTTGATACCAGCCGCCAGCGACAACCCGAAGATCAGCCCCCCAACGCCCGCAACGCCCGATCGGCGTGCTCGTTCATACCCAACTCACTGTGCACCACCTCGATCACCCGCCGATCGACACCGATCACGAAGGTCATCCGCCGCGTACTCAACGGCCCCAACGGCAACCGCCGCCGCACCCCGAACCGGTCCGCCACCACACCGTCCGGATCCGACAGCAACGGATAGTCGAACCCGTGCAACCGCGAGAACTCCGCCTGACGCTGCACCGAATCCCGGCTGATACCCACCCGCTGCGCACCCACCGCCGCGAACTCCGCCGCCAGATCCCGAAAATGGCAACTCTCCGCCGTGCACCCCCGCGTCATCGCCGCCGGATAGAAGAACAACACCACCGGCCCCGACGCCAGCAACTCCGTCAACCGCCGCGGACGACCCGTCTCGTCCGGCAACTCGAAATCCTCGACCAGATCCCCGACACCCACACCCGCCACAAGCCCTCCCCACCGACACCGTCGCCGGCGAGCGTATGCCATCGACCACCACCCGACGTGCGCTCGACCACACTCCGCTGTCCGCCACCGCGACCGCCCCGGTAACGTCCCCGACACCGGTCCGGGGCAGGGGAGAGGTCCAATTGGCTAACGTCACCGTCATCACCGGCGGCAGCCGTGGCATCGGCGCCGCCACCGCCCGCCGCCTCGCCCACACCGGCCAGCACATCGCACTCGGCTACCGCCGCGACCACGCCGCCGCCGACACCGTCGTGGCCGACCTGCGCGCCACCGGCGTACGCGCCATCGCCGTACCCGCCGACACCCGCGACCCCGACCAGGTCACCGCCCTGTTCGACGCCGCAGCCGAACTCGGCACCCTCACCGGCCTGGTCAACAACGCCGGCATCACCAGCCCGATCGGCCCCTTCACCGACCTCGACCCCGACGACCTGCGCCGCGTCATCGACGTCAACCTCATCGGCTACGTCCTCTGCGCCCAACAGGCCGCCCGCCGAATGACCGACGGCGCCGCCATCGTCAACCTCTCCTCAGTCGCCGCCACCCTCGGCAGCCCAGGGGAGTACGTCCACTACGCCGCCGTCAAAGCCGCCACCGACGCCCTCACCATCGGTCTGGCCAAGGAACTCGCCCCCCAGGGCATCCGCGTCAACGCCGTCGCCCCCGGCATCATCCGCACCGACATCCACGCCCTCTCCGGCCAACCAGACCGACCCGACCGCGCCGCCAGCCGCATCCCACTCGGCCGCCCCGGCGAACCCGACGAGGTCGCCGCCGCCATCGCCTGGCTGCTCAGCCCCGACGCCTCCTACACCACCGGCGCCATCCTCCGCGTCGGCGGCGGCCTCTGACCGCCATGCCCCTGCTCGTGTCCCCGGCGCTGCCACCCGGCAGCCTGAACCGGCACCCACAGCCCACAATCGACGCCGACAAACTGCGCCTGCGGCCCTGGCAACCCGGCGACCGAGACCCCGTCCTCGCCGGCTACGCCGACCCCGCCATCCAACGCTGGCACTGCCGCACCATGACCCCCGACGAAGCCCACACCTGGCTCGTCTCCTGGCCACACCGCTGGCAGGCCGAAAGCGGCGCCGGCTGGGCCATCACCAACCCCGGCGGCGTACTCGGTCAGATCAGCCTCCGCCGGCTCGACCTCGCCAGCGGCATCGCCGAGGTGTCGTACTGGGTCCTGCCGCACGCCCGCGGCCAGCACGTCGCAGGCCGCGCCCTGACCGCCCTCACCACCTGGTCGTTCGACATCGGCCTGCACCGCCTCGAACTCAACCACTCGACGGCCAACCCCGCCTCCTGCGCCGTCGCCCGCCGCGCCGGCTACCCGGCCGAGGGAATCGCCCGCCGCGAGGGCCGCCACGCCGACGGTTGGCACGACACCCACCGCCACGCCCGACTACGCACCGACCCGCCCGTCGAGCACCACCCGGCCTGAGGCCCCGCGCCACCTACCGCCCAGCTCGACCCCGCATCACCGCCGAACCGGGCGTGACCGCCGGCCAGCGTCACGGCGACTACCGGCCCGCCGCAGCCCGTACGGACACCAGAGCCGCCGCCAGCCGCCGGATCTCCACCTCGTCGGGCAGCAGCATCCGCGCGCTCCACGGCAGCTGCACCCGCACCTGCCGCACCGACGACCGGGCCCCCAGCAGGCCACCGACCAACGCGGCCACCGTGTCGACGTCACCACCGAGCCGCACCGCCGCGAGCAGACCACCGCGCAGCGAGTCCGCCCGACGTACGCAGTGCAGCACCGCGGCCACCGTCTCACCGGGATCCAGCGAAACCCCCGCCGCCGGAGGTCGCCAGCCACCATCGACCACCTCACCGAGCAGCGCCGCCAGCCGGGGTGCCGCACCACACACCCGCTGCGCCACCTCCAGCGTCTCCACCGCCACGTCGAGCAGCGTCGCCGCCGACCCACCTGCCGCCCACGCGTCCGTCACCGACCACGACGCGCAGCCCGCCATCACGCACGCCGCCACCAGCGCCTCCGGTGACCGGTGCGTGGCCCGGGTCAGCTCCACCGTGCGGGCCGCCAGCAGCTCCGGCCGGGTCGGCGGCGTCGACCAGCCCACCGGCAACGCCCGCATCGGCGCGCCGTTCGTGGCACCCGCCCGGTCGTCGGGCACCTCACCGAACCGCCGGAAATGCGCCACCGCCGCCCTGGTCGACGGACCCGCGCCCTTCACCGGGTCGAGCGCCGCCAACCGGGACAGGAACATCACCGCGTCGGCGTCGCCGCCGGCATCCACCAGAGACCGTGCCGCCAGCAGAGTCAGCGCCGTGTCGTCCGACGTCTCACCGGCCGCCCAACGGGCACCGGCCCGTGGCCGCTCGATCTCCTCGTCACCGTCGCCTGTCGCTGGTTTCCCTTCGTACGGCAGACCCAACGCGTCACCGCAGGCGTACGCGGTCAACGCGGCGGCCACCCGCTCGACCACCACCGAAGCGTCCTCATCAGCGGGACTGGGCACGACCAGAAGCCTATGCTGCGTCCCGCGCCGCCGTTGCCCGGGCAGCGCCACAGGTGCGAGGGTTGGCGGCGAGCCCGATAGCCGGACCGAGTAGGCAGGTGGGACGAATGGCAACCATTTACCACGAGGCGAAGCTGACGGTGACGGCGGACGTGGCGTGGGACTTCCTGGACCGCTACACGCGCTCGGAGGTGCACGTCTTCTCAGCCTGCACGAGTGAGCGTCAGGAGGACGACTATCGCGTGGTCACGCTGGCCGACGGCACCGAGATCCGGGAACGCAACGTGACAGTCGATCCCGTACGGATGCGCGCCGTGTACGCGATACCCGGGTTTCCCGGCGCGGAGCACCACCAGGCTGAGATGCGGGTGCTGGCCGACGGCGACGGCGCGGCGACTCTGGTGTGGACAACCGACATCCTGCCGCACGAACTGGTGGAGCACCTGGGCGAGACGTACGGGGTCATGTTCGGTGAACTGGTCACGGCGGTGAACGAACACGGTGCGCAGTCGGCGCGGTCGTGATGACTCGGTGCGTCACCTGGCGGGATCGTGGGCCGACGAGCCACCTGGGGGCAGGCGGCGGGCAAGTTCGGCACGCAGGACGTCCGTCGCGGGCCGGAGCATGCCAACGTTGACGGTGTAGACAGGCTTGCCGGCGCGGAGCCGGGCACGAAGTGTGGTGGTGGGTGCGACCACCGCAGGCAGCAGAGTGACCTGAAGGACCGCGAACGGGCCTGGCCGGTGGACCGTCGCCGACTCGATCATCTGCCAGGGGAGCAGGGCCGTCCGTTGCCGCTCGGTGAGCCGCAGCGCCGAGTCGGTGACCTCGACCGCTGACCAGTTACCTCGGTTCAGCAGGAGCGAGAAACCGCTGAAGAGAACGGCGTAGAGGACGCCCGAGCCGACGCTGACCGCCAGGTCGGTGGGCTTGCCGAGGAAGAGTGTCAGCACGGCTCGGACGAGGGCCCAGGCCAACAAGCCGACCAGCAGCAGGAACAGGAACATGAGGCGGGCGGAGGTGCGGAACACCAGCCCGTTGCTCTGGTCCACGACACATCCTCCCGTCGGCACTGGCGTCGACTGTAGACAGGCGATCCAACCCACGACGAGTAAGTTCGATAATGTACATTATGTAAAGTTGATCGGAGCAGGCCCCTGCCCCCAGGCCGCGTCGGGGCCCACCCGCGAGGTCGACGGTCAGTCGGTCGGACCGAAGCTGACCTCGCTGGTCTCGACCGTCCCGGCCCGGCGGCCGGGCGCGCTCTGGAAGCTCCAGTAAAGGTTGGTGTGCGCGACGACCTGCTCCGGCGGCGGCGCGCCGTAGGCGGTCAGGTCCTCCGTGGTGTGCGCATCACCGACGAGCGTCGCGTCGTATCCCCGGACGAGTGCGCCGTGCAGGGTCGACCTGATGCACATGTCGGTCTGCGCGCCCGCGACGACCAGCCGGCCCACGCCGCGCTCGGCGAGCACCGTCTCCAGGTCGGTGTCCTCGAACGAGTCGCCGTAGCGCTTGTGCACCAGCGGCTCCCCGTCCTCGCGGACCAGCTCGGGTACGTACTGCCAGGCCTCGCTGCCCTGCGGGAGACCCTCGTCGGAGTGCTGCACCCACACCACCGGCGCGCCCTCGGCGCGGGCCTTGCCCAGCAGCGTGTTGATGTTGGCGATCACGCCCCCACGGTTGTGAGTGCCTGCCACCACCCCGTTCTGCACGTCGATGACGAGCAGGGCCGTGTTGGGTCGCTCGGGCAGGGTCGTCATGGTGCGCCTCCGGTGACTGCGAAATCGGTGACCGCACCGTAGCCCCGGCCTCCGACAGAAAACCCTCCCCTCCCCTCGGGCGCGGAACGCGAGAATAATGCATAATATCCTTTATGCATGACAAACAGGACGAATCGGTAATCGCATTGATCGAGGAGTTCCTGACCGCCCGGGCGACCCGCAAGCCCTCCCCCCACACGCAGGCGGCCTACCGGCGGGATCTGACAGCTGTCACCGCACTCGCCGCAGAGCTGTCCACCCCTCCCCTCCCCCTGGCCGACCTGCCGGTCGACGCGCTCTCCCCCAGGCTGATGCGGGCCGCGTTCGCCCGGTTCGCCGCCGGGCGGGCGGCCAGCTCCGTCGGTCGGGCCTGGTCCACCTGGAACGGCTTCTTCTCCTTCCTGGTCGCCGAGCAGGTGGTGCCCGGCAACCCGATGCCGGCCGTGGGGCGGCCCCGGACACCGCTGCCGACGCCCAAGCCGCTGCGCGGTGAGGACACACCGGAACACCTGCTCACCTCGGCCGCACGGGCCGAAGGCCGGCAGCGGGACCCGTGGCCGGAACGGGACGTGGCGGTGCTGGCGCTGGCCCTGTGTGCGGGGCTGCGACTGTCGGAGCTGCTGGCGTTGCGGGTCGGTTCGCTCGGTGGGCGGCCCGGTGAGCGCCGGCTGGAGGTGGCCGGCAAGGGTGGGCGTCCCCGGGTACTGCCGGTCGAGCCGGATCTGGACGCGGTGCTGGCGAGCTATCTGGACAGCCGTGCCCGCCGCTTCGGCGCGCGTACGGTCCGACAGGTGTCGCCGCTGCTTGTGGATCGTCGGGGTGAGCCGCTGCGCCGGGGCGGTCTGCAGTATCTGGTGGAGTCCTGTTACCGGCGGGCCGGGATCGGTGACCGGGTGCCGCGTGGGGCGCGGTTGCACGCGCTGCGGCACACGTTCGCCACCCGGTTGGCCGAGGACGGTGCCGGGGCTGCGGAGATCATGCGGTTGTTGGGGCACGCGTCGTTGGCGTCGTCGCAGACGTACATCGAGGTCACGTCAGGCCAGCAGCGGGAGGCGGTACGGGCCAACCGGACGAACCGGGCGTTGGCGGGGCTGCTGCCCGCTCCTGACTGACCGGCGAGATGCGGGCGGTGACGTACCACCGTCGCTTGCCGGGTCGGGACGGCGGTGGCACCGGCCGGCGGGGAACCCGGTGTCGGGTGGTCGCGCCGGGTGATGGCACGGTCGGTGGTGGTGTGGCAGGGTGGCGATGACGCGACTGGCGGCATCGGGGATGGGATCGACCATCGGGAAGCTCGTCGTGGGGGTCGTCCGCCTGGGCCTGCCACGGGCGAGGTGAGCCATGTCGACGACGATGACCGCGCGGTTGCTGCCGGGTGTGCCGGTGGCGGAGGCGATTCTGGCCCAGGTGGCCGAGGGTGTGGCGCAGCTGCGGGCGGCGGGGGTGACTCCGACGTTGGCCACGGTGCTGGTGGGTGACGACGAGGCCAGTGCCGGTTACATCCGGATCAAGCAGCGGCAGGCGGCGGAGCTGGGTTTCGCGTCGCCGCATGTGCGGTTGGCGGCGACGGCGTCGCAGGCCGACGTGCACGCGGTGCTGGCCGATTTCAACTCCGATCCGGGAGTGCACGGGGTGTTGTTGCAGTACCCCGTCCCCGGCGGTCTGGATTACAACCGGGCGTTGCAGATGCTCGACCCGGATTCGGATGTGGACGGGATGCATCCGGTGAACATGGGGCGGCTGGCGTTGGGGTTGCCGGGGCCGCTGCCGTGCACGCCGGCGGGGATCGAGGCGTTGTTGGCCCACCACGGGGTGCCGGTGGCCGGCCGGGAGGTGGTGATCCTGGGGCGTGGGGCGACGTTGGGGCGGCCGTTGGCGATGCTGCTGGCGCAGCGGCGGCCGACGGCGAACGCGGCGGTGACGGTGGTGCACACCGGGGTGGCGGACTGGCCGCGGTACACCCGTCGGGCGGAGATTCTGGTGGCGGCTGCCGGGGTGCCGGGCATCGTGCGGCCGGAGCATGTGCGCCCGGGTGCGGTGGTGGTCGGTGGCGGGGTGCGGTACGCGGGGCGTCGGTTGCTGCCGGATGTGGATGAGTCGTGTGCGCGGGTGGCGGGGGCGATCACGCCGAGGGTCGGTGGGGTGGGTCCGGTGACGGTGGCGATGTTGTTCCGCAACGCGTTGCGGGCGGCCCGGTCAGCGGCTGGTCTGGCGGACCAGTCGTAGGGCGCCGGTGACGGCGGTGGGGATGTCGGTGACCGGGTAGATCGCGGCGGTGATCGTCCGGGTGTGGTCGGCGACGAGGACGAGGCGTTTGAGGCGGGTCTGCTGGCCGGCGCGGAAGGTGGGCAGGCGCAGCGCGGCGGTCAGCCGCAGGTCGGTGTCGGAGAGCAGGCCGAACGGGATGGCTTCGGCGGCGGCGAAGGCGGCCTGCTCGTCGGGGCGTTGGGTGCTGATGCCGTGGACGGTGGCGCCGGCGGCGGTGAAGTGGTCCCAGTGTTGGCGGAAGAGGCGGTTCTCCAGGGTGCAGCCGGCGGCGCCGGGGATGTCTGTCCAGTCTGGTGGTGTTGGGGTCGGGGTGCCGGTGCCGGGATAGGTGAAGAGGACTGTGGTGGGGGTGGCCGCGACCGGGTGGGTGGGAGTGCGGTCGGTGGCGGTGAGGGTGACGTCGGCTGGTACCCGGGTGCCGACGAGGGTTTGGACGCGGGTGGCCTCGGCCCCGTCGGGATCGGTGGTGGCGGTGAGGTTGCCGTCGCCGAGCACCCATCGGTCGGCCCAGTCCTGCATGGCGACGAGGGTGGGTAGCAGCGCGCGACCACGGTCGGTGAGTACGTATTCGTGGCGGGGTGGGTGCTGCTGGTAGGGGCGGCGGGTGAGGACGTCGTGGTCGACCAGATCGTGCAGGCGTTGGGTGAGCACCTTGCGGGAGACGCCGAGTTCGGTGACGAGGGTGTCGAAGCGGTGGTGGCCACGGGCGATCTCGCGCAGGACGAGCAGGTTCCACCAGTCGCCGAGTACGGCGGCTGCCTGGGCGATGCCGCAGGTGTCGTCGGCGCGGCGGCGGTTGGTCATGGTCGGATCCTGCCTCAGTGGTGGGCGGGGGTGTACGGGGCCACACCTCCATAGTAAGTTCCCTTTGGGAACTCACCGGGAGGTGTGGCGGTGTCGGTCATGGGGGCCACCTTCGTGCGCAACTGGCGGATCACGTTGCGCGCCTACCCGTGGACGTACTTCGTCGGCACTCTGGCCACCGGTGTGCTGACCATCGGGGTGTCGATGTTGGCGTACCGGGCCATCGGGGGCGGTCGCGTCGGGGCGAGCTTCACCGCAGCCACCGGCAGCGCCGACTACCTCGGCTACGTCACCATCGGCGCCGCCGCGCTGACCTTCGCCACCCGGATGGTGCTCTGGGTGGCCAAGGCGCAGATCACCGAGTACCGCGAGGGCACCCTGGAGAGCCAACTGCTCACCCCGGCGCGGCGCCTGCCGTACCTGTTGGGGGTGACCGCGCAGGCGTTGAGCACCACAGCTGTGGAGATAACCGTGCTGGTCGCCGTGGCCAGCGCGCTGGGGGTGCGGCTGAGCGTGCCCGATCCGCTGACGTTGCTGGCCGCGACGGTGGCGGCGACCGTGGCGGTGGTCGGCATGTCGGTGCCGTTGAGCGCGCTCATGCTGGCCGCCGGTGAAGCCCACATCACCCAGAACACCCTGTTCACCGCGATGGCGCTGCTGTGCGGCTTCACGTTCCCCACAAGCTATCTGCCGCAGGCGGCGCGCTGGCTCGGGGAGGCGCTGCCGGTCACCTGGGCGCTGCGGGTGCTGCGGGCGGCCACCCTGCCCGGCGCCGACGTCGACCCCTGGCCCGCTTTCGCCGTCTGTCTCGTGCTGGGCGGGGTGTACCTGCTGTTGGGACTGTCCATCCTCAAGCCCGCCGAGCGGCGGGCGTTGCATCGGAGTGCGCGCGCATGAGCACTGGCATCGTCACCACCGACCTGCGCAAGACCTTCCCGGTGCGGCGCTGGCAGGGCTGGCGCCGCCGGCCGGTCGCCGCGCCGGTGGCGGCTGTCGACGGGCTGTCGTTGCGGATCCCGCCCGGTCAGGTCACCGGGCTGCTGGGGCTCAACGGTGCCGGGAAGACCACCACCATCCGGATCCTGTCCACCCTGCTGCGGCCCACCGGTGGCACGGTGCGGGTGGACGGGTTGGACGTGGTCGAGCACGCCCGTGAGGTACGTCGACGGATCAACGTGATCTCCGGTGGGGAGCGGATGGTGTACGACCGGCTGACCGCCCGGGAGAACCTGTGGTATTTCGGCCAGCTGTACGACGTGCCGCGCGCCCGGTTGCGGGTCCGCATCGGTGAGCTGTTGGACCTGGTGGGGCTGACCGATGCGGCGCAGGTGCCGGTGGAGCGGTACTCACGGGGCATGCGCCAGCGTCTGGTCATCGCCCGGGGTCTGATCAACGATCCGGCGTACCTGCTGCTGGATGAACCGACGCTGGGTCTGGACGCGCCGATCGCCCACCAGCTGCGGGCGTTGATCGCACAGTTGGCCGCCGACGGGGTCGGGGTGCTGCTGACCTCTCACTACCTGGCCGAGGTGGAACAGCTGTGCCGGCACGTGTATCTGATCGCCCGGGGGTCACTTGTGGCCCAGGGCAGTCCGGCGCAGTTGGCGGGTCAGACGGTTCGCCGGCACACCGTGCGGCTGGTGCTCACCGTGGCTGATCCGGCGGTCACGGTTGCGCTGCGTACGCTGGCCGCGCGGCATGACGCGGAGCTGACCGTCGACGTGGACGACGAGGGTCGACCACGGTTTGCGCTGCGCCACCCGGAGGACCTGGTGGGGGCGGTGGTGACGGCGGTGGTTCAGCAGGGCGGGACGATCGCCGGGCTGACCGTCACCCCACCGACCCTGGAGGACGCGATCCTCACCCTGGCCGACCCGGCGGTGGTGGCGCGGTGAGTCACGCCCTGCGGGTCGTGGCGGCCGAGGCGCTCAAGCAGCACCGGCGGCTGTTCGGGCAGCCGCTTGTGCTGTTCTCCATGCTGCTGTGGCCGCTGCTGACCCTGGCCGCGACGTATTACACGGTGCTGCCGGTGATGGAGTCCGCGGCGGCGCCGCAGCGGTGGCCGGTGGCCGCCGATCCGCGCCGGTTGCTGGCGTTTCTCGCGGCCGGCGCGCTGGCGTACACGTTCTTCTTCTCGCTGGTCCAGTCGGCCTGGCACTTCTCGTTCGAGCGGGTCAGCGGCACCCTGGAGGCGTTGTTCCTCTCCCCCGCCAGCCGGATGGCGCTGGTGATCGGTAACGGCGCTGCGGCGCTGACGCAGAACGCCTGGTTGTTCGGCTGCTTCGCGGTGGCCGCGGCGACCGCCGCCGACGTGCTGGACGTCGCGCACCCCGGCATGTACGCGGTGGCGGCGGTGGCGCTGTTGGTGCCGGCGGTGGCCTGGGGCGCGTTCCTCAACAGCTTGTTGATCTTCTCTCGGGATTCGGCGTTCCTGTACACGCTGCTGGACGATCCGCTGTGGTTCGTCGCCGGGGTGCGGCTGCCACTGTTCGCCCTGCCGGTGTGGATCAAGGCAGTCGGTTTGGCCTTCCCGCTGACCAGCAGCCTGGTCGTGCTGCGTGGAGCGCTGCTGGATCGCGCGGACCTCGGTGACCTGGCGGCCCCGCTGGGGTGGCTGGCGCTGCTGACCGTCGGCCTGTTCGCCGGGGCCTCGGCGCTGCTGCGTCTGGGCGAGGCACGGGTGCAGCGCACCGGCGGCCTCCAGGTGTTCTAGGCCTGGGTCGAAGTCCCTGGCCGGCCTGCGGACTTCGACCCAGGGCTTAGCCGAGGTCGACGACCAGGGGCCGGTGGTCGGAGATGGTCGACAGCGGGGTGCGCACGGCCGCGACCGGGGGTAGCTGGTCGAAGCCGTGCCGGTCGGCGAGGATGTGGTCGAGCTGGACGCGGGGTTGGGCGGCCGGGTAGGTGGGGCGGCGGGCCAGCAGGTGCCAGCCGGAGACGGCGCGGGTGGCCCAGGCGGGCAGGTTCAGGTCGCCGAGCAGGATGCGTGGGGCGGGCAGGGCGCGCAGGGCGCGGATGACCTGGCGGAGTTGACGGACGTTCCAGCCGGCGACGAAGGACAGGTGGGTGGCGGCGACGGTGAGCGGGCCGTGTGGGGTGTCCAGCACCGCGGCGAGGACGACGCGGGGTTCGTCGCGGAGCAGGATGAGGCCGCCGCCGGGGCCGGGCACGTAGACCGGGGAGCGCACCGGGGCGGGGTGCAGCCGGGTGACCCGCCAGCTGGTGACCGGGTGGCGGGAGATCAGGCCGACGCCGTAGCAGGGTTCGCCGTGGCCGTCGTCGTCGTGGGTGAGGGGGCGGAACGCTTCGCCGGGGGTACCGACGACGGCGGCGGCAAAGCGGTGCTCGGGTGCGCCGAGGGCCTGCGCGGCGATGGCGGTGAGGTCGAGGTTGCCGCTGCGGGACTGGTCCCGGTCGACTTCCTGCAGGGCCAGGACGTCGGCGTCGAGGGTGGCGACGGCGGCGGTCAGTCGGGCCGGGTCGACCAGGCCGTCGGTGAGGGACCGGCCGTGCAGCAGGTTGAACGTGGCCAGACGCACGCTGTCACCTTAGCGACGCCGTGGGAGAGTTGCCCGATGGTGCGGGTGTTGTTCTGTTCGGCTCTGGTGTTTGTGGCGGTTGCCGCGGCGGGGATCTGGGTGCGGCGTCGTCGGGGGCGGTGAGGCTGGCCACAGCCGGCGGCGTGGACCGGTCGGTGGTGGGAAGAATGCCTGGTCGTGGAGTTGGACCCGACGACCGTGGTGATCCTGCTGACCGCCGCTGCCCTGGCGGGCTGGGTGGACGCGGTGGTGGGTGGTGGCGGGTTGCTGCTGTTGCCGGCGTTGCTGGTGGCGGCTCCGGGTATCCCACCGGCGACGGCGTTGGGCACGAACAAGTTGGCGGCGATCGCCGGTACGTCGACGGCGGCGCTGACGTTCGCCCGCCGTACGAAGATCGACTGGGTGGTGGCGGGGCCGGCGGCGGCGCTGGCGGTGGTGTGTGCGGGCCTGGGCGCGGCGTTGGCCGGGGCGGTACCGCCCTCGGCGTACCGGCCGGTGCTGCTGGTGGTGCTGATGTCGGTGGCGCTGTTCGTGCTGCTGCGTCCCGCGTTGGGGGTGCTGGCGGTGCCGCAGCGCCGGACCCGGGTGCGGGTGGTGGTGGCGGTGCTGGTGGCCGGGGTGGGCATCGCCGCCTACGACGGGTTGATCGGTCCGGGTACGGGCACGTTTCTGGTGCTGGCGTTCACCACGCTCGTGGGTGCGGATTTCGTGCACGGTTCGGCGATGGCGAAGGTGGTCAACGCGGGCACGAACGCGGGTGCGCTCGCGGTGTTCGCGGTGACCGGGCATGTGTGGTGGCTGCTGGGTGCGGCGATGGCGGTGTGCAACATCGCGGGGGCGTCGGTGGGGGCGCGGATGGCGTTGCGGCGCGGTTCCGGGTTCGTGCGGGTGGTGCTGCTGGTGGTGGTGCTGGCGTTGGTGGCGAGGCTGGGTTACGACCAGTGGGTGGCCGGGTGAGTGTGCCGACGCGGTACGTGTGATCATCGGCGGATGTCGGTGCGCGCGGAACACGACCGGGCTGTCCTGGCGGGGCTGCTGAGCCGGGATCCGGTGTTGCACGCCTACCAGTTGGGCGATCTGGACGACTTCTTCTGGCCGTACACGTCGTGGTATCGGCGTGGGGATTCGGTGGTGTTGCTGTACCACGGTGCGACGCCGCCGACGCTGCTGGCGTTCGCGGGACCGGCGGAGCTCGGTGCGATGGCGGCGTTGCTGGGTGAGCTGGCGCCGGTGCTGCCGGCGCGGTTGCAGGCGCACCTGTCCCCCGGTCTGGAGTCGGCGTTGGACGCCGCGTTCCGGGTCACCGCGACGGGGCCGCATCTGAAGATGGCGTTGACGGATCGGACGCGGTTGGCGGCGGTGGCGCCGGCCGGTGAGGTGCTGGGCCGGGCGGACCTGCCACTGTTGCACGAGTTGTACGCGACGGCCTACCCGGGTAACTGGTTCGACCCGCGGATGGTGGACACCGGCCGGTACGTGGGGGTTCGTGAGGGTGACCGGCTGGTGGCGGTGGCGGGGGTGCACGTGGTCTCCCGGGTGCACCGGGTGGCGGCGGTGGGCAACGTGACGACCCGGCCGGGTTGGCGGGGCCGGGGGTTGGCGGCGGCGGTGACGGCCCGGCTGTGCGGCCTGCTGGCCACCGAGGTCGACCAGGTGACGTTGAACGTGGCGGCCACCAACAGCGCTGCGGTGCGGCTGTACGAGCGGTTGGGGTTCAGCCGGGTCGCCGACTACGGCGAGTTCACGCTTGCGGCGCGGGCAGGCTGAACGCTCGGGCGCCCGCGGGTGGCGGGTTCAGCCCCGGCGAGAGGAGTCGAAACGGCCGGCGCGGATCTCGCGTAGGGCGCGGCGGCGGGTTTCGCCGCGCAGGGTGTCGACGTAGAGGCGGCCGGCGAGGTGGTCGGTCTCGTGTTGCAGGGCGCGGGCGAGGAAGCCGCTGCCGGCGATGGTGAGGGGTTCGCCGTGCTGATCGAAGCCGCGGGCAGTGGCGTGCAGGGCGCGGGGGGTCGGGAAGTACAGGCCGGGGATGGACAGGCAACCCTCGTCGTCGTCCTGGAGTTCGGTGGACAGCTCCAACGTCGGGTTGATCATGTGGCCGCGGTGCCCGTCGGCGTCGTAGACGAAGACCTGGACGTTGACGCCGATCTGGGGGGCGGCGACGCCAGCGCGGCCGGGCGCGCCGAGCAGGGTGTCCATCAGGTCGGTGACCAGCGTGCGCAGTTCGGCGTCGAAGCTGGTGACGGCTTCGCTGGGGGTGCGTAGCACCGGGTCGCCGATGATTCGGATGTCCCGCATCGTCATGTCGGCAAGGCTATCGGTCGTTGACCGTCAGGCGAGGGCGCCCCGCACGGGGGTGGTCTTGGCTGCCGCTTCGGCGACCTCGGCGGCGGGGTCGCTGTCCCAGGTGATACCGCCGCCGGCCCACACGTGCACGGCGCTGCCGTCGACGGCGGCGGTGCGGATGGTCAGCCCGAGGTCGAGGTGGTCGGGGCCGACCCAGCCCAGGGCGCCCATGCTGGCGCCCCGGCCGACGGGTTCCAGGGCGGCGATGTGGTCCAGGGCGGCAAGCTTCGGCGCACCGGTGACCGAGCCGCCGGGGCACACGGCGCGCAGCAGGTCGGCCAGGCCGAGTCCGTCGGCGACGTCGGCGCGGACGGTGGACTCGGCCTGCCACAGGTCGCACCAGCGGCGCACGGCGAACAGGTCGTCGACGCGGACGCTGCCGGTGCGGGCGACGCGGGCCAGGTCGTTGCGTTCCAGGTCGACGATCATGATGTGTTCGGCGCGTTCCTTGGCCGAGCTGAGCAGGTCGGCGTGGCCGGCGGCGGTGGCCGGGCGGGTGCCCTTGATCGGCCGGGTAGTGAGGGTGCCGCCGCGGACCTCGATCAGGGTTTCCGGGCTGGCGCAGCCGATGGCCCAGCCGGGCCCGGTGAGCACCCCGCCGTAGCGGGCTCCGGGCAGCCGGCCGAGGCGGGCCAGGGCCGGCAGTGGGTCGCCGGTGTAGGCGGCGCTGGCGTGTCCGACGAGGTTGACCTGGTAGACCTCGCCACGCCCGATCGCCTGCCGGACCGCGGTGACCGCCTCGGCGTGCTGGCGGGGGCTCCAACTCTCTGTCCAGGGGCCGCGCCACCAGGGCGGCGGCGGGCCGGGGTGGCCGGGTCCGGCGGCGGTGTGGCCGTAGACGACCACGGCCACCTCGGGCAGGTCGGCGGGGTTGGCTGCGCCGGGTGCGCCGCCGGTGAGCAGCGCCCCGGCGGCGGCAGAGACGTAGAGGGCGGCGCCACAGACGCCGTGCCGGTGGTGACGGCCCGCCGGGCGGCCCAGGTCCCGCAGGTGCAGGCCGTGCTCGGCGAGGAACTCCTCGGCGTACGCGGCCGGGTCGCCGCCGTCGGCTGGTCGCCACTGCCAGCGGGCACGCTCGACGAGCCGGCCGCGGCACGACGCGGGAACCCCGGGCGGATCGACAACCATCCGTGGGAGCGTTTCCACGACGTCCGGGCGGTTCATGCTCATCCGTTCAGCGGATTTCCCGCACACCACGCGCACATCCGGTCGATGCGGCATGCTTTCGCTTGGTACTGTGCGTCACTGGTCATGTGAACCATGACACAGTGCCCCCACAGTCCGGAGAACCCGATGTGCCAGCACCAACCCACCTGTCCCTCCGCCGAAGCCACCGACCGGGAAGCCGCCAGGGTCATCGCCTGCTTCCGTGAACAGGGCTGGAGCCTGCTCTGCAACGGAGTCATCGTTTTCGAGGACACCGGCGAACTGCTGCCCGACGGCAGCAGCATCGCACCGCACCGTGGCCCCGCCCGACACGCACTCGCCGCCTGAGGCGACATCACGATCCGTCACGACGTCTTCCCGCGCCGACCCAGGCTAGTCCCCCGGTCAGGGACCGCCACGACCAGGTCGGCGCGGTACCGGACCCGGTCAGCTCTCGTACGCCTGCGGTGACGGGCACGAGCAGACCAGGTTCCGGTCGCCGTACCCGCCGTCGACCCGACGCACCGGCGGCCAGTACTTCCCCATCCGGTCCACCCCGGCCGGCCACGCACCCACCGACCTCGGGTACGGGTGCGGCCAGTCGTCACCGCCGACCATCGCCGCCGTGTGCGGCGCGTTGGCGAGGGGGTTGTCCCCGGCCGGCCACTCACCCGACCCCACCTTGTCGATCTCCGCCCGGATGGCGATCATCGCGTCGCAGAACCGGTCCAGCTCGGCCAGGTCCTCACTCTCGGTCGGCTCCACCATCAACGTCCCCGCCACCGGGAACGACATCGTCGGCGCGTGGAACCCGTAGTCGATCAGCCGCTTGGCCACATCGTCGACGCTCACCCCGGTCGCCTTCGTCACCGGCCGCAGATCCAGGATGCACTCGTGGGCGACGAGACCCTTGTTGCCCGCGTACAGCACCGGGAAATGCTCCCGCAGCCGCGCCGCCACGTAGTTCGCCGCCAGCACCGCCACCCCGGTCGCCCGGGCCAGGCCGTCGGCGCCCATCATCCGCAGGTACGCCCACGGGATCGGCAGGATCCCCGCCGACCCGTACCGGGCCGCCGCGATCGCCGGCCGCCCGTCGACAGGCGCACCGGCCGGATCACCCGGCAGGAACGGCGCCAGATGCGCCCGCACCGCCACCGGACCCACCCCCGGTCCACCCCCACCGTGCGGAATGCAGAACGTCTTGTGCAGGTTCAGGTGCGACACGTCCGCCCCGAACCGCCCCGGCCGGGCGAACCCGACGAGCGCGTTCAGGTTCGCCCCGTCGACGTACACCTGCCCACCCGCGTCGTGGACCTTCGCGCACAACGACGCGATACCCGTCTCGTACACCCCGTGCGTCGACGGGTACGTCACCATGATCGCCGCCAGCGTGTCGCGGTGCGCCTCGATCTTCGCGTCCAGGTCCACCAGGTCGACGTTGCCGTCGTCGTCGCAGCCGACCACCACCACCCGCATGCCCGCCATCACCGCGCTGGCCGCGTTGGTGCCGTGCGCCGACGACGGGATCAGACACACGTCACGGTGCTGCTCACCCCGGCTGCGATGCCACGCCCGGATCGCCAGCAGCCCCGCCAGCTCCCCCTGCGAACCGGCGTTGGGCTGCACACTCACCGCGTCGTAGCCGGTGACCTCCGCCAGCCACCCCTCCAACTGGCCGACCAGCTCCCGGTAACCGGCGGTCTGCTCCACCGGCGCCAACGGGTGGATGTGCGCGAACTCGGCCCAGCTCACCGGCTCCATCTCCGTGGTGGCGTTCAGCTTCATCGTGCACGACCCCAACGGGATCATGCCCCGGTCCAGGGCGTAGTCGAAATCCGCCAGCCGACGCAGGTACCGCAGCATCGCCGTCTCCGACCGGTGCGTGCGGAACACCGGATGGGTGAGGAAGTCACTGGTCCGGGCCAGCCCGGCCGGCAACGCCTCGGGCACCTCACCGGCGACGCCGTCGACACCGAACGCCGCCCACACCATGGCCAGGTGCGCATCCGTGGTCGTCTCGTCGCAGGACACACCGACCCGGTCGGCGTCCACCAGCCGCAGGTTCACCCCGCGCCGCTGCGCCTCGGCCACCACCTGCGCGGCCCGACCCGGCACCCGCGCCGTCACCGTGTCGAAGAACGCGACATCGGCGAGATCGACCCCACCGGCGCGCAACCCGGCCGCCAGCCGGGCCGCCATCCGATGGGTACGCGACGCGATCTCCCGCAGCCCGTCCGGGCCGTGGTAGACGGCGTACATGCCGGCCATCACGGCCAGCAGCACCTGCGCCGTGCAGATGTTGCTCGTCGCCTTCTCCCGACGGATGTGCTGCTCCCGGGTCTGCAACGCCAACCGGTACGCCGCGACACCGTCCGCGTCCCGGGACACCCCGACCAGCCGGCCCGGCAACATCCGCTCCAGACCCGCCCGCACCGCCAGGTAACCGGCGTGCGGCCCACCGAACCCCATCGGCACCCCGAACCGCTGGGTGGTGCCGGCGGCGATGTCCGCACCGATCTCCCCCGGCGGCCGCAGCAACGTCAGCGCCAACAGGTCCGCCGCCACCGTCACCAGCGCCCCGACCGCGTGCGCGGCCTCGACCAGCGGGGCATGCTCACGCACCGCCCCGGACGCCCCCGGATACTGAAGGTGCAGACCGAAGAACTCCGCCGGCAACGGCTCCACGTCCAGGTCCAGCACCCGCACCTCGATGCCGAGCGGCTCAGCCCGCCCGGCGATCACCGCGATGGTCTGCGGCAGGGCGTCCGCGTCGACCACGTACACCCGGCTGCCGCTCTTCGACGCCCGCCGCGCCAGGGTCATCGCCTCCGCCGCCGCGGTGCCCTCGTCGAGCATCGACGCGTTCGCGGTACCCAACCCGGTCAGATCCGACACCATGGTCTGGAAGTTCAGCAACGCCTCCAACCGACCCTGGCTGATCTCCGGCTGATACGGCGTGTACGCCGTGTACCACGCCGGGTTCTCCAACACGTTGCGGCGGATCACCGCCGGAGTGTGAGTGCCGTGATAACCCAACCCGATCATGGAAACGGCCACCGTGTTACGGGCCGCCAGGGCCCGCAGCTCCGCCAGAGCCTCGTGCTCACTCGCCGGCGGCGGCAGATCCAACCGGCCGTGCCAGCGGATCACCTCGGGGATCGCCGCGTCCATCAGCTCATCGATCGAGGCGTACCCGACGGCGTCCAACATCCGGCGCTCGTCGTCCGGGCCGGGACCGATGTGACGGTCGGCGAACTGCTCTGCGGTCATGGGCGCTCCTGCGAGGGCGGGGGGTCGACAGGTCGGCCCTCCCCCTCTGTCACACCCCGCGGGCGCTCCACAGTGCCTGACCCGACGCGGTCCTTCTGCCTGAGAGGTTCCGGGGAGGATTTGCCCCTTCGGCGCCGCCCAACTGTCGCCAGGCGGTCTCTCCCGCGTCGGTGCTACCGGCGCGATCAACGCTACCAGCGTGCCCGACGGCCCGCACCGAAGCCCCTGACCTGCCCCCGGTCACCCCCCGACGGGACTCGGCACCGCCGGCAGCGCCACCGGACCCACCGGCGGCCCGTCACCGAGCAACCGGTCGGCCAGCGCCGGCAACAGCCGCCCCAACGGCGCCTCCACCCGCAGACACGCGTACCCGTCACCCCGGGTCGGCCCCTGGTTGACGATCACCACCGGCACACCCCGCTTCACTGCCCGCAACACGAACCGACGCCCCGACATCACCGTCAACGACGACCCCAGCACCAGCAGCAACCGGGCCTGCTCCACCATCGCGAAACACGACTGCACCCGCGCGGCCGGCACCGTCTCGCCGAAGAACACCACATCGGGCTTGAGCAACCCGCCGCAGGTCACACAGTCGACCGTACGGAACCCCGCCACCTGCGCGTCATCGAGATCCACGTCACCGTCGGGGTTGACCGCGACGGCCCGCCCGCCGAACCCGGGATTGACCGCCCGCAGCCGCCCGTCCAACTCCGCCCGGGACGTCCGGCGCCGGCACCCCAGGCAGACCACCCCGTCGAGCCGGCCGTGCAGCTCCGTCACCGCGTGACTGCCGGCCGCCGAATGCAACCCATCGACGTTCTGCGTGATGATCCCGCTGACCAGCCCACCCTGCTGCAGGCGGGCCACCGCCCGGTGCCCGTCGTTGGGCGCCGCCCGGGCGATCAACCGCCACCCCAGGTGGCTGCGCGCCCAGTACCGCCGGCGCGCCACCGGATCCGCCAGAAACGTCTGATACGTCATCGGAGTGTGCCGGCGAGCGACACCACTGGGCCCCCGGTAGTCGGGAATGCCCGACTCGGTGGACAACCCGGCGCCGCTGAGCACCACCACCTCACCGGCGGCCACCAGGCCCGCCAGCGGCTCGATCAGCTCCTGCACCCACCCATCGTGCCCCAGCAGCGCGGTCAGCGACGAACGCCACCGGTGGCGACCCCAGGCCGCCACCGGTGGCACCCACCCTGCCGCCGGTCCACGCGGCAGCCACGTCGACCGGGACGGGCGCCGGCACCCCCGGATCAGCGCTGCTGATGCCGAGGCAACGACCGGGCCGCCGCCGACCCCGCCGCCGCCGGCTGCGCACCGATCCGCTCCATGGTCCGGGCCAACTGCTCACTACCGTCGTCGAGATGCCGCGCCGCCGCCTGCATATGCGAGATCATCATCTCGCCGTAGATCCGCAGCGCCTCCCGCGCGGCCACCCCGTCGTCGAACGTCGGCCCCGCCGCCGCGTGGTAGTCCTGCACCGCCCGCTCCGCCTCCTGACGGGCCTCCTCCACCGCCGCCCGCACATAGCTCTCGTACTGGGTACGGGCGTACTCGGCGACCCGCCGCGCGTAGTCGTGCGCCTGGGCGATGATCTGCTCCGCCTCCCGCTGCGCCGCCGAGAGCAGATTCACCTCCTTGGCCGCCGGCACCTTCGCCGCCGGCTCCGAACTCGGAATCACCCCGTGCCGGTGCAACTCCACATGATCGTTGAGTCGCTCGTTCTCCGCCCGCAGATTCGCCACCTGCGTCGACAGCAGATCCAACTCATCGGCCACCTGCATCCGGAACCGGTCCACGTCGGTCTGGTCGTACCCGCGCCGCCCGAACGACGACGACCCGAACTCCCACCGACGCACCCGGTCGGCGGTCATCCGCACCTGCACACCACCGGCGACCTGCCCACCGTCGTACCTGCCGACCGGGGCCGTGCTCACCGTACCGGCCCGCCACTCGCGGCCACGAGGCTCACTCACCGGGCACCTCCGGAATCGTCAGAGATGGCGGGATCGCCCGCCGCCGTCCGCCACGAGGGGCCGTACCAGTGCCTACCCAGACCCTCGTGATGCACCTGCCCGGCATGGAAACCGGACCGGGTCAGGGTCGCCACCGTGTGCGACACCATGTCGTCGGAACCACACACGTACACATGCCGGGACCGCCAGTCACCGTCGGCCAACGCCCGGTCCACCGGATACACGAACTCACCCGGCCGATTCAGGTCCAACCCCACCACCTGCGTCACCGACAACCACGGGTACGAGGCGGCCAACTTCTCCAACGCGTCACCGTCGTAGAACTCACTGCGCGAACGCGCCCCCACGTACACGTCCACCCGACGCCGGGAACCCTCCGCGGCCACCTGCTCCACCAATGCCTTCAACGGCGCCCAACCGGTACCACCGGCCAACATCAGCAGATCCGCCGAACCGGCCGGACGCAACGTCAACCCGTCACCCACCGGAGCGGCCAGATGCAACTGGTCACCCACCGCGCACCCGTACACCAGCCGCGACGACACCGCACCGCCCGGCGCCGCCCGCACATGCAGCTCCACAGTGCCGTCCGCGCGCGGCGCGTTCGCCGGCGAGTAGTACCGCCACGACCGCACCGCCGGATGCGACACCCCGATCGACTGGCCCGCGGTGAACGGCAACAGATACTGCGGACGCAACGTCAGCACCGCCACGTCGAACGCCCGCCGCTCGTGCCCCACCACCTCCGCCGCCCACCACGGTGGACTCACCGCCTCGGCGGCCTGCGCCGCCTCGGTCATGACCTTCGCCACCAGCCCGTACGCCGCCGCCCAGTCCTGCGCCAACTCGTCGGTCCACTGGTCGGCGAGAAAATGCCGCAGCGTCGCCAGCAACGCCTCCCCCACCGCCGGGTAATGCTCCGCCCGCACCGCGAACTTACGGTGGTCGACGCCGAGGTCCTGCAGGAAACCCACCAACCGGTCGACCTGGTCGACCTGGGACACGATGTGACCGAGCGCAGTCACCAACCGGTCCCGCTGACCCGCCATGTTGGTCGGGAACATCTGCCGCGTTTCCGGATACGCCAGGAACAGCGTCGAATAGAAGTAGAGCGGCACCTGGTCGCCGTGCGCGGCCACCAGCGACCAGCTCTGCTTGAGCCGGGGCACGTCCACGCTCAGGAGCCCGCCTGGTCCCCGCCGGCCACCACCTGGTCCTGCACCTGCGCCAGCACCGCCTGCACGTCGGCGATGATGTCACCCGGCACACCCAGCTGCGTCAACGTCGCCGTCAGATGCTCACCCACCTTGACGTAGTGCGCCAACGGGATGTTCAACGGCTGATGCGCCGACGCCAGGTCCCGACCGGTGTACTCGTTCGGACCACCGAGCACCACCGTCAACATCAGCGCCAGATGCCGCCGCTGCCCCACCATGTCCACGTCGGCGAAGTAACCGGCAAGCTCCGCGTCAGCGAGCACCCGGTCGTAGAACAGCTCAACGGCCGCCTTCACCGAACCCGCCCCGCCGATGCGCTCGTAATGCGAGACCGGAGCGGTCTCTTCGGTAACCGTCACGGTTGTGTCCTTCCGTCGTGAGGGGACGCGCGGTGTCAACGCGCGAAACGACGGCCCGCCGAGACCGACACCACCCCCACGGCAGCAACAGCCGGCAGACCGTGTCGGACGATAGCGTGCCGCGTCCGACCCGTCACCGCCGGCCCATCGGATTCCCGGCAACAACCAGACACGAAGAGTCACAAAACTCACCCAGGGTCATCACCCCCAGGTCATCATCACCACACGGAACGTGACCACAGCGGGCCCGGCGAAGCCGACGCCCACACCACCCTGACCACCACCGACACGGCACCGGAACAGGCCGACCACCGAACACATCAGTGGACGCGCGACCTCACCGGAACACCACAGTGGACCTACTCAACCCGCCCGCCGCCGGGCCCGCCGCGCAGCCAACTCGTCGCCCACCGCGCCACCCTCGGCGACCTCCGGCGACTCCTGCTCCACCGACACCGCCGCCGGCTCCGCCGGAAGATGCGACAACGAACCCTGGATCTCCTTGAACGCGCCACCGATCGCGATGCCGAACACCCCCTGGCCGCCCTGCAACAGGTCGACCACCTCCTCCGGCGAACGACACTCGTACACCGTCGTCCCATCAGAGATCAACGTGATGCCGGCCAGGTCCTCCACCCCACGCGACCGCAACGCCTCGATCGCCTTACGGATGTTCTGCAGCGACACCCCGGCGTCCAGCAGCCGCTTCACCACCTTCAACACCACCAGGTCGCGAAACGAGTACAACCGCTGCGTACCGGAACCCGAAGCGTCCCGCACACTCGGCACCACCAACGACGTACGCGCCCAGTAATCCAACTGGCGGTAGCTGATCCCCACCGCGTGGCAGGCCGTCACACCCCGGTACCCCACCGCACCGTCACCGTCAGTTGCCGACCCGGGCATCCCACCCGGCTCACCCGACACCGCACCCCGATCGGAATCCCGCGGCTCGTACATCCGGACAACCTCCCCGTCAGTGCGGTGCCACGCCGTATCCGGGACGCGCACCCCTCGACACGGCAACCCTATAGCGACCGCCAGGAGTTACCACGGAGAAACCGTCACGACACGCCGCGCATCGACAGCGATAACCATCACCATCACCGACAGTCACCGCCCGCGCGGCAGAACATCCCACCACCGACACCGGCAGGGCCGAACTCTCAGCCGGCGAAATCCTCCGGGCGCACCTGCTCCAGGAACTCCCGGAACTTCTCCACCTCATCCTCCTGCTCGTCGGGAATCACGATCCCCGCCTCACTGAGGACCTGCTCCGCACAACGAATCGGCGCACCCACCCGCAACGCCAGAGCGATCGAATCACTCGGCCGAGCCGAAACCCGCACCCCATCACCGATCAACAGGTCAGCGAAGAAGACGTTCTCCTTCAACTCGGTGATCTCCACCGCCCGCAACGGCGCCTTCAACGCCGCCAACACATCCCGCAGAAGATCATGGGTCAACGGACGCGCCGGCTTGACACCCTGCTGCTCATAAGCGATCGCCGTCGCCTCGACCGCGCCGATCCAGATCGGCAGATAGCGGTCCCCCTCGACCTCCCTGAGCAGGACGATCGGCTGGTTGCTAGGCAACTCCACCCGAACCCCGACCACGCTCAGCTCGCGCACCGCTGCCTCCGTGTCGTTGTCACCTACGCCGCACCGCGCCCTTCTCTGCACGGTACACGGACCGCGACACGGCCGTCTCATGCGCTACACGCACCCACGCCCGCGCCAGAAGAGGGGTTACCCCCGCAAGCCTACGCCACTCACCAACCGGCCGATCAGCACGCACACGCACCTCACCGGCCCAACGTCGAGCGCAACCCCACCCGCACCAACGCCGCATGCAACTGCTGCGACAGCGCCACCAACTCCCGCTCCGTCTCCGCCGCCCGCGCCCGCGCCGCCGGATCACTCTGCCGCGCCAACGGCGCCACCAACTGCGCGAACAAACCGACCTCGCGATCCGCCGCCGTCCGATAGCCCCGCAGATGTCGCGGCTGGAATCCGTACGCGGCCAGACCCGCCACCGCCCGCGCGATGATCAACGCATCGCCGTCATACCACCCCGGCGGATCCGACACCACCAACCCGAGCCGCTCCAACTCACCGAGCGTCGACTCGTCCAGCCCACTCCGCGCCACCAACTCGGCACGATCCAACCGGACCTGCGCGGACTCACCCGACGACGCCGCGTCACGACCCGGCACCTCACCATCGGGCCCCACCGCCACCAACGCCGGACGCGACCACTCCGGCACCTCACCGTCGGCATCCCACCGCGCCAACTGCTCCCGGATCACCCGCAACGGCAGAAACTGATCCCGCTGCGCGGTCAGCACGAACCGCAACCGGGCCACATCGTCCCAGCCGTACTTCCGGTAACCCGCCGCCGTACGCTGCGGCTCCACCAGGCCCTCAGCCTCAAGAAACCGCAACTTCGAAATCGTCACGTCCGGAAAATCCGCCCGCAACTGAGCCAGCACCTCGCCGATACTCATCAGCGGCTGGGCGCCACCCACCCCGGACGGCCTGGAGGCCGCAGGCTCGTTCACCCCCGGCCGGCCTCACCCTCCGGGCGCGGACCGGCGATGAACACCACCCGGAACTTGCCGATCTGCACCTCGTCACCGTTGCTCAAGGTCGCCGCCTCGACCCGCTCCCGGTTCACGTACGTGCCGTTCAAACTGCCCACGTCCCGCACCGTGAACGTCCCACCGTCACGGTGGAACTCCGCGTGCCGACGCGACACCGTCACATCGTCGAGGAAGATGTCACTGTCCGGATGCCGCCCACTTGTCGTCACGTCGTGATCCAACAGGAACCGGGCACCCGCGTTCGGCCCCCGCCGGACCACCAGCAGCGCCATCCCCGGCGGCAGCGAACCGGACATCCGGCTCGGCACCACATCAGTGTCCGGCCCCTCCAGTGCTTCCTCGAGCGAACCGAGATTGAGCGTCGACGTGACGTCGAGCGGGGGGAACTCGTCGCCTGGGCGAGTCATGGGGACCACCTCACGGAATCTGTTTCGGTCGGCGTCGGGAGACGGCGGGTCTGGCCGCCGGGCTCTCATCCACCCGGCGGCTGGCTCTCCGTGCCCCGAAAGGCTGTCCGCGACGCTCAACTAATGGGTTCTCGGTCGACTGGGCGAGCCTAGCCAGCGCCGAAAAACAGGGCAACCGGACGCGCGGCAGACACCGCCCCGCCCGCACAGCAAAACGCTCAGCTCTCGGTCAACTCGCGATACGCATCCGCGCTCAACAGCCCGTCCACCGCCGCCGGATCCGACACGCTGATCTCCACCAACCAACCCGCGCCGTACGGATCACTGTTGATCACCTCAGGGGTGTCGACAAGCGCCTCGTTGCGCGCCGACACCGTCCCGGCCACCGGGGCGTAGAGCTCCGACACACTCTTCGTCGACTCGATCTCACCCAACGACTCACCGGCCGCCACCGTCGCACCCGCCTCCGGCAACTGCACATACACGATGTCGCCAAGAGCATCCTGCGCGAAATGAGTGATGCCCACCCGGACGGCCCCACCGTCCGCCGCGGCCACCCACTCGTGCTCGGCGGTGTAACGCAGATCCTCAGGAATCACCAGCAGCGTCCTCATCCATCGCGACACCGGACCAACCGGTGCCGGCCCGCCGACCTTCAGGAGACCGGACGGGCATGTTCCAGCGGGCGGGGCACGTGCAGCGCCGAGACCTCGGCAACCTCACGATCCTCAACGATCACGTTACCGCCGTCGCCAGCCACCGACGCGACCACCCCACCAGGAATGTTGAGCGCCGTACGCATCGTCGCCGGATCACCCACCACCGTGATCGTGAACGGCCCCGTCAACCGGCGCCCGTCCACCACCAACGACCCGTCCCTGCTCTCGTGGTCCACGAAGTACGTCGACGCCACGATCCGCACCGTCGCCCGGTCACCACCGGAGATCTGCATCGCCTCCGCGCCGGCACCCCGCAACTCCTGCACCGCGTCCAGCACCCGCATCGCCGAGATCGGCTTCGCCGGCCCCGCCTGGAACCGCACCGCCAGACCCGGGCCCCGCGCCTGCAACGTACCCGCCAGGATCCCCAACTCGTCAGCCCGCCGGGTAGCCTCCTCCAACGCCGCCTGACGCCCCTGCTCACCCGACCGCAACTGCCGCTGGCTCTCCTCCAACGCGGCAACGTCCTGTCGCAGCCGAATCTCCCGCGCCTCCAGGTCGTACAGGATCCGGACCAGGTCCTCCTGCCGCGCCGTCGTCAACGACGAATCCGTCGACGTCGTCTTCAACTGCACCGCCAGGGTGAAACCCAGCAGCCCCAGCAACACACCGATCATCACCGCGGCCGAACTCAGCCGCCGCCACGGCGACACCGCCGTGGCCGGCTGCTCCGCCGCCGCGACACCCTCGGCGGGCTCCGCCGGGGCATCCGCGTCCGGCGTGGCCGACGAATCCTCGTCCTCCCCCGGCGGGCTCCCCTGCGGCGACAACGGACTCAACTCGTCCGGATCCGGCGCCTCCGGACGCGGATCCGGCTCCCCCGCCGGGCCATCCGGCCGCGCCGGCTCCGCCGGCTGCGGCCAGCCCGTACCCGTCTGCGTGTGCTCGTCACTCACGCCACAAACCTACGCCCGGAACAGGTGCCGACGGATCGCCGCCACGTTGCCGAAGATACGAACCCCCAGCACGACCACCACACCGGTGGACAACTGACCGCCCACCCCCAGCTGGTCACCCAGGTACACGATCAGCGCCGCAACCAGCACGTTCGAGATGAACGACACCACGAACTGCTTGTCGTCGAAGATGCGGTCCAGCTTTGCCCGAACCCCACCGAACACCGCGTCCAACGCGGCCACCACAGCGATCGGCAGATACGGCTGCAGTGCCGCCGGCACCGTGGGATCGAGCCACAGTCCGAGCAGCACACCGGCCAGCAGGGCCAGCACCGCGATCATCGACCACCTCCGGAGGGACTGGGGGACGTACCCGAGCCGGACGACTCGTCACCGCCCGACGACGACACACTCGGACTCACCGCCGGCTCCGCGTAGCGTAGCCGCGGCTCCGGAGCAGCAGGCAGGGTGAGGTCATCGGCGTCCCGCACAGCGAACGACAACCCGTTCACCTGAGCCACCTTGCGCATCGTCAACGCGCTGTAACTCGCCTCGTACCGCTTACGCATCCCGCCCGGCCCGATCGCGCTCACCTCGTACGGCCCGGTCACCGGTCGGAAATCCACCAGGATCGCCTGCCCCGCGGACCGGATCGTCGACGTCGACGTCAACCGCTGACCGTTGATCGCGATCGCCTCCGCGCCGGCACCCCACAGGTCGTTCGCCACGCTCTGCAGATCGAGGTAGATCACCTGCGCCGGACCGGCACCGCCACCGCTGAGCGAATCCTGGCCACTCGGCCCGTCCGCCAACTCCACCACCACACCGTCACCACGCACCCGCCCGAGGCCGGTACTCGCCTCCAGCTCCCGCAACCGGGCCGCGTGGGAGCCACCCAGCGCCGCCTCCCGCTGCCGGTTGACCTCCTCGCGCAGCTCCTCCGCCCGCGTCGACAACGCGTCGGTCTCACCCTGCCGCTGCTTGATCTGCGCCACCAGCCCGGAACGGGCCTGCGCACGCCCCGGCTCCTCGGCCATCGTCTGCCGGTAGGCCACCGCGAACAGGAAACCGAGCAGCACGATCACCACCAGCCCGACCGGCCCCACCGACCAACCCGACCGCGCCGGCCGGCCCGTCCTCGCCCGCTGGGCCGCCGCGTCGGCGTAGCCCGGATCCAGTGGATTACGGAACAACTCGGTGAGAAAGTCCGGGGTGAAGGCTCTCGCCCCACGCCGGCCCTGACCGGGATCGTCGCTCATGCCGCCGCTCCTTGCCGACCGCGTACCGCCCGCACCAACTGCCGGGCCTGGACCACGTACAGCGCGCCGGCGACCCAGTAGAGCACCAGACCCCACCACGCCAGCGCCCAGCCGATCGCACCGGCTGCCGCCGCAGCCGCCGGCACCACCGCGGCCAGCAACAGGATCGGAAAAGCAGCCAGCAACAGGAAGGTGGCCGTCTTACCGACGTAGTGCACCGGCGGCGGCCCGTAGCCGTGCCGTCGCAGCACCCCGAGCGAGCCCAGCAGCAGCACCTCCCGGGCCAGCAGCGCGGCGGTGAACTGCCAGGGCACCACCTCGCGGGCGGTGAACGCGACAAGGGTGGCGAGGATGTAGAGCCGGTCGGCGAGCGGGTCGAGCAGCTCGCCCAGCCGGCTCACCTGACCCAGCCGCCGGGCGATCCAGCCGTCCACCCAGTCGCTGGTGCCACCGATGGCCAACACCACGATCGCGGCGGTGTCGGCGCGAGCCACCAGGAACAGGTAGAGGAACAGGGGCACACCCAACAGGCGGACGAAGCTGATCAGGTTCGGCCAGGTGAGCACCCGATCGTCGGGTCGCCGGCCATCGCCGTCGCGGGCCTGCGGTTGCTCCGCCCGAGCCGCCCGACCCGACACCGAACCTCCTCCGCGACGCGCTCGGGCACCGCGGCTCTGGTCCGCCGTGCGGCGTCGTACGCGTTGTCCAGCCGGCTGATGCCGGCGCCCCCTGTGATCCCCTGTGGGATCGGTCCCCTGACCCGCCGTCCATCGTCGATGATCACGGGCCGGTCGAATGCGCTGCCACTATAACGGGCCGGCCGCGTGCTTCTGCTGCCCAGCGTGCCCGTGGCGGGTGCCAGTCGGTACCACTGTGACGGGTGTCACCACCGGTAGGCCGTCCTAGGATACTAGTTGGAGAGGTTCAGGCGCTGCGAGCGGACGCTGACGCCTTCGCGGTCTCCACCACCGACGCTGCCTGCCCGAACGCCACAAGCGCCCGCAACAGGTCCTGCTGCCCCCGGACCGGCATCCGTTCAAGCACCGCCCGCACCGCCTCGTGCCGGCGCGAGCGCACCTCCCCCAGCAGCACCTCGGCGGCCGCGGTCGGGACCAGGCGCACCTCCCGGCGGTCCCGTGGGTCAGCCGTCCGGCGGACCAGCCCGATCGCCTCCAACCGGTCACAGAGCCGGCTGGCCGAGGAGGGCACCACGTCCAACAGCTCCGCCAGCCGGTTGACGTTGATCTCCGGGCGGGTGCTCAGCAGCGACAGCACCCGCAGCTGGGTCGGCGACACCGCGAGCCGGTGCCGGGAAACAGCGGAGTCGAGCACGCCCACCAGCGCCTCCGCGGCCGCGTCGATCGCCGCGGCGAGATCCGGTCGCTCCACCCGATGTCCCCTGCGATTGTCCCGCTGGTACTGCACCGACTCGCCGGACGGGCCGGTCAACCCTGTTCCCGGCCGACCGCGCCACGCCAGTCCAGGCAGACGACGACCGCGTCGTCGCGCAGGTCGGTGTCCGCGTGGAAGGTCTGCAACTCGCGCATCACCGTACCAACCGCCTCGGTCGGCGGCTGCAACCGTGTGGCCCGCATCGCCCGGGCCATCGCCCGCTCGCCGTACGTCTCCCGGCCACTCGGATCGGCCGCCCACACCCCGTCGGAGACGACGAACAACCGGTCCCCCGGGTCGAGATCGAACTCCTGAAGGTCATAGCGGGTCTCACCGAACATGCCCAGCGGTAGCTGTTGTTCGAGGGCGACCCGGGAGACCGTACCGCCGCGCAGCCGCACCAGATGCGGTGAGCCGGCGTCCACCGCCCGCACCCGTCCGGTCGCACAGTCCAGTTCGAGCAGCAACGTCGCCACGTGCCGGTGCCCCCGGTGCTGGTAGTAGACCGTGTCGGAGGCCAGCTCGGCCTGTTCCACCAGACCGCCACCGGAGCGGCGGGCGTTGCGCATCGCGTTGACGGTCACCGCCGTCAACAGCGCGGCGGCCAGCCCGATGCCGTCGCCGTTGAGCACGGTGACGGTGAGCCGGCCGTCATCCAGGGACCAGTCGAAATGGTCACCGCCCACCGTGTACGCCGGTTCCAGCTGACCGGCCAGTTGGAAGGAGTCGTGGCTGACACTGCGCCCCGGCAGCAGTTCCCACTGCAACTCGGCGGCCATGCTCAGCCGCTCCCGCCGCCGGGCCCGCCGGTAGCGGTCGGTCTCCCGGTCGGCCGCCCGCAGCGCCATGGCCACGTCCCCGGCGATGTCGACCGCCGCGCGTACCACCGTCTCCGACGGCTCGGCGGCCAACTCGACAATGAGGACCCCCAGCCGCTCGCCCCACACGGACAGGGGAAGGTGCAGCCGGCACCGCCCGTCCTCACCGGACTCACGGACCGGCTGCTGACTGCTGAAGCAGCGCTGCACCGTACCCTGGACCGCCGGGGTGTCCACGCCGGGCCGGCGCGAGTCGAACACCGGCCACAGCCCGCTGATCCGGTAGTCGGCGATGAACACGGCGGTGCCCGACGCGCCGAGCGCCGACCGGATGGCCAGGTCGGCGGCCTCGACCACGCGGTCGGGCGGGGCCTCGCGCAAGGCGCGGGAGATCCCCGTGGGCGCATCCGCCATGACCATCCTCCGAAAATACTTGCTCTGGGGCAAGCATCATACGGAGGCGGATCCACCCATGGTCACCCGGCCGACCGCACCGCAACCGCACCGTGGAAGGCATCCGGCAGCTGCGCCGGCTGACCCTCCGGCCGCCAGTGGGTCACCGGTACGATCCCGTCCCGGGTGGGCGTCCACCGACCGAGCAACGGGGCGAACGCCGCCGGCGGGCGCATCCGGAACGCCGGGCCCATCATCGCCAGCGCCTCCGGATGCGCGGCGAGTTCCTCGGTGTCGAAGTCGATCGCCAGCTGGCTGCCGGGTGCCACCGCCGTGTACAGCTCGTCCAGGGTGCGGGCGAGGGTGTCGTCGTCGAGGAACGCCGCCAGGCCCAGGAACACCACCCCCACCGGTCGTCGGCCCCAGCCCGGCACGAACCGGTGCAGCAGCGCCGGGTCGACGGTGCCGATGTCGGTGGCGTCGCCGAAGCCGTAACCCGCCCGGTCGCTGCCGGCCAGGATGCGCTGCCCGAGACGGATGGTCACCGGATCGACGTCGGTGTAGAGGACCGTCGCCTCGGGTGCCACCTCGTGCACGTTGCCCATCGTCGGCACCCCGGCACCGAACACCAGGAAGCCATCCACACCGGTGGCGGCGATCGCGCGTACGGCACGGCCGAGGAAGGCGCGCAGCGCCCGGAAGACCGGAGCACACGGGCCGTACGCCTGCTCGAAGGCTCGGGCGGCGGCCACATCCACCGGATAGTGGTGCGCCCCACCGAGCCAGAAGTCAATCATCCGTGCGGTACTCGGCCGGTCGGGCTCCACCATCGACGACGCTCCCTCCCAGGCACTGGTCGCCAGCGTACCGACAGCACGTCGCTCGCCGGTATCGCCCCGCAGGCCACCGCGGACGGCGATACTGACCCAAATCGGTCCCGATGACGGCCCGGCACGGGAGGCGACGGTGAACTCGGCGAGCGGCTCGGCGGTGGTGGTCGGTGTGGACGGCTCCGAGCCCGCCCTCGCCGCGGTACGACTGGCCGCCGCGGCGGCGGCCCGCCGCGACCGGCCGCTGCGGGTGGTGCACGCCTTCATCTGGCCGACGCTGCACTCCCCCGTCCGGCCGGCCACGGAGGGCGCCCCCGACGGAGGTCTGCGAGCCCGGGCGGAGCAGCTGGTCGCCGCCGCTGTCGAGGAGGCCGAGGCGGCCGCGCCGGGGCTACGGATCACCGGCGAGATCGTCGACGGTGAGGCCACGGCCGTGCTGCTCGCCGAGGCGCCCACCGCGGCGATGGTGGTGCTCGGTGACCGGGGCGGAGGTGGGTTCGCCGCGCTGGTGCTCGGCTCGGTCGCGGTGAAGTTGGCCGCGTACGCCGACTGTCCGGTGCTGGTGGCGCGCGGCGCGCCGCAGACCGACGGGGCCGTCGTGGTCGGAGTGGACGGCTCCGAGTCGTCCCGCCTGGCCGTGGAGTTCGCCGTCCACGAGGCCGCCCTGCGGGGTGCCTCGGTGCTCGCGCTGCACGCCTACCGGCACCCGGTGTCCACCGGCCCGGGTGACATGCAGCCCCTGGTGTACGACGAGTCCGAGTTGCGGGAGGACGAGGACCGCGCGGTGGCCGAGTCCATCGCCGGGCTGACCGAGCGGTACCCGGAGGTGCGGATCACCCGGGAGTCGGTGCGGGGTCGCGCCGCCCGGGTGCTCACCGACGCCTCCCGCCAGGCGCAACTGCTGGTGGTGGGTGGGCAGGGACGTGGTGAGGTGACCGGTTTGCTGCTGGGTTCGGTGAGTCAGTCGCTACTGCACCACAGCCACTGTCCGGTCGCGGTGGTACGCGGCCCCCGGTGACCGGTCGGCACGGTTGGCGGCGGTCCAGGCGGGTAGACGGGCCGCGTACGCCACCGGCGACGACCAGAGGGGTCACCGACGCCAACCGGCGACGACCAGAGGAGACAGCGATGCCAGGACCTCGACCCGGCAGCAATGCCTACGACAAGCAGCGCGCCCGCCTCCGCAACGCCATCGACGGCTCGGGTCGGCGCACCCCGGACCAGAAGGCCGACGAGGCGGCCAACCGGATCCTGCGGGAGGATCAGGGCCGGCGCGGCATCGTGCGGGGCGAACGCACCTACGGGCCGAAGGGCAACCGCGAGCCCGGAGATCCGAAGAAGTGAGGGCCGCCGACCTGACCGACGGCCTCATCGCCGGGGCCGTCGGCACCACCGCGCTCAACATCGTCACGTATCTGGACATGACGGCCCGGGCCCGGCCGGCCAGTCAGACCCCGGAGCAGAGCGCCGGGAAACTGGCCGGCGCCGCGCATGTGCCCCTCGGCTCGCCGGAGCAGGCGGGTAACCGGCGCAGCGGCCTCGGTGCCCTGCTGGGCTACGGGCTGGGCGCGGCCGCGACTGTCGGCTTCGCGCTGCTGGCCCGGGGGCGCCGGCAGCCGGTGCTGCGGGCGGCCGCCCTGCTCGGCGGGGGCTTGATGACGCTGTCGGACGGATCGCTGACCCTGCTCGGGATCACCGATCCGCGTACCTGGCGGCGGGTCGACTGGATCGCCGACCTCGTCCCGCACCTCACCTTCGGGTTGACGGCCGCAGCCACCTGGAACCGGCTGCGGCCGTCGGAGTAGGCCCTACGGCAGGTCGCCCGGGACGCCGGCTGGGTTCGGCGTAGCGGGCACGGCCGCATGGAAGCGCGACCTAGCGGTGGTCGCTGTCGTCCTCGGCGACCGGTTGGCCGCTGGGACCGTACGGTGACACCTGGCCGTGCGGCACCGGGCGGCCGGCGTCCCCGCGCGAGGAACCTCGGTTGCGGGGATGGCCCGCCGGGTCGGGGCCCTTGTTGTCCTGGCTGGTCTCGCCGAGGGCGTTGCGCCGGAGTTCCTGCTGCTGCGGGTTCGTCACGGTCGTCTCCCTTCGCCGGTGCGCGGCGCGGCGCCGCGTCACCCGCGGCTTACCCGCCGCTGCCGGCGGCATTCCGGCCGGGCGGCCATGGCGAGGGCTATCCGGGTCGGCGGTGGGTACACCCCGAGGATGGGCGACCAACGGGCGCTGGCGCGGGCCCTGCTGACCCGCCGCACGTACGCCGAGGAGGCGGGCATCGCGCTGGCCGACCGACCGGCGCCGCTGTACCAGCTGCTGGTGCTGGTCACCCTGCTCAGCACCCGGATCCGGGCGCAGGTGGGGGTGGCGGCGGCCCGGGAGCTCTTCGCGGCCGGCTACCGCACCCCGCAGGCGATGGAGGCCGCGAGCTGGCAGGAACGGGTCGACGCGTTGGGGCGCGGCCACTACCGCCGCTACGACGAGCGGACCGCGACGATGCTCGGCTCCGGTGCCCGGCTCTGTCTGGATCGCTGGCACGGCGACCTGCGGCGGCTGCACCGGGAGGCGGCCGGTGAGCCGGCACAGTTGCGCCGGCTGCTCACCGAGTTCCCCGGTATCGGACCCACCGGCGCGGACATCTTCCTGCGCGAGGTGCAGGCGGTCTGGCCGGAGTTGCGCCCGTACGCCGACCGGCGGGCGGTGGCCGGCGCGCGGCGACTCGGTCTGCCCGCCACCACGGACCGGTTGGCCCGGTTGGTCGACGACGTCGACTTCGGCCGGCTCGCCTCGGCGCTGGTGCGGGTCGCTCTCGGCGAGGAGTCGGCCGGGCAGATCAGCCGGGGTGTGGCCGCCCGCTGAGCGTCGTCACTTCGCCGCGTCGCCGCCGGGTCTGGTCAGGTACCACACCAGCAGCGAAGCCAGCAGTGCCAGCACCACCAGCCCACCGGAGAGGCCGCGACCCTCCTCCGGGGACCGGCCGGTGGTGCCGAAGTAGATCACGGCGAGGCCGGCCAGCACCGCGACGAACTTCCGGATGCCTCGGTCCTTCACAGCTGGCACGGTACGAAAACCGACCCGGATCCGTCCGCAATTATCCGAATTTGTCCCCCGAACGGGGAACGCTCAGTCGACCTCCAGGTCGTCGAGGGAGATCTTGTGACTCATCAGCCACCGGGCCAGCGCCGACATGCCGAACAGCCACAGCGGCGCGGACTCGGTCGTGCCGTTCGTCGCGTAGACGGCGAACCGCAGATCCGGCGCACGGTACGCCTCGATCCGCCACCGGTGCTGCCGGTCCCGCCACACCGCGGAGGGATCCATGCCGTCACGGTAGGTGCCCGGCTGCGGTCCCGACCGACGATGTGCTCAATCCACCACCACCCGGGCGTCGTCGGGTAGTCGACGGGTCAGTCCCTGCCGGTCCAGCAACTCCAGCAGCGGCACCGCCACCCGGCGGGTCGTGTCCAGCGCCTGCCGGGCGGCGCTGAGCGTGAACGGCTGCGGCAGTCCGGTCAGCACCCGAACCGCCTGCTGCGGTGCGCTGGGCAGCAGCAGCACGTTACCGGTGAGCCGGAGCAGCGCCCCGGCCCGCACCGCCGCGCCGATCTCCCGGGTACCGAGCCCGACGGCGGCGAGCCGGTCGGCGTCGGGGGCACGGAACGGATGCGCCGCGTAGTCGTCACCCACCAGGGCCAGCGCGCGGGCCAGCGGCTCGGGCAACGACGCCGCGCCGGGCGCCACCACCCGACCGGCGACCAGCCGCAGCGGCGGCCGGACCAGGGCTTCGACCAGGGTCCGGTCCGGCAGGTCGAGGTGTCGGCGCAGTTCCTCGACCGGGGCACCCGGCGCCAGCGGATGCGTGCGGGCGTGCTCGGCCACGGCCAGGGCGAGCCGATCACCCAACCGCAGCCAGTGCTCCGGATCCGCCAGCCAGTCGCCCGCCACGGGAGCGACCGTCACCGGCACACCCGCCCTGACCAGGTCAGCGACCCGGGCCAGCCGCCGGCGGCGCAGCTCGCCGACGATGTCGGGGCGGCCGTCCAGGGTGGCCAGCACAGCCGCCCGGGCCGCCGCAGCACCCCGACGCCCCAGCGGCGGCGGCAACACGTCGAGCACGGTGACCCCACCGGCGACGTACCGGCGACCCGGATCACGCAGCAACGCCCGGTCCCCCACCAGCAGCGGCAGCGGACGGCCCAGCCGCAGCCGGGCGGTGTCCGTGCCCAGCGGGCGGACCCGCACCGGAACCCCGGCCGACCCGACATGCAACGTCAGCGTCGCCGGCAGCTCGGCCACCGGAACCCCGGCCAGCCGCACGTCGACCAGGTCGGTGCCCCGAAACCGACCCGGGGTGAGCAGGGCGTCGCCGCGGCCGACCCGGTCGCGGGCCACACCCCGCAGATTGACCGCCACCCGCGCCACCGGCACCGCCTCGTCGCAGGCGGCACCGAGCCGGTGCAGGCCCCGGATCCGCACCGGTTCGCCGCTGCCGGCCAACTCCAGTTCGTCGCCGACGCGCAGCCGCCCGCCGCCCAGGGTGCCGGTGACCACCGTGCCGCTGCCCCGCACCGTGAAACAGCGGTCGACCCAGAGCCGGACCGGGCCGTCGGCCACCGGGACCGGCACCCGGTCGGCCAACCGGTCCAGCGCGGCCCGCAGCTCGGACAGGCCGGCACCGGTGACGGCGCTGACCGGCACCGCCTCCACCTCACCGAGCGAGGTCGCCGCCAGCTCCGACCGGGCCACGGCCAGGGCCGCCGCCGGATCGGCCAGGTCCGCGCGGGTCACCACCAGCAGGCCGTACCCGACTCCGAGCGCGTCCAGGGCGGCCAGGTGCTCGGCGGACTGCGGCATCCAGCCCGCGTCGGCGGCGACCACCATCACGGCGGCCGGCACCGGGCCCACCCCGGCCAGCATGTTCGGCACGAACCGTTCATGCCCCGGCACGTCGACGAACGCGACGGTACGACCCGACGGCAGCGCGGTCCAGGCGAACCCGAGGTCGATGGTCATGCCGCGGCGGCGTTCCTCAGCCCAACGGTCCGGTTCCATTCCGGTCAGCGCCCGCACCAGCGTGGACTTGCCGTGGTCGACGTGCCCGGCGGTGGCCACCACCAGCATGGTCAGTCGTCTCCCGGCACGGCCAGCACCGCGGCGCGCAGCAACGCGTCAGCCCGCTCGGGCACGCAGCGCAGGTCGAGCAGCAACCGGCCACGGACCACCCGGCCCAGCACCGGCGGATCACCGGTACGCAGCGGGCCGGCGTAGCGCTCGGGCAGGCTGAGGGCCCACGAGTCCAGTTCGACGCCGGGTGCCCCGCCGCCGCCGACCACCGCCACGGACGGCACCACCTCGACCTTGCGGCCGTCGGCGGCGAGCGCGTCGCGCAGCCGTTCGGTCCGCTCGCGCAGCGCCGCCACGTCGGCGTGCAGGGCCCGGCGGGTCGGGGTGGCCAGGTCACCGAGCGTGCCCGCGAGCGCGGCCAGGGTCAGTTTGTCCACCCGCAACGCCCGCGCGAGGGGGTGCCGGCGCAGCCGCTCGACCAGCTCGGCGGTGCCGAGCAGCAATCCGGCCTGCGGGCCACCGAGCAGCTTGTCGCCGCTGGCGGTGACGAGCGCCGCCCCGGCACGCAGGGTGCTCGCGGCATCCGGCTCGTCCGGCAGCAGCGGGTCGGGTACCAGCAGCCCGGAACCGATGTCGACGACCACCGGCACGCCGAGCGCCGCCAGCCGCCGCACCGGTACCGCCGAGGTGAAGCCGGTGACCCGGAAGTTGGACGGGTGCACCTTCAACACGAAGCCGGTATTCGGCCCGACGGCGGCGGCGTAGTCGGCGAGGGTGGTCCGGTTGGTGGTGCCCACCTCGCGCAGCCGGGCACCGGTGCTGGTGAGCAGGTCGGGCAGCCGGAAACCGTCGCCGATCTCCACCAGTTCGCCCCGGCTGACCACGATCTCGGCGTCGGCGGCGAGCGCCGTGGCCGCCAGTACCAGCGCGGCAGCGCCGTTGTTGACCACGTGCACCGCCTCGGCGGCCGGCACGGCGGCGGCGAGGGCGTCAAGCGCGTCCCGCCCACGGCGGGCCCGCCGCCCGGTGCCCAGGTCCAGCTCGACGTCGGTGTACCCGGCGGCGGCGGTCACCGCGGCCAGCGCGGCCTCGGAGAGGGCGGCCCGCCCGAGGTTGGTGTGCAGCACCACCCCGGTGGCGTTGAGCACCACCCGCGGCACGGGCGGCGGCAACGCGGCCAGCGCGGCGTCGCGTACCTCTGCCGGGTCGATCTCACCCCGGCGGGCCCGCTCCTGGGCCTGCCGCACCGCGCTGCGCACCCGGTCGCGGCCAACCGCGACGGCGGCTGCGACCAGCGACGGCTCAGCCAGCAACGCGTCGGTACGCGGCACCCGGCGCCGCGGGTCCGCGCCGCCGTCGCTCATCGGTTCATCTCCTCGCAGGCTGGCGGAGACGGACGGGAATCGAACCCGCCTGGCCCGGATCCCGGACCACACCGGTTTTGAAGACCGGGAGGGGCACCAGCCGCCTGAACGCCTCCACCGGCCATTGGATCACAGCTCGGCGGCGGGCGTCCGGCCGAGTCGGCACCGCCGGCTACCCGCCGGGTTCGGCCGCCCGCCGGTCGAGTCGGGCCCGCTGCGGCAACACCGTGTACTTCGGATCGCGGGCCGAGGCGACACCGGCGTGGAAGACCCCGAAACGGGTCGCCACCGAAGCGGCGAGCAACGCGACACCGGAGACCGCCGACACCAGCCGGCTCCGCCGGCCCAGCACCGCCCCGGCCACCCCGGCGACGGTGAGCGCCCGCCCGGCGCGCAGCAGCCGGCCGGCCCGACCCGTCCGGTAGGGCTCACCCAGCAGACCGAGGCGACCCTCCACCCGGTGCGCGCCGAACAGCTCCAGTCCGGCGCCGGCCACCGCCATCCGCCGCGCCGGGCCCGCCTGGGCCGGCGGCACGGCGAGCAGACCCACTCCCGCGCCGCTGGCCAACGCGCTGCCCGCGAAGACGAACGGCAGGTCGGCGTACGCCTCATGCCAGGACGGCACCGCCGTGTCGGCCAGCAGCACCGCCGTGTACGTGCCCAGGGCCGGTGCGACCAGCGCGGCGGTCAGCCCGGCGGCCCGTCCCACCGGCGGCAACGCCCGACGGGCCAGCCCGAGCGGGCCCCGCCTGGGCAGCAGCGGCGCCACCTCGGCGACCGCGGCCAACCCGGCAGCCGGACCGTACGCGGTGAGGATCCAGGTGCCCACCGACATCGGCGAGGTCGGCTTGGCCACCCGCAGCATGTGGTGGAACCGTTCCGGCCGGCCCAGGTCCTTGACCAGCAGACCGGCGCTGGCGGTGACCGCGGCCAGCGCGGCGACCCGGCCGGCACGGCGTACCCCGGCGCGCCCGCTGAGCTGCCCACCCGCCGCGAGCAGCGACGAACCGGCGGCCAGCCCGCCGGTGAACAGGTAGGCGGCGATCTCCCACGTCCACACCGGCGGCTTCAGGATCGGCCGGCCGTAGTACGAGGTGAACTCGGCCGGCGGCACGGCCAGCTCCTCACCGGCCCGACGGCCCGCCCGGAAGCGACGGAACCGGTCACCGACGGCCGGTCGGTCCGGGTTCACCGCCGGCCGCCGAGGAACGCGCCGACTGCCGCCGCCGTCATGGCCAGCGCGGCCAGCCCCGCGCGGCGCCACATCGCCGGCAGGTCCCGGGTGGTCACCTGCGGATCCGGGGGCAGGCCGTACACCTCCGGCTCATCGAGCAGCAGGAAGAACGCGCCGTCGCCGCCGACCCCGTCGTGCGGGTCGTGGCCGTAGAGCTGCGCCTGCGGCTCCCCCCGCTCCCGCAACGTGGCGACCCGCGCGGCGGCCCGTTCCCGCAGCTCGTCCAGGGGGCCGTACTGGATGGACTCGGTCGGGCAGGCCTGCGCGCAGGCCGGGGTCAGCCCCGCGCCGATCCGGTCGTAGCAGAGGGTGCACTTCCACACCCGGCCGTCGTCCGCCCGCCTGTCGATCACCCCGTACGGGCAGGCCGACACGCAGTAGCCGCAGCCGTTGCAGGTGTCCTCCTGCACCACCACCGTGCCGAACTCGGTGCGGAACAGCGCCCCGGTCGGGCAGACGTCGAGGCAACCGGCCCGGGTGCAGTGCTTGCACACGTCCGACATCATCAGCCAGCGGAAGTCGCTGCGCTCCTCGGCGCTGCCGGTGCGTCCGGGTGGCCCGGCCGCCGGCATGCCGAGGAACTCGGTCATCCGGGCGGCGACCGGCGGTTGGCCGGGCAGCACACCCGGCTCGGTCCCGGTCGGGTTCGTGGTGCCGGCCGACCGGGCGGCGGAGGCCGCACCGGCCGGGTCGCCAGTCGGGTTTCCGGCGAACGACCCGGTGGCGTGCCCGGCGGGCCGGGGCTGTTCGACGAAGGCGACATGCCGCCACGAGTTCGCCGTCAACGCGCCGGTGTTGTCGTATGACATGCCCAGCAGGTCCAGCCCGGAGGTGGGTACCCCGTTCCACTCCTTGCAGGCCACCTCGCACGCCTTGCAGCCGATGCAGACGCTGGTGTCGGTGAAGAAGCCCATCCTCGGCGGCGCGTCGACCCAGCCGGCCGCGGTCGCCGGATCGGCCGCCCCGGCGGCCGGTGCCGACGACGACGCGGGCGCGGCGGGCCGGCTGCGCGGATCGGCCATCAGGGGTTCCCCTCTCCGTCGCCGGTGGACCGGGGTGGATCGACCGGCACACCGGGGGTGACCGCCGGCGGCAGGACACCGGGCACGATGCCGGCCCTGCTGCGGTAATCCTGCACCAGTTCCCGCAACGCCGTTCCGGTGGGCCGGCGTCCCGGCCGCACGTCACAGGTACCGATCTTGCTCTCCTGGATCAGCACGTTCGGGTCCAGGGTGATGCCGAGCAGGTCGTTCGCCGAGTCCCCGGTGACCAGCCCCTCGAAGCCGAAGTGGTACGGCAGCCACAGCTGGTGGATCACCCGGCCGTCCACCGACAGCGGCACCAGCCGATCGGTGACCAGCACCCGTGCCTCGATCGCCGCGCGGGCGCTGATCAGGTGCGCCCAACCAAGATGGGTCAGCCCGGCCAGCGCCGCCAACTCCGGGGAGACCTCCACGAACATCTCCGGTTGCAGTTCCGCGAGCGGGGCGACGGTACGGCTCATCCCGCCCGCGGTGTGATGCTCGGTGAGCCGGCTGACCGTGAACACGTACGGGAAGACCTGGTCGTGCTGCTGCGGCGGGCTCGGGTTCGTCGAGTTCACCGGATGGGAGTACATCTTGCGAGTCGGGTTGGCCTGTTGGCCGTAGAGCGGATTGCGCACCGGCGACTCGGCCGGCTCGTAGTGCGTCGGCAGCGGCCCGTCCAGCACCCCGCTCGGCGCGTACAGCCAGCCCTTGCCGTCGGACTGCATGATGAACGGGTCGTCCCCGGCCAGTGCCGCCGGCCCCGTGGCACCCTCCGGCGGCCGGTACGACGGCGGTTTCGTCACCTCGAAGTCCGGCACGTCGCGGCCGGTCCACCGCCCGGCGTCGGCGTCCCACCACACGTACCGCTTCCGCTCGCTCCACGGGTGGCCCTGCGGATCGGCGGAGGCCCGGTTGTAGAGCAGCCGCCGGTTCGCCGGCCATGCCCAGCCCCACTCGGCGGCCACCCAGTCCTGCTCGTGCCCCGGCCGGCGCCGGGCCGCCTGGTTCACCCCGTCGGCGTACACCCCGGTGTAGATCCAGCAGCCGATCGCGGTCGTCCCGTCGTCCCGGGCCTCGGTGAAGGCCGACAACGGACGGCCACTTGTCGTGTCGTATCCGTTGATCTCCCGCAGCACCGCCTCGGCATCGGGCTCGGCGTGCCGGCCGTGCGTGGGATAGTTCCAGGTCAGGTCGAGCAACGCGCGGTCGCGCGGCAGGGTCGAGCCGGCCAGCTTCTCCCGAATCCGGCGCCCCAGGTGGTAGAAGAACCACAGCTCGGAGCGGGCGTCGCCGGGCGGGTCCACGGCCTTCTCCCGCCACTGCAGCAGTCGCTGGGTCTGGGTGAAGGTGCCCTCCTTCTCCACATGGGAGGCCGCCGGCAGGAAGAACACCTCGGTGGCGCACTGCTCCGGCACGATCTCACCGGTGGCGACCTCGGGACCGCGCTGCCAGAACGTGGCGCTTTCGATCATGAACAGGTCGCGGACGACCAGCCAGTCGAGGTTGGCCATGCCCAGCCGCTGGGCCCGGCCGTGCGCCGAACCGACCGCCGGGTTCTGGCCGAGCAGGAAGTACCCCTTCACCTTTCCGTCGATCATGTTCAGCACCTGCTGGTAGGTGCCGTGATCGCCGGTCAGCCGGGGCAGACGGCCGTAGCAGAAATCGTTCTCCGGGGTCGCCGCGTCCCCCCAGTACGCCTTCAGCAGGCTGGCGGCGTAGGCGCGGGCACCACCCCAGAATCCCTTCTGGCTGGGGTGCCGGATGCTGTCCACCCAGGCGTCGAAATCGGGATGCCGGGCGTGGTGCGGCATCGGCAGATAGCCCGGCAGCAGGTTGAACAGGGTCGGAATGTCGGTCGAGCCCTGGATGCTGGCGTGCCCGCGCAGCGCCATCACCCCACCTCCGGGCCGACCCACGTTGCCCAGCAGGAGTTGAATGATCGCCCCGGTGCGGATGTACTGCACCCCGACGGTGTGCTGGGTCCAGCCGACCGAGTAGATCAGGCAGCCGGTGCGCTCCCGCCCGGAGTTCTCCGTCCAGGCGCGGGCCAGCTCCAGGAACTTCTCCCGGGGTACGCCGCAGACCCGTTCCACCATCTCCGGGGTGTAGCGGGCGAAGTGCCGCTTGAGGATCTGGTACACGCAGCGCGGGTGTTGCAGGGTCTCGTCCCGCCGCACCTGGCGGGCGACCGGCGCACCGTGCGACTCGTGGCGCAGACCCGCCGCGGTCTCCCGCTCCTCGCCCGTGTGGCCACTGCCGGAGTCCCGCTCGTGGCCCGCGTACTGCCAACTGTCCTGTACGTAGCTGGCGGTCGCCGGGTCGAAGCCGGAGAAGATCCCGTCGGCGTCCTCGGCGTCGACGAAGTCGTCACTGACGATCGTCGCGGCGTTCGTGTACGCCAGCACGTACTCCCGGAAATCCAGCTCGTTGCTGAGGATGTGGTTCACCACCGCGCCCAGCAGCGCGATGTCGGTACCCGCCCGGATCGGCAGGTACGCGTCAGCGACCGCGCTGGTACGGGTGAACCGCGGGTCGACGTGGAAGACCTTGGCCCCGCGTCGTTTCGCCTCCATCACCCACTGGAAGCCGACCGGATGGGCCTCGGCCATGTTGGAGCCCTGGATGACGATGACGTCGGCGTTGGCCACGTCCTGTTGAAAGTCCGTCGCGCCACCGCGACCGAAGCTGGCCCCCAGACCGGGGACGGTGGCGGAGTGTCAAATACGGGCCTGGTTCTCGATCTGAAGCGCCCCCATCGCGGTGAACAGCTTCTTGATGAGGTAGTTCTCCTCGTTGTCCAGGGTGGCCCCACCCAGACTGGCGATCCCCAACGTACGGTTCAGCGGCCGACCCTCGGCGTCGGCGTCCTCCCACGTCTCGGCGCGGGCCGCGAGCACCCGGTCGGCGATCATGTCGAGCGCGGTGTCGAGGTCCAGGTCCTCCCACTCGGTGCCGTACGGCCGCCGGTAGCGCACAGTGGTCTGGCGCAGCGGACTGGTGACCAGGCTCCGGCTGGCGGCGCCCTTCGGGCAGAGCCGACCCCGGGAGATGGGGCTGTCCGGGTCACCCTCGATCTGCGTGACCTGGTCGTCGGTGACGAAGACCCGCTGCCCGCAGCCGACCGCACAGTACGGGCAGACGGAGCGCGCGACCCGGTCGGCCTCCTGCGTGCAGGCGGTCAACGCGGCGCTGCGGGTCGAGCACGCCGCCGCACCCCGGCCCAGGGGGTCGGTGCCGGTGAGCTGCCGGTAGACCGGCCAACCCAGCAACCTGTCCCGCAGTCCCACGCTCGACACCTCCGGTCTCGACCTTAGGACAGCGCGCCGGGATCGGCGACCCACCTACCGGAACACTCCACGACATCGCCCCCGGCCCGAGATCGGGCCGGGGGCGACGAAGGTGCCGGTGTGCAGGTCGCCTCTCGGCGAGTGGCGCGACGCGGCTCCAGCCGAACGGTATTCCGCGAAGGCAATTTAGGTGAGGCCCGGGGACACTGGATCACACCGACACCCGAGTCAACAGGTTACCCGCTCCACTTCTTCCTACCCCTGTCGTGACCGCCGCCACAGTTGCGGCGTACGGACCCACCGAGGCCCGCCGGCCGGCGCCCTGGTTCGGGTGCCGGCCGGCGGTCTTGTTTCCCCCTGTGGAGGAATGTCTGTGGTTGTGGGTGCTCAGCTGTTCCAGTGCTGGGCGACGAGGTCGGCGGCCTGCTGTTCCCACTGGGCGTAGTGGTCGGGGTAGGCCGAGACCTGCACGGTCTGCGCGGCCTGGGTGAGGGGCATGTCCTGCCAGCCGTCGACCTGCTTGAGGCCCTTGAGGAACGCCAGGGTCGAGTACTCAGGGTCGGTGATCTGCTCGACCGTGC
>NZ_JBFAML010000039.1:0-42074 GCF_040660295.1 Micromonospora sp. NPDC049891
TAGCGTACTGGGGCTGACGGTGACCGGTCGGCCCGAAGGTTGAACACATCGGTAGTTGGCCTCCGCTCCGCGCTCATCCCGCGTGGGGCGGAGGCTTACTCTTGTGCGGTGATGCTCACGCCGAACTCCGGTCGAGGTCCGGCCGGGCATCAGGTGTCTCGGTTTCCGCTGCATTCGCCGACGGTGCGCCCGCTTGCGTTTCACGGCCTGGATCTGCTCGTAGACGCGGGTGCGCCGGCACCTCACCTGGCGTGGATATCGCGGCCGGAGACGAAGATCGCGAGCAGATGATGTGCGCGCACCAGGCTGAACGCCAAGCGACCGCGGGTGGCTGCTGTGGTGGGAGTGCAGCAGGCGCCCATTGTCGAACACGCCGGCGAGGCATGCCCGCTACGCGCACCCGAGCAGCACACGGCGTGGACGATCGGGGCGCGGGATGTTCCCGGCTCGCCGGCCGGACCCGGTCGGCAACGCCGGCGTGCTGGTGGTGGCAGTCGGCGTCATGGCGTGCTCCTGCGAGACGCTGCTCAGTTCGGTGCTCCTGCTGGCGTTGCTACGAACCAACCACCCGATGATCTACAAGGCCCGTAGGGAGTTCACGCATGAGCCTGCCCGCTACCTCGAAGGTGCCCTTCGGCGGGGACTACAACCCCGAGCAGTGGCCGGAGGAGCTGTGGAAGGAGGACTACCGTCTCTTCGACGCCGCTCGGATCGATCTGGTCACGCTCGGCGTCTTCGACTGGGCACTGACCCAGCCCGCCGAGGACGTCTACGACTTCTCGATCCTGGACCGGATCATCGAGCGGGCTGGAGTGGAGGGGCGCGACATCTGTCTGGCAACCGGTACCGGTGCGCATCCGCCGTGGCTGGCGAAGGCGTACCCGGAGGTGACCCGGACCGACTTCGAGGGGCGCCGGCACCGGTACGGGCAGCGGCACAACTCCTGCCCCAGTTCACCGGCGTTCCGGCGGCTCTCCGCTGAGCTGGCTCGCCGGATCGCCCGCCGGTACGCCGGTCACTCGTCGGTTCTGGCGTGGCACGTCGGCAACGAATACGGCGGGGCCTGCTACTGCGCTCTCTGCGCCGCCGGCTTCCGCGACTGGCTGCGGGCGCGGTACGCGACTCTGGAGGCTCTCAACGCGGCCTGGTACACCACCTTCTGGTCGCACACCTTCACCGACTGGGACGAGATCGAGCCGCCGTCTGCGCTGACCGAGCACTGGCGAGGGCCGGACCACACCGCGTTCCAGGGCATCACCCTGGACTACCTGCGGTTCATGTCGGAGGCGATGCTCACCAACTTCCGTGACGAGAAGGCGGCGATCCGCGAATCAAGCCCGGACGTGCCGGTGACGACGAACTTCATGGGCATGTACCGACCGATCGACTACCACCGCTGGGCTGAGGATCTCGACTTCGTCTCGTGGGACAACTACCCGCCAGACGACGCCTCGCAGGCCCGGATGGCGCTGACCCACGACCTGATGCGAGGGCTCAAGGACGGGCAGCCGTTCTGGCTGATGGAGCAGACTCCGAGCTATACCGCCAGCCGCGACGTCAACCCGTTGAAGCGTCCCGGGCTGATGCGGCTCTGGAGCTGGCAGGCGGTGGCGCACGGTGCGGACGCCGTACTCTTCTTCCAGATGCGGGCCTCTCGGGGTGCCTGCGAGAAGTACCACGGCGCGGTCATCGGCCACGCCGGCCGGCAGGACACCCGGGTCTTCCGCGAGGTGGCGGAGCTGGGGGCGGAGTTGGATCGGCTCGGCGGCGCGGTGCTCGGCGCCCGGACACCGGCCCGGGTCGCGTTGCTCTTCGACTGGGACAGCTGGTGGGCGTTGGAGATCTCCGACGGCCCTTCCCGAATGCTCCGCTACCAGCAGGTGATGCTCGCCTACCATCGCGCGCTCTGGGACGCCGGGGTCGACATTGACGTCGTGGCGGTCACCGCCGACCTCGACGGCTACGATGTAGTCGTCGCTCCGGTGCTGCACATGCTCAAGGGCGACCTGCCGGAACGCCTGGAGCGGGTCGCGTCCCGGGGCGGGTCGGTCCTCACCACGTTCCTTTCCGGACGGGTGGACGAGAACGACAACGCCTTCCTGATGGACGTACCCGGCCCGCTCGGGCCGCTGATGGGGGTCCGGGTCGATGAATGGGACGCGCGCGGGCCGGAGGTCGTGAACCCGGTGCTCCTTACCGCCGGCGCCGACCGGGTGCGGGTGGAGTCGCGGCTCCTCTTCGAACTGGTGATCCCGACCGGCGCCGAAGTCGTCGGTCGCTACCAGGCCGACTTCTACGCTGGTACCCCGGCCGTCACCAGGAACGCGTTCGGCGCCGGTGACGGCTGGTACGTCGCAGCCGGACTGGACCAGGCCGGGGTCTCCTGGGTCGTCCGGCGGGTGCTGGACCGGCACGGCCTGGTCGGGCCGTACGCGGACGTGCCCGACCTGGAGACGGCTGTCCGGGTCGCGCCCGACGGAGCCCGGCTGCTCTTCCTGCTCAATCACGGGGCCGAACCGGTCGAGGTAGCTGCCCAGTCCGGTGGCGTCGACCTGCTGACCGGGGACCGGGTCGTCTCCGGGGGGCGGGTACGGCTCGACCCGCGCGGGGTCAGGGTCCTCCGCGACGACCCGGCCGGTTGACCCGTACCACGCGACATCGTTGGCGCCTGACGCCCACAGGCCCGTCGGGGGCAGCAGCGGAGTTTGGTCAGGGTCTTCCAGCCCTTGAGGGCGGCGACGGCACGCTCGCCGACTGCGCGGACGAATCCCGACACGAGCCGACCTCACGAGGCCGACGAGCGAGCACCACGACAGCCGGCGCACCGGCCGGTAGCGGTGCTCGCCCTGTCGAGTGCCCTGGTAGCGCTGAGCCACGAGACCGAACGGCAGGTGCCTGAGAGTGGCACCGCCGTCATAGTCGGTCTCGTCAGCGGCAGGTGATAATGGTTGAGGACCACACGACAGGCGGATCATCCATCGTGCTGGCGTCGAGCTTCCGTGCTGCGGATGCGGCCGGAGAGAGGATCTGCCGTGATCGGTGAGACCAACCTGCCGTTCGGGCCGTCCCCCGGAGCGGATCCGGGGGCGCCGACAGCCGCGATCCTGCTCATCGAAGACGACCCCGGCGACGCGCTACTCACCCGGGAGTTGCTGGCGGACAGCGGGATCAGCGCCCGGTTCACCCAGGCCAGCAGCCTGACCGAGGCCTCGACCACATCCACGACGCCGAACTGCGTCCTGCTCGACCTGCACCTGCCCGACCGTCAAGGGCTGGAGGCCCTCCGAGGGGTGCTGCACCGGTGGCCGGACGCAGCCGTGGTGGTGCTCACCGGTCTCGACGACGCCGCCACCGGAACAGCGGCCGTCGCCGCCGGAGCACAGGACTACCTCGTCAAAGGCCACATCGACGGCGCTCTGCTCGGCCGCACGATCGAGTACGCCATCCAGCGCCGACGCGCTGTGGTCACCGAGCGACAGCTGCGAGACAGCCGAATGCAGGCCAGCGAGAACATTCGACTGCAGCGCGGCCTGCTCCCGACACCGCTGATCACCGACCCGGCCCTGACCGTCGACAGCAGATACGTACCCGGGCGAGGGCAGTCGCTACTCGGCGGTGACTTCTTCGACCTCGTACAGGATGAAGACGGCACGATCCACGCAGTCATCGGCGACGTCTGCGGCAACGGCCCGGACGAAGCCGCGATCGGCGTCGGCCTACGTGTCGGGTGGCGCACCCTCACCCTGGCCGGTGTGGACAAGGCATCCCGGATGCGCCTGCTGGAACAGGTGCTGGTCGCCGAACGGCCACACGAGGCGATGTTCGCCACCGCATGCACGATCCGCATCGCTCCTGACCGGTCAAAGGCGGTGATCGTCAGCGCCGGTCACCCTCCACCCCTGATGATCACGCCCGACGGCGCTCACCCCATGCCGATCCGACATCACCTCGGGCTGGGCATGTTCCCCGGACGGGGCCGCTGGCAGGAATCGGTCGTCACCCTGCCCCCGGGCGCGGGTCTGCTTCTCTACACCGACGGCGTCTACGAAGGGTTCAGCCAGGACGGCACCCGCCTCGGAGAACAACGCTTCATCGAACTCGCCCGCACGCTAAGCACCATCACCGAACCGGACGACTTCCTCACCGCCCTCCTCACCGACATTCAACGCGGCGACGACGGACGGCACAACGACGACACCGCCCTGCTCTACCTGACCTGGCCGTCACCCCCAACCCCCGACAAAACATGAGAGGCACGATCCCGGACAGAGCACACGACGCGGCGACGCCACCACAAGAGTGGTTCCGCTCGTGTCCACGCATGCTGCCGGTGGCCGGGGGCGGAGGCGCCGGTTACGGCCGCTACGCCGTCGCCCTAAGTTTAGATTGGAAGGCAGAGTTGGCAGAAGCTGAGCCGGCTCGGCACCCTCATCGCCCCCACCAAATTACGGGCCTTCCACTGGAGCCACCAGTGAGCCCGGTGTGAGCCCGGACGGCCTAGCATCCGGCGCTATCGAACACTATGGACTGGCATCCGCAGGGGTATCCAGCTGGACAGATAGACACCCCTGCGGACTGCTACGCACCCGGGATCACGAGTCGGATTCAACTTCTAATCCCAAGGCCGCAGGTTCGAATCCTGCCGGGCGCGCCCTTGTCACTTCGGCGTCAGCGGTCAGCAGTGCGTCGGCTCTGCCGTAGCAGGGCCAGTAGTCCGTGGCCGTCCTCGGCGCGGGCGTCCGGTCGAAGGTCGGGGTGGGACGGTTCGCGGTCGGTGCGCGGCGAGCGCATCAGGATGGCGGCACCGGCGCCGGCCCGGCGCGCGCAGGCCACGTCGCGATGCACGCTGTCTCCGACGAACCAGCAGTCGCCGATCGGTACGCCGACCGCGTCGGCAGCCAACCAGGCCAGCCGGGGGTTGGGCTTACGGAGCCCGGCCTCGTCGCTGTAGAACTCCGCCACGAACAGGTCGGAGAGCCCGGCCGCGGCCAGGAAGTCCCGATGCGCCGCCCCACAGAGGGCGTTGCTGACCACCGCCATCGGCAGACCCGTATCGGCCGCGGCCCGCAGTGCCTCCGGAATCCCCGGGCGGACATGCCATTCCGGTCGCCAGGCCCAGGCGTACGCCAGCGGGGTTGCCGCTTCCTCGACCGCCGTGCGGGCTCGCGCCGGCCACGCTCGGGTCACGAAGTCCGCCCACACCCGGGCGTGTGGCAGCTCGATCGGATCGCCGGAGCGGCCGACGTCGTCGCGCCACCGGGCGTAGGCCCTGCCGCCCTCGGTCAGGTCGGCGGCGATCCGCTCCGCCGGCACTGCGCCTCCCACCAGGTCGAACAGCCGACGCACCAGATCCGGCGGTGCCGCCGGCTGGCGCGGAGCGTCGGCCAGGACACCGCCGAAGTCCAACAGGAGCGCGCGAGGCGATCGCAGCATTCCCTCATCCTTGCGCACCTCGGGTGCCTGGGCCGGACAGGGAGGGGTATCCGCACGCCCACCCGCTTCCGCAGGGTGGCCGGTACGGCGCAGGGTCTCGGCCAGTCACCGGTCTTTCCGGTCGGTCAACCCCCGCCTGGACTCGTCACACATGCCCTGCGTATCGCGCTCCCAGTCGCTTCCCGCGAGAGCGACGGGATAGCTGACCTCTCTGAGCTGGCTGTCGTTCGTCTCGACCGAAAGCCGCAACGACAACGGCTCCGGCTGAAAGGCGATAGCGCACTCGAAACGTAGCTCGACCACGAACTGACCGGCTCCGCCCGGGGGTAGCGACCGGGGTTGCCAGGTGCCGCCCACCACGACGCCAGGCCGCTCTGCTCGAACACCCCGAACCGTGATCGGCGCGGGCCCTGCGTTGATCAACAGCAGCCGGCCGGGCAGTTGGACAGTTCCCTGAGCGTACGAGCCTCCGAAGTTGGCCGCCTGAGGCACCGCCACGAGCGCCACCACGGCGTTCCGCTCCCGCTGCTCACGCGAGTCGCGCACTTCCCCGAGGCCGAAGCCGCCGAGCACGACGCCGGCCACGAACGCCGCGACCGAGCGCGTGATCGCCTTCCGGCTGGCGACGAGCCGGCCAGTGGTGGTGGCTCCTGCCTTCGTCGGCTGGTGTTCCCGCTCGTCGAGGTCGATCACCGCATGCTCTCGCGACACGACCGTCAGCCTAGGCCAGCGAGCACCGCCGTCAATCTTGGACAGTTCCCGTCAGAAGATCGGCAACTGTCCAAGATTGAGTCGACCTGCGCGGTGGTCAGCTTGTCTGGCAGGGGGTGCCGTTGAGCTGGAAGTCGGTCGGGCGGTCATTGGTGCCGGAGTAGGTGGCCTGGAAGCCGAAGCTCACCGTGCCGTTGGTCGGCAGGCTGCCGTTCCACCCGACGTTGCGCGCGGTCACGTTCCTTCCGGACTGGGTCACCTGCGCGTTCCAGGCGTTTGTGACCTGCTGGTTGCCGCCGAACGACCAGGTCACGGTCCAGCCGGTCAGGGCGGCACCTCGGTTGGTGACGCGGACGTCCGCGGTGAAGCCGTTGTTCCACTGGTTCGCCGTCCAGCCCACCGTGCAGGCAGCCGGCCCGGTCGTGGGCGGCGGAGTGGTGGGTGGCGGCGTGGTGGGTGGCGGCGTGGTGGGGGGTGGCGTGGTCGGGGGTGGCGTCGTGGGCGGCGGCGTGGTGCCGTCGCGGGGCGGGAAGCGCAGGATGCGGTCGTCGCTGGCGGCCGGGGTGCCTCGGCCGTCCCGGTTGCTGGTGGTGACCCAGAGCCACCCGTCCGGTCCGTACTCGACGGTGCGCAGCCGCCCGTAGGTGCCCGTCAGCTCGGCGGTGGGAGTGCCGACGCCTCCGGACCCGGTCAATGGCACGTTCCAGAGCCGGTTGCCCCGCAGGCTGGCCACGAAGAGCCGGTTCCCGGCGATTGTCGCACCGCTCGGTGACGCCTCCGCGGGGGTCCAGGTCAGCAGCGGGTCACGGAAGCGCGGGTCGTTGGCGCGTCCCTCCACGGTGGGCCATCCGTAGTTGCCGCCGGCGACGATCAGGTTGATCTCGTCCCAGGTGTTCTGACCGAACTCGGTGGCGTACAGTCGTCCCTGGGCGTCCCAGGCCAGCCCCTGCACATGGCGGTGGCCGAGGCTGTAGACCGGTGACCCGGCGGTCGGGTTGTCCGGCGGAACGCTGCCGTCCGGCCGGATGCGCAGGATCTTTCCGTTGCGGCTCTGCGGGTCCTGCGCCGAGGCGGTCTGTCCGGCGTCGCCGACTCCGACGTAGAGCATCCCGTCCGGTCCGAACGCGATCCGGCCGCCGTTGTGGATCGCCGCGCGGTTCAGCCCGGTGAGGATCGGCTGCTGGGTCTGCGGTGCGGTGAGCCGGAACCGGGCGATGCGGTTGTCGGTCGCGGTGGTGAAGTAGACGTAGACCCAGCCGTCCTGGGCGTAGGTCGGTGGGACGGCCAGGCCCAGCAGGCCGCCCTCGCTTGTCGAGGTCACGCCGGAGATGGTGACGACCGGCTCCGGCGACTGGCCGGGTCGGACCCGCACCACCTGCCCGGTGGGTCGCTGAGCGACCAGGGCGCTGCCGTCGGGCAGGAAGTCCATCCCCCACGGCACCTGGAGGCCGGTGGCGACCGTCTCGGGCCGGGAGAAGTCGAAGTCACCGACGGCGAGCAGCGCGGGTGGCGCGTCGTCGAGGGCGCCGGGCGGACGTTCGGCGTTCGGGACCGCGCCGGCCAGGCCGGCGACGCCGACGCTGCCGGCGACCAGACCGGCGGTGAGTACGGCCCCGACCGCGAGTCGGATCTTCATGCCACCCCCTGCAATATTGATATTGGTGAATATAGCACGCCGTTTCGAATCCGCCCGGACCCGCCCCGCCGGGAGACCCGGACATCGACAGAGGTCTACCAAAGCCGAGTTGCCCGAGGCTGCTTGGATTGACGTCATGGTGGAGAAAGCGGGCGACGGGCGGGCACGGCAGTCACCGACCTACCAGCGGCCAGGTTGGCTCATCGTGCGGGTGATCAATCCACTGATGCGGCGGCTCGGCGCGGCCAGCACACTCCAGGTGCCGCGGCGGATCAGCGGCACGCCGCAGCGGGCACCTGTGAACATTCTGGAACTCGACGGCGAGCGCTACCTGGTCTCGGTGCGCGGCCGTACGGAGTGGGTGCGCAACGTGCGCGCCGCCGGCCACTGCACTGTCGAGCGACGCGGCCAGCACGACCGACACCGGGCGGTGGAGGTCTCCGGCGACCGCCGCGAGGCGGTCCTGGCCGCCTACCGGGACCGGTGGGGCAAGGGCCAGGTCCGACGCCTCCTGGACGACCTGCCCGACCCGGCCGACCACCCGACGTTTCGGCTCGACCCGCTGGATCGGGTCGAGCCACCACGTTGACAGTGGCGCCGACCGCCACCGGATATCACTGGCCCGGGCCGTGACGCCGGCCGTACGGTCACCGCCATGCAGCTACGCGACGAACTGGTATCCGACCACGAGGCGGTCCACGAGTTGCACCGGAGCGCCTTCGGTGACCACGGGGAGGTGGTGACGGCCCTGGTGCGGGCGCTGCGCGCCGACGATCCGGAGGCCGTCAGCCTGGTCGCGGAGGAGGATGACGAGATCAACGGGCATGTGCTGTTCACCCGTAGCCTGCTCGATGCTCCGCGTCGACTCGTAGCGGTGCAGGTGCTCAGTCCGCTCGCGGTCAGGCCCGACCGGCAGCGGCGCGGCGTCGGCGCCGCGCTGGTCAGACACGGCCTGCGGCTGCTGGACGCGCGGGGCGTGCCGGCGGTCTTCCTGGAAGGCGACCCCGGGTACTACGCCCGCCTGGGCTTCGCCGCCGCCGGCGATCTGGGCTTTCGCCGACCATCGCTGCGCATCCCGGCGCCCGCCTTTCAGGTGGCCACGCTTTCCGGGTACGAGCCGTGGATGACCGGGACGTTCGTCTACTCGGCCACCTTCTGGGAGCAGGACTGCGTCGGGCTACGCGAGGACGCCAGCGGCTGAGCGTGACGGATGGGCGACGCAGGGTCCAACCCGACGTCACCCAGGGTCATCACGTCCACTGCCGTGTGTTATTCTCCGGCGTCGATCTCCGCAGCGCGGACCCGGATCGGGTCGTTTGTCGCAAAGGACGCTTTCCCGATGCCGGCCGTGCCCGACCCGATCACGTCACCCGCCACGGTGGACCATCCGGCGGCCGGCGCGTTCGCGTTCATCTTCACCCGGTTGCCGGCGCTGCTGCGGCTCTCCTGCGGCCTGTTCTGCCTCGTGGTGGCGCTCGCCGTGCGTACCCCGCCGGTGCGTCCGGAGCTGCTGCTGCCGGCCGTGGCGGTACTGACCGGGTGGTCGGTCTGGTACGCGGTGCGTGCCTGGCGTGACGGCGTCGGCACGCCACTCGTCGCCATCGACGTGACGCTCACCGGCACCGCGTGCCTGGCGATTCCGGTCCTGGTCGCACCCGAGGTACTGCCCGGTGAGGCCAGTTGGATCGCCGTGCTGGCCAGCACCACCGTGATCAACGCACAGGCGACCGCCCCGGCCCGCTTGTCGATTCCGGCCGGGCTGCTGGTCACCGCCGCGTACGCGACGGGTGCGCACCTGGCCGGAAACTCGACCGAGGCGAGGGCGCACGCGGCCACCCTGCTGGCCCAGACCGCCTGCACGGCGATGATGACAGCGGTGATGCGCCGACGCATCGCCCGGGCGGACGGCGCCTTCGTGGCCGCTCAGCGGGCCGCCCGTCACGCCATGGTCGCCCGGATCGCGCGCGAGGCGGAGCGGCGGCAGAACCGCGACCTGCACGACACCGTCCTGGCCACGCTCACCATGGTCGGGCAGGGCGCGGTGGGTGGGCCCTCCACGGCGCTGCGCGAGCGGTGTGCCGCCGACCTGGGTACCCTCGCCGCCCTGGCCGAGGCGCGCTCGGTGCCGCACGACGCGACGGCCCGGCTGGACGAGCGATTGCGGGCGGTGCTCGCCCGGCTGCCGAGCCTGCCGGTCACCGCCGACCTACCACCGTGCACGGTGGCGGCGTCCGTCGCGGAGGCCGTCGCGGAGAGCGCACACGCCGCGCTGGCAAATGCGGCGAACCATGCCCCCGGCGCGCGGGTCATGCTGCGACTCCGGCGGTTCGCCGGCACCGTCACGGTCGAGGTGGTCGACGACGGTCCCGGTTTCGACCCGGCCACCGTGCCGGCCCACAGGTACGGTCTGCGCGAGTCGGTACGCGGCCGGATGGCGTCGATCGGTGGGCGGGTCGCCATCGACTCCGCGCCCGGTCAGGGCACCCGGATCCGGTTGGAATGGTCGGATGTCGGCTGAACCGGGTACGACCTTCCTCCCGCAGCATGCCCGGCCGGCTGCGGTGCCGGTCCCGCGGGTCACGCAGGATTCCGACGAGGTCGGTGCGGTCCGGGCGGCCGCCGCGGTGGCCCGCACCTCCGACCGGGGTGCCCGGATCGTCGCGGTCACCATCGCGCTCGTCTGGCACCTGGCCATCGGGTTGCCGGCGGTGCTGGCCGCCAGGTCGGCACTTGCGGTGCCCCAGGTGGTGCTCGGTGGTTGGTTGCTGGTGGCGGCGCTCGGTGTGATCGCCGGGATCCGGTTGTTACGCGACGCACCGCTGCCGGCGGCGCCGCTGGCCGGGCTGCTGCTGATCGTCGACGTGGCGGTCTTCGCCACGGTGGGCCGGTCGCATCTGTTCAGTCCCGCGAACTGGGTGTGGGGCACCCTCGCCTGGTTCTTCCTGGTGGTGCTCTGGGGGCTGCCGGTGCACCGGCTGCTCACACTGCTGGCCGCCCACGCGGCCACCGCGCTGACCGCCGTCGTGCTGCACGGCGCGACGGGCGCCGCCGACCTGGCCCGCGCCACGATGGCCCTCTACGGCACGTCCTCGCTGCCGGTGGCGGTCTTCGCCGGTGCGGCGGCGCTCGCCACCCTGTCCCGGGAACGGGCCGCCACGGCGGCGACCACCAACGCGATGGTGGCCGAGCGGGAAGCCGCCGAACGGGCCCGGCACGAACGGGGTGAGCGGCTGAATCTGGTCAGTCGCGCCGCCAGCGAGGTGCTGACCGAACTGGCTCGTGGGCGGGCCGACCCGGCCGACCCGGAAGTGCAGCGTCGCTGCGTACGGGCCGCCGCCCGGCTGCGTCGCCTGATCGCCGAGTCCGACGACGTGCCCCACCCGCTCCTGCACGAGCTGCGGGCCGCAGCCGATCTGGCCGAACGCAACGGCCTCCCGATCGACCTGGTCACAATTGGTTCACCGCCACCGTTGCCGGTGCGGGTCCGCCGCAGCCTGGCGGATCCGCTCACCGCCAGCCTCGCGGACGCCCAGGACTGGGCCCGGCTGACAGTCGTCTCCGGCCCCGACGAGGTGGTGGTCAGTCTCGTCACACCCGACCGGGAGGGCCCGGACACCACCGGGCATCCCGCGGAGGACGGCGACGGGCAGGTAGAGCACCTCTACGAACGGGACGGGAAGATCAGATGGACGCAGACGCGCTGGCACCGGTGACGCCGGGGCGGCCCGTCGGGGTGGCGATCGTGGACGACCACCCGGTGGTCATCGACGGGGTGCGCGCCTGGCTCGCCACCGAGCCGCGGTTGACCGTGCTGGCTACCGGCGACGATCCGGACGAGGTGTTGCGGGCGGCACCGGAGGCCGACGTGATCCTGCTCGACCTGCGGTTGCACGGCCGGCTGGTGCTGGACAAGCTGGCCGAGCTGAGTTCCGCCGGCCGGCGCGTGGTGGTCTACTCGGAACACTCCGACCCGGCGACGATGCTTGCCGCGTTGGACGCCGGGGCGGTGGCGTTCCTCGCCAAGCACGAGGGACGGGAACACTGCGTGGCGACCGTGCTGGACGCGGCGCGCGACCGGCCGTACGTCGCGCCAGCCCTGGCCGGCGCGATGGTCGGCGATCCGCGGCCGGACCGGCCGATGCTGTCCGACAAGGAACGTGAGGCGTTGCTGCTGTGGTTCCAGTCGATGTCGAAGGCGTCGGTGGCTCGGCGGATGCGGATCAGCGAGCACACCGTCAAGCAGTACGTCGACCGGGCGAGGATCAAGTACACGCGGGCGGGGCGACCGGCCGCCACGAAAGCGGCGCTGCTCGCCCGGGCGATCGAGGACGGACTCGTCCGACCGGAGGAAATTGGTATCTACCGGTCACGGGCGTCGACCGATCAGCCGACCCCCTAACGGGCGTCATGACACCAGCGGACGCCTGGGCGAGGCTCATGGGTAGCTGCCGTCCGCACCGGAGGTCCCGACGATGCACGATGACGCCTCGCCGTTCTTCATCGCACCGCATCGGTTCGACGCGGTGGACGACGGTACGGCCCCGGTGCTGGACCGGCGGCACGAGCTGGTGCCGGAGGGCGGCGAGCGGGTGCTCGACCGCCACCGGGCGGACGTGGCCGGATACCTGCTCGGTCCGAGCGAGGCCTACCGCGCCTGGGCGCTGCCCGCCCCGGTCGCCGTCACCGTCACCGACCACCGACTGGTGTTTGCGGGCGGTGGCACCCAGCTCGCCCTCGTGGGGGCCGGGGGTCGCGGCGCAGCCCGGCTGCCGGGGCTGGTCAGTGGGCAGATCCGCTGGCAGTGGCCGTCCCGGCTGGAGCTGTTGCCCGCCGTCGACGGCAGCCCGGCGACGTTGCTGGTGATCTGCGACGCGCTGCGTACGATCCGGCAGCCGGCGCTTGCCCTGGTCGGCCCTGACGGCCGGATCGGCGAACTCGCCCGGCAGCTTCGCCACGCGATCGCCACGTTCCGGCTGGTCCGACCGGAGCTGGTGGACCTGTCTCCGCCGGAGCGGGACGCGCTGGCCCGCCTGACCCGGACCGCGTCGCTCAGCGGCACGGGGCGGGTGCTGCTGCCCGGCGCGCTGCCCGTGGAGTTCCACTCCCGCGACGACTACTACCGGCCGAGGCACGCCGACGCGCAGCCGTACGACGCGGCGTCCGGGCAGCGGTAGGCCGACGGCACCGGCAGCGTCACCCGCTGGACCGGTCAGCCCCCGGCAGGTCGGCTGCTCCGGGATTCGCGGAACGCCGGTCGCCGGCGTCGAGCGCGAGGGCCTCCTGCGGGGTCGGCGCGCTGCCGCCGAGATGCGCCGGCAGCCACCACCGGTCCTCGGGCGTGGCGGGCTGGTCCGGGTACTCCCGCTGGGCCCGGTCGACAAGCGCGGTCAGCCTGGTCCGCAGGTCCTCGGTCATCGCGGTGGGGTCCGGGTACGCGGCGGGATCCATCGGCTCGCCGACCAGGATGGTGATCGGGGTGTGCCGGCGGGTGAGCGTGCGCGGGCGGCCTTTCGTCCACAGCCGCTGGGTGCCCCAGAGCGCGACCGGCAGCACCGGAACCTGCGCCTCGCGGGCCATCCGGGTGGCCCCGCTCTTGAACTCCTTCACGGTGAAGGAGCGGCTGATCGTCGCCTCGGGAAACACGCCGACCACCTCGCCCGAGCGCAGCGCGGCGACCGCGGCCGCGTACGAGTCGGCACCGGCGCGCCGGTCCACCGGGATGTGCCGCATGCCGCGCATCAGCGGTCCCGACACCCGGTGCCGGAACACCGAGTCCTTGGCCATGAACCGGACGAGTCGCCGGGACTCAAGGGCGCCCAGGCCGCAGAAGATGAAGTCCAGGTAGCTGACGTGGTTGCTGGCCAGTACCGCCCCGCCGGTCCGGGGAACGTGGTGGTCGCCCTCGACGGTGAGCTTCAGGTCGAGGACCCGGAACATCGTCTTGGCGGCGGCGATCACGGGCGGGTACACGAGTTCCGGCATTCCGGAACTTTACCCCGAGTAGGTTACGCACCGGTAGGGACGGTGGTCACCGCGCCATCGGGACGCGGCCGGGTCGCCCGTCGCCCGTTGGGGCGACCCGGCCGCGCCGATCACTCGGCGAGCGAGTGGAGATCGAGCCGGCCCCGGGCGAAGGCGTCCACCCGGCCCCAGCGTCCCGGGATGTCCAGCACCTCGATCCGGCCCATCCCGATGGGCAGGCGCGGCTCGACCGCCAGGTGTCCCTCGTGTGGTTCCAGGCCGAGCATGGTACGCAGCAGCAGCAGCGGCGCCCCCGTCGACCATGCCTGCGGGCTGCACGCCGTCGGATACTCCACCGGGAACTTCGTCTGCTCACGTGGGTAACCGCCGAACGCCTCCGGCAGCCGTCCGTCGAAGTACCGGGCGGCGTCCAGGATGCCGCTGGCGATCGTGGCGGCCTCCTCCGGGAAGCCGTACCGGCGCAGACCCCAGGCGCAGAAGGAGGTGTCGAAGGGCCAGACGGTGCCGTTGTGGTAGCCGATGGGGTTGTAGCGCACCTCTCCCTCGGCCAGGGTCCGCACTCCCCAGCCGGTGAACAGTCGCGGCCCGACCAGGTGGTTGGCGATCTGCTCGGCCCGGTCGTCGTCGACAATTCCGCTCCAGAGCAGGTGGCCGATGTTGGAGCTGAGCACGTCGCACTGTCGCCCGTCCGGATCCAGCGCCAGCGCGTAGTAGCCGCCGTCCTCGACCCACCAGTCCCGGTTGAACCGTTCCTTGAGGGCCGCGGCCTCGCGCTCCAACTGGTCGGCGTACGCCGGGTCACCCCAGAACTCGCGGGCCAGCCGCGCGCCGCGCATCTTCGCGTCGTACGCGTACCCCTGCACCTCGCAGGTGGCCCGGGGGAACGGCGGCAGTGTGCCGTCGCGGTAGGAGATGGAGTCCCAGGAGTCCTTCCAGCACTGGTTCTCCAGGCCGGTGTCGGTGTTACGCCGCTCATACCAGATGTAGCCGTTGCCGACCAGGTCGGCGTAGTCGTCGATCCACTTGAAGGCCCGGCGGCATTCCTGCTCCAGCTCCTTGACCAGCGCGGCGTCGCCGCTCCACTGCTCGTACTCGTCGAGCAGCACCACGAACAGCGGCGTCGAGTCGACGGCACCGTAGTACGGCGAGTGCGGCTGTTCCTCGAACGCGGCGCTCTCGCCGTACCGCATCTCGTGCAGGATCCGGCCGGGATCCTCGTCCCGGAAGTCGTCGAAGCGGGTGCCCTGCAAGGCGGCCAGGATTCGCAGGGTGGTCGCGCTCAGCTCCGGCGTGAACGGCAGCGTCTGCAGACAGGTCAGGATGCTGTCCCGGCCGAACATGGTCATGAACCAGGGCAGACCGGCGGCGGGCAGGGTCTGACCCCCCAGCGAGAGCGGCGAGAAGCGCAACGCGGCCAGGTCGACGATGCACTTGCGGTACGTTGCGGCCACCTTGTCGTGCTCGCTGTTCACCTTCGGCGCCCTGGCGATCCACTCCTCCAGGTCGTGTTGCAGAGCGAGCCGCTCGGTGCCGTGCACCCGCAACCCGAAGCGAAGATCCCGTCCGCCCGGGCCGAGTGCCAGGGTCTGCACGTCGATGGCGGTGTCCCACTGCTCGTTCGGTTCCAGGTGGATGGAGTACCCGAAACCGTTGCGGTCGTACCGGGCCGGCATGGAGGACGAGATGATCGTCTCGCGCTTGAAGTTGCCGCGCCGGTAGCCCAGGCGCAGCCGGTCCGGTTCGGCTTCGGCGTAGATCTCACCCTTTTTGTTGAGGATCTCGTCCTTGACCTCGAACAGGTCGGCGAAGTCGCAACCGGCGTCCATCCGGACCTCCAGGTCGACCGCCTTCTCGTCGTGATTGAGGATGGTGATGTGTTCCCGGAAGCTCCCACCGACCGCCCGCTCCCGGATGATCGACAGTTTCGCGTCGACGTAGTGGGTGGCCAGCCCGGGCACCAGGAAGAAGCGCGACTCGTAGTACTGGAGGTCGTCGTAGGAGAGGGCGTTCAGCCGCTCACCGTTGACCGTGAGCACCCACTTGGAGAGAAAGCGGGTGTCGATGGAGAACAACCCGGTCGGTTCGGTAGGTGTCGCCTCGATGTCCCCGGTCGCCTCGCAGACGACGAAGTTGTTGCCGTCGAGAATCCGTACGGTGTGGCTGGGCGCCATCACTGCACCCCCTTCCGGTAGCGCTGCGGTCCCCGGGCGTACGGCGATCCGGGGAAGATCCGTTCCACCTGCACCACCAGACGGGCGTCACCGGTGACCGTCATGTCCCCCCGCAGCAGCGCCGCCAGCCCGTTCTCACGGCCGGTGACCAGTTCCTCGAAGAGCGCGGGGCTGGTGCCGACCACTGTGTCCGCCTCCATGTCCTGCCGGCTGACCTGGACGTTCCCCCGGTCGATCCGCACCAGCCAGTGCGTGGTCTGCGGTCCCTCGTGCAGGTCGAAGCGCAGGGCTCCGGAGACCTTCGCCAGCAGGGGCTCGTACCCCTGCTGGTCGAGGTCCTCGAAAAACTCTGTGGTCGCGTCCGCCATCGGGCCTCCTCCCGGTCGCTCATGTCCCGCAGGAGGGGTCCCCGAGGCCTGGTGGCTCAACCTCACCCGCTTGGGGTGAACCGTCGGTGTGGGCTGGCTGGCCGTGGACGAGGTCGGTCGCGGGTGTCGCCGGTTCCGGACAGCGCGGTACCGAGCGGCACGAAGCCGGCTCCCGACGAGTCGGGAACCGGCTTCGGTCGGCGCAACGATCAGTTGTTGGGGTCGTCGGCGCTGATGTCGGCCAGCACCGACTGGGGCTCCCGCTCGACCGCCAGGTCACCCATGGACACCAGGCCGATCAGCCGGCCGTCCTCCACCACGGGCAACCGCCGAACGGCGTACGTCCGCATCAGGTCGGCGGCGGCGACGGCGTCGTCGTACTGACTCACCGTCACCACGTCCTTGGTGGTGATCTGGTTCAGCCGGGTGGTGTCCGGATCCATGCTCTCCGCCACGCCTCGGACCGTGATGTCCCGGTCCGTGACGATGCCGACCACGCTGCCGCCGTCGGTCACCACCACGTCACCGATCGCTGAGTCACGCATCTCCTGGGCCGCCGCGACGAGCGTGGCGTTGCCGTCCATGGTCACCAACCGGGTCGTCATGAACTCTCCGACCGTTGTCATGGCGCCTCCCTCTGGGTGTCGGGCAACCTCGGGTCTACCCGACCGCCGCGGCCAGTAACGTGCCCGGTCAGCCGCGCGGCGGGACGCCGTACAGGCGCTCCACGCGCAGCCGCAGCGCCAGCCGCCGGTCGGCCACCATGGCCCGACGGAAGTCGTCCCAGTCCGGATGCTCGCCCTGCACGGACCGGTAGAGGTCGACAAGTTCGGCGACCGTGTCGTCGCTCGGCTCCGCCGCGACCGGGGTCAGCTCGGCCCGCACCTCGGCCACCGCGTACGCCCAACCGTCGTCGCTGGCGACGTGGAAGCTGGCCCGGGGGTCGCGGCGCAGGTTTGCGGTCTTCGCCCGGCCGTCAGTGACCGACACCCGGATCAGCCCGGCCGCCCGGTCGTAGGCGTAGACCACGTTGGACAGCTGCGGCCGCCCGTCCCGCCGGATGGTCGCCAGCACCCCGAGCGACCGGCTCGCGATCAGGTCACCCAGGGCACGTCCGGTCTGGTCGTCGGTCACGGCATCCTCCCGATCGGTGTACGGACGACGGCTCAGCGTTCGGCGGCGACCAGTTCGGCGATCTGCACGGCGTTGAGCGCCGCGCCCTTGCGCAGGTTGTCGTTGGAGCAGAACAACGCCAGGCCGTGCTCGACGGTCTCGTCGGCACGGATCCGGCCGACGAACGTCGGATCCTGCCCGGCCGCCCGCAACGGGGTCGGCACGTCGGCGAGCGCCACCCCGGGCGCGCCGGCGAGCAGTTCGTACGCCCGTTGCGCGCTGATCGGCCGGGCGAACCGGGCGTTGATCTGAAGCGAGTGGCCGGTGAAGACCGGCACCCGCACACAGGTTCCGGAGACCTTCAGGTCGGGAATCTCCAGGATCTTGCGGCTCTCGTTGCGGAGCTTCTGCTCCTCGTCGGTCTCCGCCGACCCGTCGTCGACGATCGAGCCGGCCAGCGGAAGCACGTTGAAGGCGATCGGCTGGGCGAACGAACGGGGGGCCGGGAAGTCCACGGCGGCGCCGTCGAAGGTGAGCCCGGTGGCGTTCTCGGCGACCTTGCGGACCTGCTCGTCCAGCTCGGCGACGCCGGCCAGACCGGCGCCGGAGACCGCCTGGTAGGTGGAGACGACCAGGGCGACAAGTTCCGCCTCGGCGTGCAGCGGACGCAGCACCGGCATCGCGGCCATCGTGGTGCAGTTCGGGTTGGCGATGATGCCCTTGGGCCGGGCGGTGGCGGCTTGCGGGTTGACCTCGGCGACCACCAACGGCACCTGCGGATCCATCCGGAACGCCGAGGAGTTGTCGATGACGACCGCACCCGCGGCGGCCACCCGTGGCGCCAGCTCCTTCGCGGAACCCTTGCCGGCCGAGAAGAGCACGATGTCCAGCCCGGAGTAGTCCGCGGTTGCCGCGTCCTCGACCGTGATCTCCTCGCCGCGCCACGGGAGCGTACGCCCGGCCGAGCGCGCCGAGGCGAACAGCCGCACCTGCTCCGCCGGGAAGTTCCGCTCCGCCAGCACCTGCCGCATCACGCCACCGACCTGGCCGGTGGCTCCCACAATGCCGATCCTCATGCCCGCGAGGCTACCCAGCCCGGCGCCCCGACCGGGAACGCTTTCCCACCGCCAGGGATCCCAGCGGTGGAGTCGAACCGGTCCGGTCCGGGACAGTCGCCCCTCGCCGGCCGGTTCCACCGGAAGAACACCGCCGCACCACCCTGACCGACCGCAGCATCTCAGCCCGGCCCGCCTTCGCCGCGACCGACGTCACAATCCTGGCCGACCGGCTGGTTGATCCACTCCAGCACGACGGACCGCCCGGACCCGGGCCGGTCCGGCCCGGGTCGCACCACGGCAGCCGCACGAGTCGGTCAACCCGCCGGCAGGTGGTCGGTCAACCCGCCGACGGGTGGTCGATCAGCTCACCGAGACCGGTGGCCACCAGTTCGTCCCGGATCACCGCGGCGTCGCCCTCCACCACCAGGGTCAGCGACTCCGGGCGCAGGTGTGTGGCGGCGGCCGAGGAGACCTGGTCCACCTGGGCGGCGAGCAACTCCTCCCGCAGCCGGGCGTGGTAGTCGTCCGGCAGGTCGTGCACCACGAGCGTGCTCAGCGCTCCGGCGATCGCCCGTGGGCTCTGCAACTCGACCGAGAGCTGGCCCGCCCGCCAGGACCGGGCCACCGCCAGTTCGTCCTCGGTCACCCCACCGGCCTGGGTACGCGCGATCTCCCCGACCGCCTCGACAAGCGCCGGTGCGGTGACGGCGGTCTGCACGCCGGAGCTGACCGCGAACCGGCCGAACCGGCGGGACGAGGCGAAGTCCCCCCGGATGCCGTACGTGTAACCGCGAACCTCCCGGATCAGATGGTTCAGCCGGGAGGTGAACGCCCCGCCGAGCACGGTGCCGGCGAGCGCGATCGGCACGTGGTCCGGGTGCGCGCGGTGCGGTCCGGGATGACCGAGCCGCAGCGTGGACTGCACCGACCCGGGCCGGTCGACGAGGATGATCCGCCGCCCGGCACGCACCGGCACGTCGATCGGCCCGCCCCGGTCCACCGCACCGCCACCGGTGCCGGTGAACGCCGTGGCGGCGAGGGCGTCGAGGTCGAGCCGGTCCAGGTCGCCGGCGACGACCAGGGTGCCCGGACGGATGAACCACTCCGAGTGGAAGACGGTCACGTCCTCCACGTCCAGACCGGCCACCGAGTCGGGATCGCCGTACATCGGACGACCCCAGCGGTTGCCGGCACCGAACAGGTCGGCGCGTAGCGCCGCGTCGGCCCTCGGCCCCGGGTTGGCCCAGTCCATCCGCAGCGCGGTCACCTCGTCGTCGCGGACCCGCCGCACGTCGTCCGGGTCCAGCCTCGGGGTACGCACCGCCTCGGCGAGCAGTTCCACCGCCGCGCCCAGCCGGCCCACCGGCACCTGCACGCTGGCCTGGAAGGTGTCCCAGTCCAGCCCGGTCACCAGCTCGGTGCCGAGCGCCTCGATGGCAAGTGCGTACGCCGTGGCGTCGCGCTGGGTGGTGCCCTCCTCCAGCGCCTTGGCCAGCACCCCGCCGAGCCCTTCCCGGCCCACCGGTTCCCGGCCGGCACCCGCGTCCAGCAGCAGCATCGCCACGGCGAGGTTCTGCCCAGGCAGGTGCGCGGCGACGACCTCACCACCAGCGACGGACCGGCGGACCACCTGGGGGAAGCGGTAGGGGCGGGCCGCACCCGGGCCGGGACGGTCAGCGATCAGAGTCACTGGTCGGTCCTTTCGCTCACGACTGCAGGGCTCGCGGGTGCCACGCCGCGACGCTCCACCGGGCCGCGCCGCTCACTCCTCGCACTCACTGCTTCTCCTCCGGAAGGTAGGTCAGGGTCGCCCGGTCGTCGGCGGCGAGGGTGTCGGCCGCCAGCTCGGCGATCTGCTCGGCGGTCACCGCGAGCCAGGCCGGCAGCCGCTCGGCCACGGTGGCCGGGTCGCCGAACTGGGTGGCGTACCGACTCAGCGCGTCCGCCCGGCCGTCCACGGTGGACATCTGCCGCCACCACGCGGTGGTCAGCAACGCCTTCGCCCGGTCCAGCTCGGCGGCGGTGACCGGCACGGTCGCCAGTTCGTCGACCACGTCGGCGAGCCCGGCGGCCAACCGCTCACCACTCACACCCGGGCGGGCGGTGGCGGTGGCGATCAGCGGTGCCGGGGCGTGCGCCAGATCCACCCCGTACGCACCGACCAGGTCGGGCTGGGCGATCCGCTCACCGTCGGCGAGTCGCTGGTAGAGCCGGCTGCCCCGACCGCTGCCGAGCACGGTGGCCAGCACGGTCACCACGTCGTAACCGGGGCTGCCGAACGGGTGGGTACGGTGCGCGACGTACACCCGGGGGGCCGGCACCTCGGTGACCACCGTCTCCTCGGCCGGCACTCCGGTGGCCGGCACGACGCGGCCGTCGGGTGCCGCCGGGATCTCCGGCCGGGGCGGGATGCCGCCGAAGTACTTCTCGGCCAAGGTGACGACCTCGTCCACGGTGGTGTCGCCGACCACGGTGAGCACGGCGTTGTTCGGCGCGTAGTAGGTCTGGTGGAACGCCTGGAAAGTGGCCAGGTCAGCGGCGTTCAGGTCGGCCATCGACCCGATCGTGGCGTGATGGTACGGATGGCCGGGCGGATAGAGCAGCGGCAGCAGCCGCAACCAGGCGTCGCCGTAGGGCACGTTCTCGTAGCGCTGCCGCCGCTCGTTCTTGACCACGTCCCGCTGGTTGTCGAGCGTTTCCTGGGTCAGCGCCGGCACCAGCCCGCCCATCCGGTCGGCCTCCAGCCAGAGCGCCAGCTCAAGGTGCTCCGCCGGGACCGTCTCGAAGTAGTTGGTGCGGTCCGGATTCGTGGTGGCGTTGAGCGAGCCGCCGGCACCCTGGACCAGCTTCATGTGCTCGGTCTTCGCGACGTGCGTCGAGCCCTCGAACATCAGGTGCTCGAAGAGATGGGCGAAGCCCGTCTGTCCGGCCGGCTCATGCCGGGAACCCACGTCGTACCAGAGGTTGACCGCTACCGCCGGGGCGGTGCGGTCCTCGCTGACCACCACGCGTAGGCCGTTGTCCAGTCGGGTCGTCGAGATCGGCCAGGGGTAACCGCTGTCGGGCATGGCACCGACGCTATCCGATCTTTCGCCCCGGCAGGCTCCGGGACGCCCTCACCGGCGAGCCGCACCGGTGCCGCGTCCCTCGGGCCCGGCCGCCGAGGCCAGGACCGCAGGTGACCTGGCACCTGCCGGAGAATCGGCATCGACGGTACGGCCCTGGGTATGCGGAAGGCATGCCGATAAATCCCTGGCCGCAGCCGGCCGCCATCGCCGAACGAGCGGCACGGGCCCTGGCCCGGCTGCGCCGGGGCCGGATGCTGCACCCGGCCGGCCGGTCCTTCGCCGGTGAGGTGCTGGTCTGGGGTACGTCCGGCCCGCCGACCGGTGTCCGGCTGCTCGACCAGCCGGGCCGCTACCCGGCCGTCGTCCGGATCTCCAAGGGGACGCCCACCCCGGGCGGCTGGCCCGACGTGCTCGGCCTGGCCGTGCGGATACACCGTCCGACCGGACCGCCGTTCGATCTGCTGGTCAGCTCCAGCGCCGCAGCGCCGGGACTGCGGCACCTGCCGCTGCCCCGACGCCGCTTCACCGGCACGTACAGCTCGATCATGTCCTACCGGACCGGTCGGCGGCGGCTCTGGTTGGCCGCGCTGGCCGACCCGGCGTCACCCGACCTGGGCCACGACCTGGCCGGCCTGTCCACTGCGGCGGCGGACCGGCCCGGGCTGGTCCTCGCCGCCGCGTCCGCCGCCGGGCCGTGGCGGCCGTTCGGCCAGGTCACCCTCGGCGATCAGCTCAGCGCCCGGGACGACGCCACGCTGGCCTTCGACCCGGTGGGCAACGTCCCGGAGGAACTGCGGTTGGCCGGACCGCTGGCCTGGCTGCGGCGGCACACCTACCGAGGATCCCGCCGCGGGCGCGGTGTCAGTGCTCAGTCCGGCGGTTCGACGGGGTTGACGGTCTGATCCGAGGTACGCCGCTCCAGCACGGTGTCGGGGGCGGCGTTCTGGTCGGCCTCCCGGGCGTCGGACTCGGCGAGGATCGCGTCGGCCTGGGCGTGCGCGTCGTCGCTGCCCGCGGCCGCCTCCTCGGGTAGCAGGTGGGCGCGGGACTCCACCCGCTCCTGGTCGCTTCGCTCGTCAGTCATGCCGCTCCTCATACCCCGCCGGCCTCCCCGGCACGCAGGTCGGAAAGGGCCCCTGTCGACGCCTGGCGTTTCGCAAGGGCCCGACCGACCGCCTGGGCTCGGCCGGGCCGAGCCGGCCCCGTCAGCGGAACGGGCCACGCACCTCGTAGGTGATGCCCCCGGAGGAGGAACCGGAGGTGCCGCGCTGCGACGAGAAGTACAGCCGGGTGCCGTCCGGCGAGAACGCCGGCCCGCAGATCTCCGAGGAGGACTGGCCGGTGATCCGCAGGAACGGCGCGACCACCCCGGCCGGCGTGATGATGTTGATCTCCATGTTGCCACCGTCCTCGGCCACGTAGAGGTCGCCCGAGCCGGTGCCGGTGATGTTGTCCACCCCGGTCAGTGGCGCGGTGCCGGAGACCAGCGAGTCGTCGTACGCCAGGTCGATGCGCTGGTTGACCGCGTCGTAGGCCCACACCCGGTTGTCGCCCTTGGTGGTGAACCAGCAGGTGCCGTCGGCGTACCAGCAGCCCTCGCCGCCGTTGAAGCGCTTGGCCCCGGAGACCTGGTTGCGGGTCAGCGTGCTCGCCGCCGACGGGTCGGTCACCCGCGCCCAGGTCACCGCGCCGCTGGTGGCGGTCCCACCGACCAGCACCTCCAGGGTGCCGGCGGAGAGGTTGCCCCAACTGTTCGGCCGGAAGCGGTAGAAGCAGCCGTTGGACTCGTCCTCGGTCAGGTAGATCACGCGACGGTCCGGGTCGCAGGCGGCGGCCTCGTGCTTGAACCGCCCCATCGCCGGCCGTTGCACCGCAGCCGTGCCGCCCTGCGGGTACGTCTCGTAGACGAATCCGCGGCTGACCTCCTCGCAGGAGAGCCACGTCCCCCAGGGCGTGGCCCCTCCGGCGCAGTTCTGGTTGGTGTTCGAGAGGATCCGGTACGCCGAGGCGACGCTGCCGTCGGAGTTGAAGCGCACCGCCGAGGCACCGCCGCCCGGGGTGATCTCGGAGTTCGAGACATAGATCCAGCCGGTGCCGGCGACGAAGCAGGCGCCGCCGTCGGGCGCGTCGTGCCAGGTGTACGACGTCCCCGGGACGGCCTGGCGGGACCGGGCGATCACCCGGCTGGTGAATCCGGTGGGCAGTTGGATGCCGTTGGAGTCGGCGGTCCGGAGCGAGCCGTACGGGCTGGCTCCGGGCTGGGCGGGTGCGGCCATGGCGGCGCCCGCCCACAGGCTGCCGGAGAAGGCGGCGGCGCCACCGGCGACGGTGGCACGCAGGACGGTACGACGATCCATCGGGACCTCCGGATGAGCAGTGTTCGGTGGCGCTGAAATTACCGACGGTTTCATCGATGTCGGTGAACAGAAGACGTGGCCCAGTCGACGGGAAGGTGAGCGCTCGGGCACGCTCGGGCACGGTCGGGTACGCTTACCGCCGTGACGCGCTCGTATCGATGGTTTAGGCAGCCGGCTCGGCCGGTGACCTCACCATGATCTGACGTCACCGAAATCGAGCCGGCCGGGCAGGAGCTTTCGTTCCTGCCCTTTCGCATACGAGCAGCCGGCTCGACCTGGGCACCGGCCCCGGGTGCGGTCGGCGGAAGGATGCCCACCGTGACGACCCCGGAGAACCACCGGGTCATCGACCAGCGGATCGACCGTGTCGTACCGCTGACCACCCCGGCCCTGCTGCTTCATGAGCTGCCCCTGGACGACACCCTCACGGCGGCCGTACTGGCCGGCCGCCGGGCGGTCGGCCAGGTGCTCGACCGGGCCGACGACCGACTGCTGGTGGTGGTCGGGCCGTGCTCGGTCCACGACCCCGCGGCCGCCCTCGACTACGCGCACCGGCTCCGGGCGGCGGCCGAGCGGGTCGCCGAGGACCTGCTCGTCGTGATGCGGGTCTACTTCGAGAAGCCACGCTCCACCGTGGGTTGGAAGGGCCTGATCAACGACCCGGGGCTGGACGGCTCCGGGGACGTCAACACGGGCCTGCGTCGGGCCCGGGCGCTGCTGCTCGACGTGCTGCGGCTCGGCCTGCCGGTGGGCTGCGAGTTCCTCGACCCGATCACCCCGCAGTACATCGCGGACACCGTCGCGTGGGGAGCGATCGGGGCACGCACCGTGGAGAGCCAGGTGCACCGGCAGCTCGCCTCCGGACTGTCCATGCCGATCGGCATGAAGAACCGTCCGGACGGCAGCATCGCCACCGCTGTCGACGCGATCCGGGCCGCCGGAGTGCCGCACGTCTTCCCCGGCATCGACGTCTCCGGCACCCCGGCGATCATGCACACCCGGGGCAACGCGGACGGGCATCTGGTGCTGCGGGGCGGCGGCGGCCGGCCGAACTACGACGCGGCGTCGGTGGCCGGCGCGCTGGACCTGCTGAGGGCCGCCGGGCTGCCGGAACGGCTGGTGGTGGACGCCAGCCACGCCAACAGCGGCAAGGACCACCGCAACCAGCCCGTGGTGGCCGCCGACGTGGCCGCGCAGATCGCCGCCGGCCAGCGGGGCATCGTGGGGATCATGCTGGAGAGCTTCCTGGTACCGGGCCGACAGGACCTCGACCCCACCCGCGAACTCACCTACGGCCAGTCGGTCACCGACGCCTGCATCGGCTGGGACACCACCGACGAGGTGCTCGCCGAACTGGCCGCCGCCGTCCGCACCCGCCGCGCCCCCACCCCCCTCCCCACCCCCGCCTAACCCCCCTCCCCCTCCCCCTCCCACTCCCCACCCCCGCCCACCCGTGTTGATCATGAGGTTAGCGGCAGTGTTCGATCTCCACGGTGCCGCCAACCTCATGATCAACGCGGCTGGGGGTGGGGGTGAGTGGGAGGGGGGTGGGGGTGTTTTGTCGGGTCGGGGGCGGGTAGGTCACGGGGGTGACCGATGACGTACCCGTGACCGAGGCGCCCACGGCACCGACGACGCAGGCACGGCTGCCCGAAGCCATCCTGGCCGACGTGCCCGTGGTCGACACCGCCGCGCTCGATCCACCCACCACCGACCTGCCCGCTACGGCTGCCGCGGTGGGCGACGAGGTGGAGATCGAGGAGGTGGACACCCGTCCGCTCGACGAGTTGCTCGACGATCTCTACCACGGTCAGGAGCGAATCAGTCAGGTGGACATATACCGCCGCGCGGTCGCCGCGGAGCTGCCGGCGCAGTTGCTGTCCCGGCTCAACGCGCTGCCGCAGGGCGAGTACGCGGTCGACGAGGTGACCGACCTGCTGGGTGGCTCGACGGGATGACCAGCCGGCCGATGCCGGCGACGAGGAGAGGAACACGATGACGCAGCGCGAGGAAGATCAGCACCCCCGTCCGCCCGCGCTCGGCCAGCCACCGGAGGGCACGGACACCCTGCCCGAGCCCGACTTCGCCAACGAGCACGACCGCACCGCCGTCGACCGGGACATCATCACCGGCGAAGACGAGGACGAGCGCGAGCCGGAGTCGCCTCGCGGCTGGTCCGGCATGCAGCGCTGAACCGCCGTCCCACCCCATCTGCGACTCCGGTCGTCCGGGCACCACGAGAAGGCCGGCCCGTGCCACGGGCCGGCCTTTCGTAGCTGTCCGTCAGTCCTCCTTGCCACCGCCCTCGGCCGCCTGCTGGGCCACCGCGTACCCCATCTGCAGGAAGTCGGAGGCGGCCACCGCGGTCAGCGCCGTGGCGACGAGCCGGGTCAGTCGTGGTGCGAGCACCAGCCCTCCGGTGAGACCGGTGGCCACCCACACCGCCAGGCAGAACGGGCAGCTGAGCAGCTCGCCGATGGCGTGGCGGGTGGAGCTGCCCGAGTCGCGTACCTGCTCCATCACCTCGCCGCTGCCGATCGGCCGGTCGTACCTGGTGAAGGGCGCCCGCAACGGGCTGGTCACCGCGTCCTTGGACAACAACCGGCTGAGCTTGTGGGTGGCGATGGCGAGCAGCACCACATCCGATGTGGTGGGTCGTTCGGGCACGCTTCGCCCGGTCACCTTCACCAGGGCGGCGATCGCACCGGTCACACCGGCGTAGGTGCCCATCGCCGCCAGGTAACCGCCGAGCGGGCGGTGCTCGTGCGGCGCGTACGCCTGACGCAGTCGCGCCACCTTCTGTTTCAGGTCGCTCACCCGGCCTCCTCTTCGGGTCACGCTTGGATCCGCCGCGTCCCGGCGGCGGGGTTCGACCGGGGTCAACCGGCCTGCAGGTTGTCGGCCACCTCGCGGGCGAGGCTGTTCAACGCCTCGTCGGCGAGCCGGTCGACGTCCTCGCCACCCCCGCCGAGTTCGAGCCGGAGCCGGGAACCACCGGCGTCGACCGGCTCCACCCGGAGGTCGGCCGACCAGTCCGTGTTGCGGGCGGTCCAGCGGGCCCGCAGTTGTCCGGCGTCGCCCTCCCGGGCCGGGTCGTCGGAGAGCAACGGCTCGGGCAGCCAGGAGGAGATCCGGTCGGGATCGGTGGCCGTGTTGAACACGACCTCCGGGGGCGCGGACACCCCCCGCTCCGCGTACGCCATCACGCGTCCCGCAGCCGGCTCGGATCGACCTCGCGCCCCGGGTGTCGGGCGAGGTACTCGGTCTCCAGTTCGGCGGTGCGCCGCAGGTGGTTGGCCAGCGCCGAGTCGGTCGCGTGCCGGAGCGTGTCCAGGCGGGTGCGGTGCAGACTCTGCATCTCCCGAATGAGGTCCTCCTCATCCAGCTCGGCGGGATCGATGCCCAGCACGTCGGCCTCCGGCGCCGGGGTCGCCGCCTGCTCGTCACCCCACTCGGGTATCCGCTGCTCGGGGCTCACCTCCGTACCGCCGGCCGGAAATCCGTCCTGTCGTCCCGATGCCGTCATCTCGCCCCCTCATCCGTCGTGGGCTGGCGTCTGTACGGTTGCCCACCGCGGGTGTGGCCAAACCAGAAGGCACTACGACACCGCGTCGGAGACCGCGGCCGTGCCCGGTACCCTCGTGGCATGAAGCGGCTCTGGACCCCGGCGTGGATAGCCCGCCACGTGGCCATGGTCGTGCTGGTGACCACCTTTCTCGGGCTCGGCTGGTGGCAGGTCAGCCGGGCCGCTGCGGGTAACGCCATCAGCTGGGGCTACGCCGTGGAATGGCCGATCTTCGCGGGCTTCGTGGTCTTCGTCTGGTGGCGCGAGGTACGCCATGCGCTACGAACGGTCACCCCGTCGGGCGGGGACGCGGCGGCGCCGACATCCGCCGGTCACCCGGCCGTGTCCGCCGGGTCTGACGGTGTGCCCGCTCCCGGCGCGGCCGACCCCGCCCCTACCGAGCAGCCACGGTCGGGGATCCGGCGCCCGGTCCGGGTCGCCAGAGTCCCCGCCGGTCCCGGCGGCGAGGACGACGCCGATCTGGCCGCCTACAACCGCTACCTGTCATGGTTGAACGCCAATCCGGGCGCGAAGCCCGGCGACTATCCCGGCTGAGCCGGACCCGGAAGGACGGACGAGAAGTGCGCGCTGCCCTCACCCGCTACCGCGTGATCGCCTGGGTCGTCGGCGTGGTGCTGATCCTGCTGGTAGTGATCGGCATGCCGCTCAAGTACGGCTTCGACAACCCGGTCGTGGTGGAGACCGTGGGCCAGGCACACGGCTTCCTCTACATGGTGTACCTGGTGGCCGCCTTCGACCTGTCCCGGCGGGCCGACTGGCCGCTCAAGCGGATGATCCTGGTGATGTTGGCCGGCACCGTGCCGTTCGTCTCCTTCTGGGCGGAGCGACGGGTGAGCGCACTGGTCACGGCCGAGCAGCGGGAGCGGGAGCAGGCGCAGGCGCCCGAGCCGATCGCCGGGTAGGGCTGGTCTCGACGACCGCGACGATGATCCTCACCGTCGCGGTCGCCACGGGTCGGCGCTGGCCAGCGGGTCCTCCCAGCCGCCGTAGCTGTTCATCTCGCGTGCCCGACGCAGCGCCCGACTCACCTGCCCGAACTGGTGTTCGTCGTCGCTGCTGAACAGCAGTTCGTCGGTACCCGCCCGGCGACCCCACAGCTCGTACGCCGGCGGGCGCCAGCGGTCGCCCGCCGCCGCGAGCAGCACCGGCACCAGGAACACGGCACCGAGCAGGAGGTACGCCCCGGCGGTGAGCCGTTGCAGCCCGCCGGTGAATCCGAGCAGCAGTCCCACGCCACCGATCACCACGGTCGAGACCAGAACCGCCCGGGTCGCCACCCGGTCGTGAGGCCCCCGGGTGCTCTGCAGATGGGTCAACTCGGCGACCCGCCAGCTGCTGCGGCCGACGGTGAACCGGTCGACCGTGACGATGATCCCCGGTCGGGCGTAGAGCAACGTCGGTTCGCTGCGGGCGCCTCGGGGTGTCCGTGGCGGTCGCACTGTCGCGCCGTCAGGATTCACGACCCCTCCTCCCACGGCTGGTGGCACCGGGTCGGTTCCCGCCGGCCCTGTTCATCGACGCCGGTTGACGGGATTCCCGGACGCGCGATTCATTGTGGGCCGCCCGCGCCACTCCGGCTCGGACGTTTCCGATGGTCAGAGGCTTGCGGTGGGCCGCCGGTGCCGGAAAGAGCGCGCCAAGTCCGGCTTGTCGGTCAAAACGCCTCGGCAGCTGACGTCATATGCCGGGAGCGACCAGTCCGACATGTCGCCGATAAGCCCCTTCGCGGCTATCCGCGCTGCGTGCTCCGCCACAGCACCCCCATTGGTCCCGGCTTTCTCTGCGGATGACTCCTGTCCCGTACTAGGTTGGGCAGGTCGGCTCGGCCGGCCGCCGTCCACCGGGATGGCACCGGGCCGTCGCCGTCGCGGAGCCTCAGCCGCCCGCGCCGGCCCCGGGAGAGGAGCGTTCGGGCTCTTGTCGTCCCTGACGCACACGCTGCGTGCCCTGACGGTCGTCGCCTTCACACTGGCGCTGCTCGTGCCGGCGACGGTGGTCCGGGCCGAACCTTCCACCGCCGAACTGACCCGGCGGATCGAGAAGGCCTCCGTCGAGTTGGAACGTGTGGTGGAGGCCCACAACGAACTGCGGGAGAAGATCAAGGAGAACCGCACCGCCGTTGAGCGGTTGCAGGACCAGCTCGGCCCGCTGGAGCAGCAGGCCGAGCAGAGCCGGGCAGACGTCGGCGAGTTGGCCGTGACCGCGTACAAGACCGGCAACCTGGGCACCGTCGACGCACTGCTGCACGGTGGTGACTCGACCTCCGTACTGGACCGGCTCGGCACGCTCGACCACCTGACCCGGCAACGGCAGGCCACCATCGCCGGCTACACCGCCGACCAGCGGCGGCTGCTCGACGAGAAGACCAAGCTGGACGTCACGCTCAGCCGGCAGGCGGCGCAGTCACGCGAGCTGTCCTCGGCGAAGCAGCGGATCGAGCGCGATCTCGCCAAGCTCTACGAAATGCGCCGGCAGGCGTACGGCCGGGCGACCGAACGGCCGACGAACCGGGCCAGCAGCGCCGCGGACGCACCCAACGTCTCCGGCCAGGCCGGCGTCGCGGTCCGGTACGCCTACGGTGCGCTGGGCAAACCGTACGGGTGGGGCAAGGACGGGCCGGGCAGCTACGACTGCTCCGGGCTCACCTCGGCCGCGTGGCGGGCGGCGGGCAAGTCGCTACCGCACAACACGAGGATGCAGTGGGGCGTGGTGGCGCACATCAGCCGGGGCGATCTGCGCCCCGGTGACCTCGTCTTCTACAGCGGACTGGGTCACATGGCCATCTACGTGGGCAACGGGCAGGTCATCCACGCGCCCACCTTCGGGCGAAACGTGGAGAAGCGCTCGATCGACCTGATGCCACCCTACGGCTACGGCCGGGTGCGCTGAGCGTCGCCGCTCGCGTGGCCACCGGCGTCACGGCCGGCAGCCAGCAACGGCGAACGGCCGGCGCCCCCCTATCGGACGCCGGCCGTTCGCCGTCATTGTCGCCTGCTCAGGCCGCTTGCAGACCCTCCGCTCGGGCCAGCTCGCGGAGCCGGCCGAGCGCCTGGATCTCCAGCTGCCGGATCCGCTCCCGGGACAGGGAGAACCGCGAGGCCACCTCGGTCAGCGAGTGCTCCCGGCCGTCCTCCAGCCCGTACCGGGCCCGCATGATGCCGGCCGAGCGGTCATCCAGGTGGTTGAGCAGCCCTTCGATCCGCTGCCGCTCCAACCCGGTGAGGACGATCTCCTCCGGGGAGGGTGCGTCGCTGTCGGCGACCAGGTCACCGAGGTTGGTGTCGCCGTCGTCGCCGACGGGCGTGTCCAACGACACGGTGTCCTGTGACCAGCGGACCAGTTCGTTGACCCGCTCGACGGTCACCCCGAGGGCCGCCGCGATCTGCTCCGGCTCCGGGTCGCCGCCCAGTTCACGGGTCAGCTGACGGGCCACGTTGCGCATCCGGTTGACGTCCTCCACCAGGTGCACCGGCAGCCGCACGGTGCGCTCCTGCTGGGCGATCGCCCGGCTGATCGCCTGGCGGATCCACCACGTCGCATAGGTCGAGAACTTGTATCCACGCTCGTAGTCGAACTTCTCGACCGCCCGGACCAGACCGGTGTTGCCCTCCTGGATCAGGTCCAGCATGGGCATGCCGGAGCGGACGTAACGTCGGGCGATCGACACGACCAGTCGCAGGTTGGCCCGGATGAACAGGTCCTTGGCCCGCTCACCGTCGGCGACCAGCCGCTCCAGTTCCTCCCGGGTGGCCCCGTCGGGGACGCGGTCCTCGCCGAGCAGGTGCTCGGCGTACAGGCCGGCCTCGATGGCCTTGGAGAGGTCGACCTCCTTGGCGGCGTCCAGCAGCGGCGTCCGGGAGATCTCGTGCAGGTAGACTCCGACCAGGTCGCGCTCCTCGGCGACCTCGTCAGTTCGCATTCCGATGTTCTTGTCCACGGTGCCCACGGTCCCCTCGCTCGCGCCGGTTGCCCGGTTCCTTGCCATCCCCACGCCCATCAGCCCTCCCCCGTAACCTCCGCTGTGCCCATCGGTGCTGACATCTACACAACAGATGAGACGTGTCGGGGATTCCATGTCGTGGGTCGAAAGTGTCACGAATGCCTGATAATCCGCTGAGAGCAGCGTCCACGTTTGCTGTCAGCACCCTGCCTGGCTGTCATCGGCAGGTACCCCGTGAGGTCGACAGATCGACGGATCGCCGTCCGTCCGGTCCATGGCAGCACTGCCTGGCCGATAGCCACAGCGACCCGGGTCACCGCCGTGCTGCGATCCTGGTCACTGCCTGATACGCGTACGTGGACCGCTCGGTTCATCCACGCCGGTGGTAATACCCCACGCCCTGATGAACAATCCGCGCCCCGGTCCTATGCCCGCCGCCGCAGCGCGGTTTCCCGGACTGTCGCGTTCAGGACGCGAGCAGAGCCAGAGCACCGCGTACCTGGTCGGCGGAGCGGGCCAGGGCGGCCCGCGCGGTGGTCACCGCCACCCCGGAGACGAGGCTGACGAGTGCGGCCTTCAGGTCACCGTCAGCCTCGTCGAGAGCTTGCCGGGCGACCTCGTCGGCACAGCCTGTCGACTCCATGAGGATCGAGATCATTCGTCCCCGGAGCTTCGCGTTTGTGGCCACCACGTCGATCATCAGGTTCGAGTAGACCCGCCCCAGACGCACCATGACCGCCGTCGAGAAGCCGTTCAGCACGAGTTTCTGGGCGGTGCCCGCCTTCATCCTCGTCGAACCGGCCACCACCTCCGGTCCGGTGTCCACCCCGATGAAGACGTCAACTGCCCGGGCGGACGGCGTTTCCGGGTTCGCGCAGAGCAGCACCGTCGCGGCACCGTTGGCCCGGGACGCGGCGAGCGCACCGAGGACGTACGGGGTACGCCCACTCGCGGTCAACCCCACCACCACGTCCCCGGCGGAGACACAGTCGTCCGCCTCCGCGGCACCTCGGGCGTCGTCGTCCTCGGCGTCCTCCACGGCCCGCCACATCGCCTCCGGCCCTCCGGCGAGGTGGGCGCAGAACCAGTGTCGTGGCGAGTTGAAGGTCGGTGCCAGCTCGGCGGCGTCCAGTACGCCCAGCCGCCCGGAGGTGCCGGCGCCGAAGTAGTGCACCCGGCGGCCGTCACGCAGTGCGGTCACCGCGAGCTCGACGGAGCTGGTGATCTCGTCGAGCACGGCGGCCACCGCGGCCGGCACCCGTCGGTCCGCCTCGTTGATCACGGCGAGTACGTCCCGGGTGGACATCAGATCCAGGTCGACGCTTCGCGGATCGCGCCGCTCGGTCGGTGCGCCGACCCGGACGACCGGTCGGCCGGCATTGGCGGAGGTTCCCGTTCCCTGGGGCTCGACGGCTTCGGCCGTCATGCCCGCCTCCGGCCGGAGCCCAGCCGGTGGGAACGGACCGCCTCGGCGGTCACCTCCAGCGCCTTGCGGGCCCGGGGCCGGTTACGCGCGGCCACCCCGACGAAGAGGCAGTCGACCACGGTGAGCTGGGCCAGCCGGCTGGCTGTCGCACCGGACCGGTAGGTGGTCTCACGCGCGGCGGTGGTGAGGACGTGGTCGGCGACCTCGGTGACCGGGGAGCGTGGGAAGTTGGTCAGCACCACCGTCGTGGCCCCCCGGGACCGGGCCTGCTCCAGCACCTCGACCACGTCGGAAGTGGTGCCGGTGTGCGAGATGCCGATGGCGACGTCGCCGCGGCCGAGCAGGGCCGCCGAGGTCAACGCGGTGTGCACGTCGGGAAAGTAGAAGGCGGTGCGGCCGATGCGGTGCAGCTTCTGCTGGAAGTCCGAGGCGACGAAGCCGCTCGCACCGGCGCCGTAGATGTCGATCCGGCCGGCACCGACGATGGCGTCCACCACCCGCTCGCAGACCGTCGGGTCGAGCTGTTCGGCGGTCTCCTCCACGGCACGCGCGTCGTTGAAGGCGATTGTCGCGATGATCTGGGCCAGGTCGGCACCGGGCGGGATGTCTCCGCCGACCACGCGCGCGTCCGGCGGCTCGACCCGCCGGGCGGCCTCCGCGGCCAGCCGGATCCGAAGCTGCGGGTAGCCGTCCATGCCGACCGAACGACAGAACCGGATGACTGTCGCCTCGGAGGTGTCGGCGGCGGTGGCGAGGTCCGTGATGGTGCGCCGGGCCGCGTCGGCGGGGTTGGCGACCACCAGCCGGGCGACCCGTTGCTCGGCCGGCGACAACGCCGGGAGCAGGCCGCTGATGTGGACGATCAGCCCACCGGGCTCGGGATTCGCGGAAACCTTCGGCCTTTTCGCCACCTTTGAAACTTACTTTCATGAGCCCGGAAGCGTCAACCATGACGCGCGCCGATGCCGGCAGGTCCAGCCTGCCACCCGCCGCGCCCGGGCCACCTCCCCCGCCGGGCCGGGTCCACCGGGTCGGGTGGGGCTCGGCACCCGCCGTCCGGACACCGCACTAACCTCAGCTCATGGCGAATCGCAGTGTGTTGGTCACCGGGGCCACGGGCGGACTGGGCGCGGCGGTCAGCGCCGCGTTCGTAGCAGCGGGGTGGCGCGTGGTCGCGCCCCAGCGCCAGCAACCGGACCCGGTAGGCGACGCCGAGGTCAACGCTCCGGTCCGGATCAGCGCAGATCTGACCGACCCGCAGGACGCGGCCCGGGTGGCCGAGGTGGCGGCCGGCGATCCCGCGGCACCACTACGTGCGGTGGTCAACCTCGTCGGCGGATACGCCAGCGGCGGACTGGTGCACGAGACGCCGGTCGAGGACTTCGAACGGATGCTCACCCTCAACCTCCGCCCGACCCACCTGGTCACCCGTGCCGCGCTGCCGCACCTGCTCGCCGCCGGTGGTGGCGCGGTGGTCTGTGTCGCGGCCCGCGCGGCGGTCGCGCCCTTCCCGGGTGTGGCCGGCTACGTCACCGCAAAAGCCGCAGTGCTCGGCTTCGCCGCCGCCGTGGCGGCGGAGTACAAGGCGGCCGGGGTCCGTTGCAACACGGTGCTGCCGAGCGTCATCGACACCCCGACCAACCGCGACGCGATGCCGGACGCCGATCACACCCGCTGGGTGGACCCGGCCGAGATCGCCTCGGTGATCCGCTTCCTCGCGTCGGACGAGTCGGCACCCACCAGCGGCGCGGCCGTACCGGTCTACGGGCGGGCCTGAAGCGGGACCAGTTCCGGCACCGGTGCGGTGCCCCCCGTCGGGGCACGCCCGGTCGGCTCGCCCCCGCCCACCAGCCAGGTGTTCAGATGCCCACGGATCTCCCGGGCGATCTCCTCAGCCGGGAGATCCGCGTTGACCGGCACGAACGTCGGATACTCCGGCAGCGTGCGGTAGGCCAGGTCGGCGGCGGCCAGAAAGCTCAGACTCTCGTGGTCGGTGCCCCGGCGTTCGATCCGCCGGTACGCCTCGATCGGCTCGACGGTCAGCAGGAACGTCACCTGCGGTCGGGGAAAGAGCCGGTAGGCGGCCCGGACCAGCCGCTCCCAGCGGTGCCCGCCGTGTGCCCGGAGACTGGCGTACTGGCAGGCCGCGTAGCGGTCCATCACGGCCACCCGCCCGGTGAACAGGCCACCGAGCAGTGTCATCGCGATGGCCAGCCAGCGGAGCACTGATTCCACCAGGAGCATGCCGTCCCGCCCGAGTAACCCCTGGGCGTCCGGCCGGCCGAGTCGGTGCGCCGCCCGGCCGAGCCAGCGCCGCCCGCCCGCGTTGCGGTGATAGGTGGCCGGGTACCCGGCCGCGGTGAGCGCCTCGGCGAGCCGGTACGCCTGGGTGGTCTTGCCTGAGCCGTCGATGCCGATCAGGGCTACGGTGCGGAGCCGGCCTCTGCCGCGCCGGACTCCCGTCGAATCGGGCGCTCCCGTCGATCTGGCCACCCTCGAAAGGTTATCCGACAGACGCACGGTGGACGCGCCATAGATCCGGTTTACGCCCTGTTCATCCCGTTGCGCGCGCGGGGCAGGTGTGGACGACCGGAATGCCGGGTACCGATCGGAGATCCCACCGGTGGCACCCCGACGATTCGACGGGAGAGGCGAGATGGCCGAGCGCGACGACGAGACTCTCCTACACACCCTCAAGAAGGTCGCCGCCGTGCTCAAGCAGTCGGAGATCCCGTTCGCTCTCGGCGGCAGCTTCGCCGTCTACGCGCACGGCGGGCACTCCAGCGAGCACGACGTCGACTTCCTGATCCGCGAATCCGACGTCGAAGCCGCGCTGGAGGCGCTGGTGCAGAGCGGCTTCACCGCCGAGCGTCCGCCGGAGGACTGGCTGGTCAAGGTCTACGACGGCGGCCGGATGGTGGACCTGATCCACCGCCCGATCGAGACGCCGGTGACCGAGGAGACGTTCGCCGACACCGTCGTGCGGCCGGTCGACGCCATTCACATGCCGGTGCTGTCAGCCACCCAGCTGATGGTGCACAAGCTGCTGAGCTTCTCCCAGCACTACTGCGATTTCGCCCGAGGGCTGCCGCTGGCCCGCTCGCTGCGTGAGCAGATCGACTGGGAACGGGTACGCAAGGAGACGCAGCACTCGCCGTACGCCGAGTCGTTCCTGGTGCTGCTGGACAGGCTGGACGTCGTGCCGGACTCCGGCACCGCTGACGAGAAGGGGAGACCGTGACCGTGCACCGCGACTCCGGCGCCGGGCCGCCCGACGAGTACGTCGAGGCGGAGATCCACCGGCTGCTCACCGAGGATCCGGCCGTCGCCGAACAGGGAATCACCGTGATCCGCACCGAACGCGCTCTCGTGCTGCACGGCGAGGTCGAGAGCGCGCACCGGCGGGAGGAGATCCTGCGCCGGGTGGCCGACCGCTTCCCGGACGTGCCCATCACCAGCGACATCGGGGTGATCCGCGCGCAGGCGCCCACGGAGATCGAGCAACTGCCCTGAGGAGGTTCGATGGCTATCCGGATCGCCGCAGTGGGCGACGTGCATCTGGACAAGGACGTGCTCGGCCGGTTCCGGCCGGCCCTGGAGGAACTGCCCGGCAGCGTCGACGCCGTGCTGCTCGCCGGTGACCTGACCCGGCACGGCACTGAGGCCGAGGCCCGCTGCGTGGCCCAGGAATTCGGTGGCCTGGGGGTACCGGTGATCGCCGTGTTGGGCAATCATGATCACCAGTGCGACCAGGTGCCGCAGGTGATCGGAGCGCTCGACGAAGCGGGCATCACCGTGCTGGAAGGCGACGGGGTGGCGCTGGACTGTCCGGGTGGTCGGCTCGGCGTCGCCGGGGTGAAGGGCTTCGGTGGCGGTTTCGCCGGCCGGTGCGCCAGCGACTTCGGCGAGCCGGAGATGAAGGCGTTCGTACGCACCACCACCGAGAGCGCTGACCGGTTGGGCGAGGCGCTTCGCTCGCTCGACTGCGACGTGCTCGTGGCGCTCACCCATTACGCCCCGGTGCCGGACACCCTGGCCGGAGAGCCGTTGGAGATCTATCCGTTCCTCGGCTGCTACCAGCTGGGGCAGGCGATCGATTCCGCGCCGACCGCGCTCGCCCTGCACGGGCACGCCCATCACGGCTCCGAGCGGGGCACCACCCCGGGCGGGGTACGCGTCCGCAACGTGGCCCACCCGGTGATCAAGCAGGCGTACAGCGTGTTCCACCTGGGCGATCACCTTGATCAGGGCGAGGTTTCCGGAGTCGCTGCCGGGGGTATTCAGCAACCATGGAGCTGATTCTCTGGATTCTCGCAGTCGTACTGGTGGTTGCCGGCATCCTCGCGCTGTTCCGCCGGCAGATCCTCTGGGGCATCGTCCTCATCGTTGTCGGGCTGCTCGTCGGCCCGGGTGGGGTCAGCATCTTCAATTGACCTGGCGGCGCAGTGCGTCGCTCACCGGACCCGCCGGGGTCGTCGCGACCGGTACTCCGTCCTCCCGACAGGAGTCACCGGACGCGGCGACCCCGGCGTGCTGTCTGCGGTCCGGCGGCGACGGCCGGCTGATCTGCCTGCGACGCCGAGGGTTGCCCGACGCACGACCACGGGGCATGTTTGCCACCCCCGCTGAGCGGAGAACCACCGACCATGTCGACGACTGCGGAACAGACCCGACGGAACGGTGCCGGCAAGTGGTGGGCGCTTGCCGGCTTCGCGCTGGCCGTGCTGGCCGCCGCCGTCATCGGCAATCTGGCCGCTTCGGGCGCCGCCGACCAGTACGCGAACCTCGATCAGCCGGCGTGGTCACCGCCGTCCTGGCTCTTCGGCCCGGTCTGGACCGTCCTCTACGTGACGATCGCGGTCGCCGCCTGGCTGGTCTGGCGCCGGGTGGGGTTCGGTGCGGCGCTCGGCGCGTGGGCGGTCCAACTCGTGCTCAATGCCGCCTGGACGCCACTCTTCTTCGCCGGTGACCGGTACGGGCTGGCGTTCGTCGAGATCATCCTGCTGTGGCTGGCGATCGGTGTGACAGTGCTGCTGTTCGCCCGGGCGAGCCGCCTGGCGGCGGCGTTGCTGTTGCCCTACTGGGCCTGGGTCACCTTCGCCGCGGCCCTCAACTACTCGATCTGGCAGCTGAACAGCTGACCGGCGCCGGCCGGCCACCGGGACCGCCCAGGACCGCCACGATCCCCAGCACCCCCAGGACCCCCAGGACCCCCAGGACCGCCAACGCCGGAGATCACGCCTGAGCAGGCGGCCGTCCACGACAAGGCGCGGTAGCTCGTCCGGCAGGCGTCGTCCGTAGCCAGCCCCACGATCGGCGTCGTCACCAGGTCTGGCAGATGAGCGCGCCCAGCCATCGGCGGTGGGCGATCCTGGCGGCCGTAAGCGGCGTGCCGGTGCCCGCCGGTCAGCCTCCGACGCCGCAAATCCTCCTGGCGCTGGTTCCGGTCGGCGCACGTATCCGCTGATAGACGGGGGTCGCTGCCGCCGGTGGGAAGGTGATCATGGCCGCTTGCCAGGTTTCCGGATTGTTACTCGCTCGTGTCCGTCCAAGGGGTGGACCCCGGAAGATGCAAGCGCTTACATGTGAAAACGCCCATCGGACCGGCGCCAGGTCAACCGGATGCGATCCCGGCCGGCGCCGGACAGGAAGGAGGACGGCATGGCGGTCTCTGCCAGGCCACGCCAGGCTGTCGCGATCGTTGGCGCGATCGGACTGGCACTCAGCGCCACCGCTTGCGGCACCGGAAGCAGCAGCAACGACGGCGGCAGCAGCAGCAACGCCGATTCCGCGGAGTGCGCCCCGTACGAGAACTACCAGGGCCACGACGGTAAGACGGTGAACATCTACTCGTCGATCCGGGACATCGAGGCCGACCGTCTGGCGGAGTCCTGGAAGCAGTTCGAGGACTGCACCGGCATCAAGATCAACCACGAGGGAAGCGGCGAGTTCGAGGCCCAGCTCCCCGTACGGGTGGACGGCGGCAACGCCCCCGACCTGGCCTTCATCCCCCAGCCCGGTCTGCTCGCCCGGTTCGCCGAGCGCAACCAGCTGAAGCCGGCCAGCGCCGACACCAAGGCCATGGCCGAGCAGAACTACTCGCCCGACTGGCTGAAGTACAGCACCGTCAACGGCACCTTCTACGGTGCGCCGCTCGGGTCGAACGTGAAGTCGTTCGTCTGGTACTCGCCGAAGATGTTCCAGGAGAAGGGTTGGACCGTTCCGACCACCTGGGACCAGATGATCCAGCTCAGCGACACGATCGCCGAGAGCGACGTCAAGCCGTGGTGTGCCGGCATCGAGTCCGGTGACGCCACCGGCTGGCCGGCCACCGACTGGATCGAAGACGTGATGCTGCGGACGCAGACCCCCGAGGTCTACGACCAGTGGACCACGCACGAGATCCCCTTCAACGACCCGCGGGTCGCGGAGGCGCTGGACCGCGCCGGCACCATCCTGAAGAACGACAAGTACGTCAACGGTGGCTTCGGCGGGGTGCGCAGCATCGCCACCACCTCCTTCCAGGAAGCCGGCGTGCCGATCACGCAGGGCAAGTGCGCGCTGCACCGGCAGGCGTCCTTCTACGCCAACCAGTGGCCTGAGGGCACCCGGGTGGCCGAGGACGGCGACGTCTTCGCCTTCTACTTCCCGGCCATCGACCCGGCCAAGGGCAAGCCGGTGCTGGGCGGCGGCGAGTTCGTGACGGCCTTCGCCGACCGTCCCGAGGTGCAGGCCGTGCAGACGTACCTCGCCTCGGGCGAGTACGCCAACAGCCGCGCGAAGATCGGCGACTGGGTGTCCGCGAACAACAAGGTCGACCTGGCCAACGTCGCCAACCCGATCGACAAGCTGTCGGTGGAGATCCTCCAGGACGACAGCACGGTCTTCCGGTTCGACGGTTCCGACCTGATGCCCGCCGCCGTCGGCGCCGGGACCTTCTGGAAGGGCATGGTCGACTGGATCAACGGGCGGGACACCGCCACCGTCCTCCAGGGCATCGAGAGCAGCTGGAAGTAATTCCAGCGGTGGGCCGGTCCGCGTGCGCGGGCCGGCCCACCGGCTCTACCGAGGACCCGGGGAGGGTTGATGAACTTCGACTTTGCCGAGCAGACACCCAAGTTGATGATGCTGCTGTGGGGGCTTGTCGCCTTCGCGGTGGTGGTGGGCGGCCTGCTCGTGCTGCTCGACGCGGTGCCGTCCTACTTCGCACGGCGACGTGAGGCGCAACTCGTGGCCGCGTCCGCGAGTGGGGCGCCGCTGCCTGGGCGGACCAAGTCCCGAGAGGGGCTGTTCGCCACGTTCTTCCTGTTGCCGACGGTACTGCTGCTGCTGATCGGCCTGGTCGTCCCGGCGATCCGGACCACGCTGCTGTCCTTCATGGACGGCGGCAGCCAGAACTTCGTGGGCCTGGACAACTACCGCTGGATGTTCGCCGACGACTCGATCGTGCGGGTGCTGCTCAACACCCTGGTCTGGGTCACTCTGGTTCCGCTTGTCGCGACCTCCATCGGCCTGATCTACGCGGTCATGGTCGACAAGGCCCGGCTGGAGGCGGTGGCGAAGTCACTGATCTTCATGCCGATGGCGATCTCGTTCGTCGGTGCCAGCATCATCTGGAAGTTCGTGTACGCCTACCGGGGCGAAGAGCAGGAACAGATCGGTCTGCTCAACCAGATCGTGGTCAGCCTCGGCGGAGAGCCCCGGCAGTGGCTGCTCGACTCACCGCTTAACACCCTGCTGCTCATCGTGATCATGGTCTGGATCCAGGCCGGTTTCGCGATGGTGGTGCTGTCCGCGGCGATCAAGGCGATTCCGGCCGACATCGTCGAGGCCGCCCGGCTCGACGGGGTGAGCCCGTGGCAGATGTTCTGGCAGATCACCCTGCCGAGCATCCGGCCCGCGCTGATCGTGGTGGTGGTCACCATCTCGATCGCCACGCTGAAGGTCTTCGACATCGTCCGCACCTCGACAAACGGCAACTACGACACCAGCGTGATCGCCAACGAGATGTACAACCAGGCGTTCCGGTACGGCCAGAACGGGCAGGGCTCCGCGCTGGCGGTCTTCCTCTTCGTCCTGGTGATCCCCATCGTGATCTTCCAGATCCGCAACCTCCGCCAGCAGCGACGGGAGGGCTGAGATGACCACCACCACTCCCCCGGTCGCCACCGGCGCACAGGACACCAGCGGGCGGCCGACGCCGGCGTCGCGGGTCCGCAAGCGACTCAACACCCACACCGCCACGCTTGTCGCCATCGTCATCGCGGTCGTCTGGACCATCCCCACCTTCGGTCTGTTCGTCTCCTCGTTCCGGCCGGAGAACCAGATCAAGACCACCGGCTGGTGGACCTTCTTCCGGGACCCGGAGTTCACCCTCCAGAACTACCAGGAGGTGCTGTTCGGGCAGTCCGCCTCGTCCGGGCAGCTCGCCAGCTACTTCATCAACTCGCTGGTGATCACCCTGCCGTCGGTGCTGTTCCCGCTCGCGTTCGCGGCCATGGCCGCGTACGCGCTGGCGTGGATCAACTTCCGGGGCCGGGACTGGGTCTACATCGCCATTTTCGCGCTCCAGATCGTGCCGCTGCAGATGGCCCTGGTGCCGCTGCTGAGCTTCTTCTCGCGCGGAGTCAGCCTGGGCGGCGTCACCCTGATGCCCGCCTGGAACCTCGACGGCGCGCAGAACTTCGCTCAGGTGTGGTTCGCGCACACCTGCTTCGCGCTGCCATTCGCCGTGTACCTGCTGCACAACTTCATCTCGCAGCTACCGAAGGATCTGATGGAGGCTGCCCGGGTCGACGGGGCCACCCACCCGAAGATCTTCCGCACCATCGTGCTGCCCCTGGTTGCCCCGGCCCTGGCCGCGTTCGGCATCTTCCAGTTCCTCTGGGTCTGGAACGACCTGCTGGTCGGGCTCATCTTCGCCGGCGGCAGCGACGTCACCGCGCCGCTCACCGTCCGCCTGGCCGAACTGGCCGGTACCCGGGGCAACGAGTGGCAAAGGTTGACCGCCGGAGCGTTCGTCTCGATCGTCGTACCGCTGATCGTGTTCCTGTCGTTGCAGCGCTACTTCGTTCGCGGGCTGCTCGCCGGCAGCGTCAAGGGCTGATCCGTCGTGGTGCCGCCGCCGTGGGCGGCGCCCGGGTGGCCGGGCGGTGGGACGGCGACCGGGACGCGTTCACCGCCCACACCGAGCACCTCGACGACGATGGTGCGCCGCAGCCGCGC
>NZ_JBFAML010000040.1:0-38558 GCF_040660295.1 Micromonospora sp. NPDC049891
CGTGCCCGGCGCAGGGATCAAGCCTGACCGCCCGGAGCCGGGCACGGCGGGCCACACCCCCAACAGCACCCACAACGAACCCCACGACAGGCCACGACAGGCCCAACAACGGACACCCCCCGGCGAACCCAGAACAGGTCATCGGACCGGGTCGCCCCGATCTGGGGTTACCCTGACACCATGCAGGCCGTCTCCCCCACCACGACCGGCGTGGCGCACCTGGCCCGACCCGGCCGCCCCGCCGTGGTGGCCCGGACACTCGCCGAACTGCGCGGACCCACCCGAGGGGTGGTGGAGCTGCCGGTGCGGCTGATGTGGTGCGCCGACCGGGCGTTCGACCTCGCCGACCCGGACCAGCTGCTCTGGCTGTACGAGAACGTGCTGCGCGAGACCACGAACGTCGACGACCTGCGCCGCCTGGTGAACGGGCGGACGCTGCGCCGGGTGTGGAAACTGCTCAATCTGCCCCGGGGGGTACGGCTGGCGTGGGAGAGCCGACACCAGGGTCTTCGGTCGGCGTGACCGGGGCATCCCCGGACGCGCATCCACACGAGTTCTACCGCGAGGTCGCCCGGGTCGCGTTGACCGTGGCCGGGCCGCACCGTTTCGTTCTCGGCGGCGGGGTGGCCTGGGCCGCGCACGGACTGGTCACCCGCCCCACCGAGGACGTCGACCTCTTCGCTGACGTGGAGGGTGCCGCCGCCGCGGCAGCCGCCGACGTCCGGGCCGCGCTGGAGATGGCCGGATTCGAGGTGACCGACGCCGACCCGGACAGCGACCTCGGTGACCTCTTCGACGGCTTCGACCGGGACCTACGGGACTTCGTCGTCACCCGGGACAACCGGCGGATCCGCCTCAGCCTGGCCCGGCTCGACCGGCACCGCAGCCCGGTGGTGATGGACCTCGGACCGGTCATGGACGTCCGAGACCTCATCGCCAACAAGACCGCCGCCCTGGTCAACCGGCGCGAGGTACGCGACTACATAGACGTGGCCTCCGCCCTGGAGGACCGGTCGGTGGCGGAGTTGCTGGATCTCGCCCGGCAGCTCGATCCCGCGCTCGACGACGAGGATGTGCGGGCGGCCGGCCGATACCTCGATCGGATTCCGGACGGCCGGTTCACCCGTTACGGCCTCGGCCCCGCCGACATCGTCCAGGTTCGGCGGCAACTGGCGCACTGGCCCCGCTGAACGCGGCCCCGCCGACCCGCACCGGTCAGCGGGGCCTCCACGTCGAGGGGTCGAGCACCACGGTCACTTGGTGAAGCGGCCGCCGGTGACGCCCAGGATCTCGCCGGTGATGAAGCTCGACTCCTGCGAGGCGAAGAAGACGTACGCCGGTGCCAGCTCCGCCGGCTGACCAGGCCGGCCGACCGGGGTGTCGGTGCCGAACTGCTCGACCTTCTCCTCCGGCATGGTCGCCGGGATCAGCGGCGTCCAGATCGGCCCCGGCGCCACCGCGTTGACCCGGATGCCCCGATCGACCAGGTCCGCGGCGAGGGCCTTGGTGAAGTTCGCGATCCCCGCCTTGGTGGTGGCGTAGTCGAGCAACTGCGGCGACGGGTCGAAGGCCTGGATCGACGACGTGTTGATGATTGTGGACCCCTCGCCCAGGTGCGGCAACGCCGCCTTGCACAGCCAGAACATCGCGTACAGGTTGGTCTTGAACACCCGGTCGAACTGCTCGGTGCTGATGCCGGCGATGCCCTTGTCCTGCGCCATCTGGTACGCCGCGTTGTTCACCAGGATGTCGATGCCACCCAGGTCGCTCACCGCCCGCTCGATCAACGCCTCGCAGTTGCGCTCGTCGGCGATGTCACCCCGGATCGCGACACCCTTACGACCGGCGGCCTCGATGAGTCGCACCGTCTCCCGGGCGTCCGCGTCCTCCTCCTCACCGAGGTAGGAGATCAGCACGTCGGCGCCCTCCCGGGCGTACGCGATGGCGACCGCCCGGCCGATACCGGAGTCACCGCCGGTGATCACCACCTTCTTGCCGTCGAGCTTGCCGGTGCCCCGGTACGAGTCCTCCCCGTGGTCCGGCTTCGGCGTCATCTCGCCGGTCCGGCCCGGCGGGTTCTGCTGCTGGTTCGGCTGCCCTGACTGCTGGCCGTACTGCTCGGTCGGGTCCTGCTGGGTGTGCTGCGTCTCGCTCACGAAGGTCTCCTCGCCCGGGGTCGTGGGGTTGCGCTCCCCCGCAAGCCCTACCCGGGTGGTGCCCTCGGAAACGCCCGGGTAGATCACCACGCGTAAGGCATCCTAGGATCCTGGATGGCTGGTGGTTCGCCGGCCGGGCCGGCGCCCGGTACCGGGCGCGTCCGTTGTCGGTCAGACACTCGTGCCGGCGACGCTGCGCCTGGGGCCCGGCAGGCGGTCCGCCAGGGCCAGCGCGGCCCGGACCGGCGCCCGCCCGACCAGCTCGTCAAAGTCGGCGCGACCCAGGCAGAACCGGGTGAAGGCGCGCCAGCCCGGCGGCGTGGCGAGCAGCGTGTGGCAGACCGCAGGTCGCCGGGAGAAGACGTCGAGCAGCCGATGCCCGGCCCGCATGGCCGGGACGAGGCGCTCGGTCACCGACCGTTCGTAGCCGGCGAGATCGGCGTCAGCCACCGCCGCCCCGGCCAGTTCGCCGGAGCGCAGCGCGTAGCTGATCCCCTCCCTGGTCCAGGGCTCCAACAGGCCGGCGGCGTCGCCGGCAACCAGCACCCGACCCCGCCGCAACGGCGAGTCGTCGGTTCGGCAACGGGTCAGGTGACCCGAGTCGTGCGCCGGCGACACCTGGGCCAGGCCGAGGCGGTCGACGAACCGCCGCAGGTACTGCCGGGTCCGCTCCCCCTCCCCCCGACCCGCGATCACGCCGACGGTGAGCCGGTCACCCTTCGGGAAGACCCAGGCGTACGAGCCGGGCAGCGGGCCCCAGTCGAGTAGCGCTCGGCGCCGCCAACGGGCCTGCTCGGGCGGCGGTACCGGCAGCTCCAGTTCCAGCCCCAGGTCCACCTGGCGGTGGCGCACCCCCACGTGCCGGGCGCTCACCCCGGACGAACCGTCGGCACCGATGACGGTACGGGCCAGCAGCACCTCGCCGTCGGCGAGTCGCAGGCGTACGACATCAGGGTCCTGCTCCACCGACCTGACGGTCGCCCGCTCGCGGACCTCGGCCCCGGCAGCCACCGTGGCGGCCCGGAGCCGGTCGTCGAACTCCTCCCGGCGCACCATGCTCACCAGCGGCCCCGCGCCGTGCCGGCGGGTGAACCCGCCCCGCCCGTCGAGGGTGAAGGTGATCCGGTCCACGGTGTCATGGGCGGGTACCTCGATCCGTCCGGCCAGCGCGGCCAACGAGGTGCCGATCAGACCACCACCGCAGGTCTTGTACCGGGGATGCGCGGCGCGCTCGACGACAAGCGTGCGCACCCCTCGCCGGGCGGCGGCGTAGCCGGCGGAGAGCCCGGCGGGACCACCGCCGATCACCACGAGTTCCCAGACGCTCACTGGTGCAGGGTAGATCAGCCGAGGCGCGCGGCGGCGCCGACGCGACAGCCGATCGGGCGGGGCGGCGTCCCGCCGTACCCGTCGTTCGTCATCCGGTGCCGGACCGACCGGGCAGGCCGCCACGGTCGGCCGGAGCAGGCCCGCGGCGGGCATCTTCTCCGGCGCACCGGGTAACCGCCCGCCGCAGACCGCCTGCCGCAGGCGGACGAGGCGCGAGGAGGACACCATGCAACAGGTGCGGCTGTCGGACGTCGAGGCGCGGGTGTACGACGCGGTGGCGGCCCTGGAGGCCCGCGGCCAGGTCCCGTACCCGGACATGATCGCGCAGGAGTGCGGCCTGACCGAGGAGCAACTGCAGACCCCGTTGCACCTGCTGACCGAGAAGAACCTGCTGCACCGGGAGGATTCTCCGATGGCCGGGCTCGACTTCGGCCCCCGCTTCTGCGCGCAGCAACTGGCATGACCGGCGGCCGCGCGCGCCACCCGACGACCCGGCGCCGGATCGCCGGTTGAGCTCCGCCGGGCCCGACGGTTCGGCGGGGTCCGGGGCGGCGCTGGACGGGCGGCGACGCTGGCAGGCCCTCGGGGTGGGGTTGGTCGCGGCGTTCATGACGCTGCTCGACATCAGCATCGTCAACGTCGCCCTGCCGTCCCTGGAACGTGCCCTGCGGGCCGATCCGAGCGACCTGCAATGGGTGCTGTCCGGGTACGCCCTGAGCTTCGGTCTGGTCCTGGTGCCGGCGGGACGCTTCGGTGACGTCCGGGGGCGGCGCAACGCCTTCGTCTTCGGTATCGCCCTGTTCACGCTGACCAGCGCGCTGGCCGGGATGGCCCAGTCCCCCGGCTGGCTGATCGCCGCCAGACTGCTCCAGGGTGCCGCCGCCGGTGTGGTGAACCCGCAGGTGACCGGCCTGATTCAGCAGCTGTTCGCCGGTCCCGAGCGGGCCCGGCCCTTCGGGTGGCTCGGTGCCACCATCGGCATCTCCACCGCGATCGGTCCGCTGCTCGGCGGTCTGCTGATCGCCGCCGGTGGCCCGGAACACGGCTGGCGGTGGGTCTTCTTCGTCAACGTGCCGGTAGGGATCGTCGCGGTGCTGCTCGGTTGGCGGTTGCTGCCCGGTCGGGTCACCCCACGCGGCGCGCAACGCCGGTTCGACCCGGTCGGCGTGCTGCTGCTCGGCATCGGCGTGACGCTCGTGCTGCTACCGCTGGTGCAGCGCGAGCAGTGGCACGGCCCGACGAAGTGGCTGCTGGTGCCCGCCGGCCTGGCCACACTCGCCGGCTTCGTCGGCTGGGAGCGACGGTACGCCCGGCACGGCCCGCCGCTGTTCGACGTCCGCCTGTTCGGTCACCGGTCGTACGGCCTCGGCTCGGCGATCGCGTTGCTCTACTTCGGCGGGTTCACCGCGATCTTCTTCATCTTCACTCTCTACCTGCAGAACGGGCGTGGCTACAGCGCCCTGGTCGCCGGTGCGGCGATCACCCCGTTCGCGCTCGGTTCGGCAGTCGCGTCCGCCGTCGGCGGGCGGCTGGTCAACAGGTACGGCCGCCCGCTGGTCGCCATCGGGCTGGTCGCCGTGGTGGCCGGCCTGGGCCTCGCCGCGCTTGCCATCGAGTTGGCACCGCGCGCCCCCGTGCCCTGGGTGACCGCGCTGCCGCTGCTGCTCGCCGGCATCGGCAGTGGCCTGGTGATCGCCCCGAACCAGACGCTGACCCTGTCGGAGGTGCCGGTACCGCAGGCCGGCAGCGGCGCCGGGATGTTGCAGACGGGGCAGCGGATCGGTTCGGCCGCCGGGATCGCGGTGGTCGGCGCGGTCTTCTTCTCCGCGCTTGCCGACGGCGCGGACGCCTGGTCGAGGGCGTTCGAGCGGTCGCTGCTCACCTCTGCCGCGATCATCGCGCTGGCCCTGGTGGCGGCCGCCGTCGACATCGTCCGCAACCACCGCGGCCGGCCCCGCGAGCGGGGCCGGCCGCGAGTTCACTGATTCGGTGTCACCAGAGCTGGGAGACGATGTCCGCCGCCTGCTCCTCCCACTGCGCGTAGTGGAACGGGTAGGCCGACACCTGCACCGTCTGCGCGGCGGTGGTCAGCGGCAGATCCTGCCAGCCGCCGACGTTCTTCAGCGCCTCGAAGAAGACGGTCGAGGAGTACTCGGGATCGGTGATCTGTTCCACGCTGCCCCATCCGGTCGACGGACGCTGCTGAAACAGGCCCTGCGAGTCGTGGTCGTTCCACGCACCCAGGTGCCCGAGGTTGTAGAGCTTCGACTCCTGCAACGCGGTGGCGATGCCGATCACGGCACCGCGCTCACCCACACCTGTGCGCTTGGCCACCTCGATGATGGTCTTGGCGTTGTCGCGCTGGGCGGCGTCGAGCGGGACGCGCGACTGCGCGCCCTGCACGCCGTGCGGGATCAGGTCGCCACGGGTCGGCTTCCCGGCGTCCGGCTGGTCGGTGCGGCCGGCGGTGGTCAGCCCGGATTCCACTGTCACGCCGGTGCTGGTGCGACCGGTGGCCCGGTCGATCGCCGCGACCGCGCCCGCATGCGGGCCGGCGGTGATCGGTGCGGCCACAGCGGTGGGGCCGAAGGCGAGTCCGGCGAGGGCGGTCACGCCCACCACGCTGAGCGCGGTCTTCCGGTTCGGGATCGTCGCGATGGCCGGGAGCCATCGAGTGAAGTCCGGCTTCACGATGGTTGCCCTTTCGATCGGGTACGAGCCGCTCGGGGTCGAGCCGCTCTCGGGGGACAGGTGCGGCCGGTCGAGGTTTGCCAGCCGGCACTATGGGGGACACAACCCGGCTGGCATGTCCGCCATTCCGGAAATGCGCTGGTGGCGGTCGGCTGCGACCCAGGTCACGGCGCAGACCGCCGAAGCCGCTCCGGTCGGGCACGAAACGGACAGCCGGTCTCAAGCCTCGTGCGGGTCACCGAAGCGCACCAGGACGTGCCAGAGCTGCTTGAGGTGCTGCAACGTGTCCGCGGACGGCCCTCGGTCGGCCCACCGCCCCGGCTCGGTCACCACCGACGCCGCGGCCCGCCCGATCAGTGCGGCGTGCAGCGGCTCGCCCGCGCGGGCGAACTCGGCGTGCACCCGGGCCGCCAGCGGCGGGATCGCCGGCCCACGGAACTCGGCGTCCACCCGGTCCACCGGCAGTGCGAAGCCGGCGTGCCAGCGTATCGGGAAGCCGTACCGGCGGGCGGTGGCGACCAGGCTTCTTCCGGTGCCGGTGCCTCGGAACGAGGGATCGACGACAAGTTCCAGAACGTCCCGGTCCAGTCGAACCTCGCCGTGCACCTGGGCCTCGACGTAGTCGTCGAGGGCGCGGCCGGCGGCCCGGGGTGTCGCGGCCAGCGCCTCCCGACGGCGCAGCAGTTCGCCGGTGAGGCTCACCAGATCCACGCCGGGTCGGCCCAGGCACACACCGGTCTCGGCGGTGGCGGCGATCAGGGCCGCCAGCACCGGCTCGACCACGTCGACGGTGCCCACGTCACGGGGTCCGAGGTGGCTGTCGCCGAAGCAGAAGGTGGTCCGGATCAGCACCTCGGGACGCAGTCGCAGGTGGCAGGAGCCGAACCGGGGACAGGCCCCGTCGGGATGGTCGAGCAGGTTCAGGCCGCCGTACTTCGGCCGCTCCGCCGGGCCGACGCCCGGTCGCTGGTAGGCACCGCCGAACAGGCGCTGTTCCCAGCGGTCACGGTCCCCGCCGGGGTACGCGGTGAGGCCACCGTTGGAGATCCGCGTCTCGAACTGGCTGCGGTACACCCCCTCGGTGGCGAGCGCCTCGGCGACCGTGCGGCCGTCGGCGCGCAGCCGGTCCGGATGGAAGTTGAGGGTGACCCGCCCCTGCCGGCCGATCGCCGCGACGAGCCGCTCCGGTTCGTGGCGTACGCCGGTGCCGGCCAGTGCCCGTCCGATGACGGCCAGCGCGGCGGGACGGTCGCGCAGTGCCACCGCGCGCACGTGGCGCAGTGCCGCACGTTGCGCGGCGGTCAGCGTCGGGTCGACGGACATGCCGGCAGTCTCGTCGGGACCGGCCCGCCTCCGCATCCCGGTTTCGGCGGGCCGGGCCGGCACCGATCTCAGTGGCCTCTGGCCAGCCACTGTGGCAGCTGCGGAGCCTCGGCCCCGATGGTGGTGCTGTCGCCGTGCCCGGTGTGCACCGTGGTCGCCGGCGGGAGGGTGAGCAGCCGGTAGCGAATCGAGTCGACGATGGTGCCGAAGTCGCTGTACGAGCGGCCGGTGGCGCCCGGGCCGCCGGCGAACAGGGTGTCGCCGGTGAAGACGACACCCAGCTCCGGGGCGTGCAGGCAGCACGCGCCGGGGCTGTGCCCAGGAGTGTGCAGCACGGTAAGCGTGGTGCCGCCCACCTCGATGGTCTGGCCGTCGTCGAGGGTGCCGCCGGGTGCCTCGTCCGGATGTACCAGATCCCACAGCACCCGGTCGGCGGGGTGCAGCAGCACCGGGGCGCCGGTGGCCCGGGACAACCTCGGGGCGACCCGGACGTGGTCGTCGTGGGCATGCGTGGCGACGATCGCGGTGACCCGCCGCCCGGCCACCACCTCGAGGATGGCGTCGACGTCGTGCGGGGCGTCGATCACGACGCACTCGGTGTCGTCGCCGACCACCCAGACGTTGTTGTCGACGTCGAAGGTCTGGCCGTCGAGGGAGAAGGTGCCGGAGGTGACCGCGTGGTCGATCCGGGCGGCCATCAGAAGACCACCACCGAGCGGAGCACGTCGCCGCGGTGCATCCGGGCGAACGCCTCCTCCACCCCGTCCAGGCCGATCTCCTCGGTGACGAAGGCGTCCAGGTCGAGGCGGCCCTGCAGGTACAGCTCGGTGAGCATCGGGAAGTCACGGCTGGGCAGGCAGTCGCCGTACCAGCTGGACTTGAGGGCGCCACCGCGACCGAAGACGTCCAGCAGGGGCAGCTCGACGCGCATCTCGGGCGTGGGTACGCCGACCAGCACGACGGTGCCGGCCAGGTCGCGGGCGTAGAAGGCCTGCTTCCAGGTCTCCGGCCGGCCGACCGCGTCGATCACCACGTCGGCGCCGAAGCCGCCGGTGGCGGCCTGGATCTCCGCCACCGGGTCGGCCTCGGAGGCGTTGACGGTGTGGGTGGCGCCGAACCTGCGGGCCCAGTCGAGCTTGCGGGAGTCGGTGTCCACCGCGATGATCGTCGTCGCGCCGGCCAGTGCCGCGCCGGCCACCGCCGCGTCGCCGACACCGCCGCAGCCGATCACCGCCACCGAGTCACCACGGGTCACCCCGCCGGTGTTCATTGCCGCGCCGAGGCCCGCCATCACCCCGCAGCCGAGCAGCCCGACAGCGGCCGGGCGGGCCGCCGGGTCGACCTTCGTGCACTGGCCGGCGTGGACCAGGGTCTTCTCGGCGAAGGCGCCGATGCCAAGTGCCGGGGACAGTTCGGGGCCGTCGGCCAACGTCATCTTCCGGGCGGCGTTGTGGGTGGCGAAGCAGTACCACGGGCGGCCCCGCCGGCAGGCCCGGCACACCCCGCAGACGGCCCGCCAGTTGAGCACCACGAAGTCACCGGGCGCGACGGCGTCCACGCCCGCGCCGACCTGCTCGACGATGCCGGCGGCCTCGTGACCGAGCAGGAACGGGTAGTCGTCGTTGATGCCACCCTCGCGATAGTGCAGGTCGGTGTGGCAGACGCCGCACGACTGCACCCGGACCACCGCCTCGCCCGGACCGGGGTCGGGCACCACGATCTCGGTGACCTCGACGGGCGCGCCCTTGCTGCGGGAGATGACTCCCCGTACCTGCTGGCTCACGCTGTCCTCCTCCTCCGTGCCGGCCCGCCCGCCGTCATCGCCACCTGGCGGCTCGTCGGCGGCGGCTGCCACGTTCGCCTCGGAGGCGAACCTACCGCCGCGACGACGGATCGGCACCGCTTCGCGGGCCGATGACCGGCGCGGCGGCTGGGAGTACGACACCGACGACGACCTCTGTCGAGCACCGGCAGCGCCCCGGGTGGGCTCCGGCCGTCGGCCGTGGTGCCGCCAGCCGGCCAACGCGCTCAGACCGGCGTACGGGTCCGCTCGGCGGTGGGCCGACGGGCGCCGGCCCGGTTTCCGGCGGCGACCAGGAGGCGGCCGTGGCCGACCGGTGCGATCCGGGCCAGCAGGTCCAGCAGCCGCGCCGACCAGCCGACCAGCACCCGCCCCCGCCGACGGGCCACCCCACGCAGGATGGTCTCGGCGGCGACGGCCGGGTCGATGGTGAGCAGTCGCTCGAACCGCTGCCGGCCCGCCTCGTACTCGACCCGGTCGACACCGCTGCCCACCCGGGCGTCCCGGGCGATGCGGGTCCGGACGCCACCGGGATGGACGCACGTCACGCCGATGCCGTCGGCGGCGAGTTCGTGCCGCAGCGCCTCGGTGAAGCCGCGCACCGCGAACTTGCTTGCCGCGTAGGCGACCTGGCCGGGCGGGGCGATCAGCCCGAACAGGCTGGAGATGGTGACCAGGTGCGCACCGGGCTCGGCCCGCAGCGCCGGCAGCAGCGCGTGGGTCACCTGCACCACGGCCCGGAAGTTGACGTCGACGACCCAGCTGAACTCGTCAAGCGTGACCTCGTCGAACCGGCCGCCCAACGCCACCCCGGCGTTGTTGACGAGCAGCCGGATCCGGGGGTGCCGCTCGACGATCCGGGCGACGAGCGCGGCGGTGGCCTCCGCGTCGGCCAGGTCGACCTGGTGGGTCCACACCTGCCGGCCGGGATGCGCGGCGCGGATCGCGGCGGCCACCGCCGCCAGTCCTGCCCCGTCCCGGTCGACGAGAACCAGCTCGGCACCCCGGCGAGCCAGGCCGTGGGCCAACGCGGCGCCGATACCCCGGGCCGCGCCGGTGACCACCGCCACCCCGTCGGTGACGGTGAACCTACGCATCGACGGGACTCCTTCGCGGTACGCCGGCCCGATCGAACCGGACGTTGGCGTCGGTCAGCCGCCCGTACCGCATGGGCAGCAGGTCACGCAGGTAGTTCTGGTGCAGCCGCCACGGTGCCCGGGTGCCCTGGCGGGGCAGCCTTCCGACACCGCGCCGCACGTAGCCGGAGGTGAGGCCGATGAGCGGCGTACGCGGGCCCGGTGGTGGGGCGACCGGGGTGACGATCTGGGTACCGGTGCGGTCCAGGTGGCGCAGCAGCCGGCACACGTAACCGGCCACCAGGTCGGCCTTGAGCGTCCAGGAGGCGTTGGTGTAGCCGATGGTCATGGCGAAGTTCGGCACCCCGGAGAGCATCATTCCCTTGTACGCGACGGTCGCCGGCAGGTCCACGTCCACCCCGTCCACCCGCAGGGTCATCCCGCCGAGGGCGAGCAGGTCCAGCCCGGTGGCGGTGACCACCACGTCGGCGGGCAGTTCGCGACCGGAGGTGAGCCGGACGCCCCGGGCGGTGAAGGTGTCCACGGTGTCGGTGACCACCTCGGCCCGCCCGTCGGCGAGCACGGTGAACAGGTCACCGTCGGGAACCACGCACAGCCGCTGGTCCCACGGGTCGTAGCGGGGAGTGAAGTGGCGTTCGACGTCGTAGCCGGCGGGCAGGCGACGGGCGGCGTCCCGGCGCAGCAGCCCGCGTACCAGCCCGGGGGCGCGCCGGCTGAGCTGGTAGTTGGCCGTGGCGAGCAGGACGTTCTTCCAGCGCACGATCTGGTGCGCCAGGCGCGCCGGCAACAGCCGCCGCACGGCGTCGGCCAGCCGGTCGCGGGAGGAGAGCGCGAGCAGGTACGTGGGTGAGCGTTGCAGCATGGTCACCCGGGCCGCCTGCTGGGCCAGCGCCGGCACCAGCGTCACGGCGGTGGCGCCGCTGCCGATCACCACCACCTGCCGGCCGGTGAGGTCGAGGTCGGCGGGCCACTGCTGCGGATGCACCATCCGGCCGGTGAACCGTTCCTGGCCGGTGAAGTGCGGCGTGTGGCCGGCCTCGTACCGGTAGTAGCCGGTGCAGGCGTACAGGAAGGAGCAGGTCAGCACGGCGGTCTCGGCGGTGTCCTCGCGGTGCACGTGCACCGTCCAGCGGGCCGCCCGGCTGTCCCACTCGGCCCGCTGGACCTGGTGCCGGAACCGGATGTGGCGGGTGACGTCGTGCTCGTCGGCGGTACGACGCAGGTAGTCGCGGATGGTGGCGCCGTCGGCAAGGCTCTTCGGCGCGGTCCACGGTGCGAACGAGTAGCCGAGGGTGAACATGTCGGAGTCGGAACGCACGCCGGGGTAGCGGAACAGGTCCCAGGTGCCGCCGATCGCGTCGCGCGCCTCGATCAGGGCCAGGGTCCTGCCCGGGTGGCGGCGGCGCAGGTGGCAGGCGGCTCCGATGCCGGAGAGACCGGCGCCGACGACGAGCACGTCGACATGGTCTGAGGTCATCTCGTCTCCCGCCCGCGCAGTGATGATCGAGACCCTATCGCCTGCGGCCGCCGAGGTCCGGAGTTCACGAGGTGAGCAGGGCCGCCGCCGGGTCCAGCAGCGCCAGTTCGGTAGGGGTCTGGGTGGGGTTGGCGCGTCGGATGGCCAGGGCCTCGGCGACGAGCGGGGCCACGTGGTCGCGCAGCGCGTACCGGTAGGCGCGCTGCATCTCGTCGGCGGCCGCCGCCATCGGTTGCTCCGGGTCGACGGCGACCTGGGCGAGGATCAGGGCGGTCATCGCCACGTCCAGGCCGGGCGGGCCGTGTCGGACGTTGCGCCAGTCGACGAGCACCGGACCGCCCGGGTCGAGCAGGACGTTATCCGGGTGCAGGTCCAGGTGCAGGATCCGGTCGTCGCCGTGGGCGCCGGGCAGCGGGGCCACTGCGTGCAGCCGACGGTGCAGCCCGGCGAGGATGTCGGCGGCGGGTACCACCTCGATGGTGCCCGCCATCAGCGCCTGGAGCATCGTCGGCCCGGCCACCCGCTGCATGACCAGGTCCGCGCCGTCGGCCCGGTGCACCCGGGGCACCGGGAAGCCGGCGGCGTGCAGGTGGGACATGAACCGGGCCTCGACGGTGACGTCGGCGCCGTCGCGGTAGCGACGCAGCACCCGGCCGCCGTCGAGGGCGTACACGTCGGCATCACGGCCGGCGGCGAAGGGGGTCGGCGCTGCCATGTCTTGCACGGTAACCCGCCATGCCCAGGGCCACGATGGACGGCGGGTGGGGCACCCAGCGTGGTTCCCCTGTGACAGGCTGGGATGACGACGAGGGTCACCGGAGGTGATTGTCACGTTACGCACGCTCGACCTCGTTGCCGTGCCGGACATGTCGCCGCTCGACATCGACGTGCCCGTCGGCGCGACGGTCGCCCTGGTCGCCCGGCCCCGTCCGGCCACCGCCGTGGCCCGGGTGGTGGCCGGGCTGGCCGCGCCGGTCACCGGCCGGATCCTGGTCGGCGGCCGCGACGTCACCGACCTGCCACCGTTGCGCCGCCGGATCGGGTACGTGCCGGCCGGCGGTGCGCTGCTGCCCCACCTCACCGTCGGTCGCAACATCTCCTACGGTCAGCGCCGCCGCCAGTGGGTGCGTGACGTCGCCGAAGGCTGGGCGGCCGTCCTGGTCGACCGGCTCGAACTCGCCCCGACCCTGGGTCTGCGCCCGCACCTGCTGTCCGAGGCGCAACGGTTCCGGGTCGCGCTCGCCCGGGCGATGGCCTGCCTGCCCGAGGTGCTCGTGGTCGACCTGCCGTCCCCGGTCGACGGGGTACGCCTACCGGACCTGCTCGACCGTACCGCCCCACCGGACGCCCCGGGGGTGACGGTGCTGCTCTGCTCGGCCGACGAGGAGGTGCTGGCCGGCATCGGCCAACGGGTGCCGGTCGCCGACGATGCGCCGCCCGGCCCGGTCCAGCCGGCGGTGCGGCCGTGACCGCGGTCGACCGCCGTACGCTGCTGCGTGCCGCCGCGGCCACCGCCGCCGTGGTCGGTGCCGGGGGCTGCGGGCGGGGACGCAGGTCGGTGCAGGTGGCGGTCGTCTGGGCCGGTGGCGAACTGGCCCGGTTCCAGGAGGTGGTCGCCGGCTACCCGACGACAGTGCAGGTCGTCGGGGTGGGCAACGACATCGACGCCTTCCTGACCGCCCGCCGTGCCGCCGGTACCACCCCCGACGTGGCGATCCTGCCCCGCCCTGGCCTGGTCGTCGAGTACGCCCGGCGGGGCTGGCTCAGCGAGGTGGCCCCGGCCGCCAGCTACACCGCCCCGGCCGGCATGACCGACCTGCTCAGCGTCGACGAGCGCCGCTACGGCGTCTGGGTCAAGGCGGCACACAAGTCGCTGTTCTGGCACTTTCCGTCGATGCTCGCCGAGCCGCCGAGGTCCTGGGACGCGCTTGTGCGGTTGACCCGCCGGCTCGGCGAACGGCACCGGGCGGGTGCGGGCCCGGCCCCGCTGGCGATCGGTGCCGCCGACGGCTGGGTGCTCACCGACTGGTTCGAGAACGTGCTCGCCGACGTCGCCGGCGTGGACCTGTACGGGGCGCTGGCCCGTGGCGAGGCCGACTGGCGGGGCCGGCCCGTGGCGTACGCGCTGGAACGGTTGGCCGAGTTGTGGAGTGTGGACGGCGCCTTCCCGGGCGGGGGGCGGCGGGCCCTGCTCACCCAGTTCGAGGAGTCGATCATTCAGGTGGTGCACCACCGCGCGGCGACAATGGTGTTCGAGGCCGACTTCGTCGACGCGGTGGTCGCCAGGTTCCGCCGGGGCACCGAGCCGCTTGTCACCTTCCGCTTCCCCGGCGCCCGGGTGGCCGACCAACCGCTGATCGTCGGCGGCGACGCGGCTGTGGCGTTCGCCGGCTCCGAGGGCGGGGCGGAGCTGGTGCGCTGGCTCAGCGACGCGGTGGCGTTCCTGCCCTGGCTGGACACCGGGGGCTACCTCTCCCCCAACCTCGCCGTACCTGTGGACAGCTACCACGACCCGCTGCGCCGGCGGCTCGCCGGTGAGCTGCGCGCCGCCGACACCGTGCAGTTCGACCTCTCCGACCAGCTTCCCGGCACCTTCACCGGCACCGACGGCGTGGGGATCTGGCGGATCATGCAGGACTTCTTCATGAACGTGACCGACGGGGTGTCGGCCCGGGAGGCGGTCCGCCGGGCCACCGGGCAACTCGCCGAGGCGGCCCGGGCGGCGGGGGGCGGCAGGTGAGCCGGGGACCGCTGCTGGGCGAGCTGGCGGTGCTCGACGACGTCGGGCCGCCCCGACGTGGCCGGGCCTACCCGGCGGCGGGCGTCGGCTGGGCGCTGCTGACCCCTGCGGTGCTGCTGCTCGGCGGCCTGCTGGCCTGGCCGGTGCTGCGTACCGTGCACGCCAGTGTCACCACCGACGGCCGCTGGGTGGGCGACGAACATTACCGGGCCGCCCTCGCCGCCCCCGGCACCGCCGCGGTGATCGGACGGACCCTGCTGTGGGCGCTGCTGGTGCCGGCGGTGGTGACGGTCCTGGGCTACCTGCTCGCCGTCGCCTCACGCCGTTCCCAGGAGGGCTGGCTGGTCCGCCTCATCCTGGTGGTGCCGACCGCGCTGCCGCTTGTGGTCACCGGCGTGACGTTCCGACTGCTCTACGATCCTGACCCGGAGCGTGGGCTGGCCACCCTGCTGCTGGCCCGGCTGACCGGACGCGACCCGGAACAACTGCCGCAGCTGCTCGGGCCGGACCTGGTCACCGTGGCGGTGATGTCGGCGTTCGTGTGGGCCTGGGTCGGGCTGGCGATGCTTGTCTTCCGGGCCGCCCTGGACGCGGTGCCGACCGGGCTCGTCGACGCGGTCCGCGCCCACGGTGGCAGCCGTCGCGACGTGCTCTGGGACGCGCAGTGGCGACCGCTGCTGCTGCGTACCGTCGCGGTGGTCTTCGCCCTCGTCGCCGTCGGCACCAGCCGGACGTTCGACCTGATCCTCGTGATGACGCCCGGTTCGGTACGGGACGAGGCGGCGGTGCTCTCGCTGCGGATCTGGCAGACCTCCGGTGCCACGACCACCGGCGAGGGTGCCGCCCTGGGAGTCGTCTGGCTGGTCGCGGTGACCGCCGGCATGCTGGTGGCGGCGCTGTTCGTCCGGCAGGCGTGGCCGCCGCCGCAGCAGCCGGCCGGCAGCGTCGTGACCGCGCCGCCACCGCGTCGGCTGGTCCGGCTGCTCGCCGCCGGTGCGGCGATCGCCTGGCTGCTGCCGCTGGGGGTGCTGGCGGCCACCGCGTTGCAGAACCCGGTGCGGGCGGCCACCGGCGGCTGGTGGTCCGGCCCACCGGGTCTGGACTCCTACCGGGCGGTGCTCACCGGCACGGAGCTGTGGCGCAGCCTCGGCTTCACCCTGCTGCTCGCCACCGTCGTCACCGCCGCGGTGCTCGGCGTCGCACTGCTCGCCGCGTACCCGCTGGCCTGGTTGACCGGGCCGGCCGCGCAGGCCACCGGGCTGGTGCTGATGGCGGCGGTGGTGGTCCCGGTGCAGGTGATCGCCGGTCCGCTCAACGAGGTGCTCGGGCTGGCCCTGTCCTCGGGCACGGCCCGGGGTGTGGCCCTGGTGCACATCGCCCTGGGCGTCCCGTTCGCGGTGCTGGTGCTGCGCAACTCCTTCGCCGACCTGCCCGCCGAGCAGGTCCGCAGCGCCCGGATCGGCGGGCGGCACTGGTGGGGCACGCTGCGCCGGTTGGCGCGACGCAACCGCACCGCGCTGGTGGCGGTGGCCGTGCTGGAGTTCGTGCAGGTGTGGAACGACCTGGTGGTGGGTCTGCTGTTCAGCGGCCCGGACGCCGCCCCGCTCGGGTTCTTCCTGGCCAGCCAGACTCGTAGCTTTGTGGCCGGCAGTGGCACGCTCGCCGCCGGGTGTGTGCTCGCCTCGATCCTGCCGGTGCTGGTGTTCGTGCTGGCCCGCCGGCAGGTGGTCGCCGGCCTGGTCGCCGGAGGTGTGCGATGACCGGGTCCCCGCCTCGGCGGCCGGCGAGCCGACCACGGCTGCTGAGCGTGCTGCTCGCGACCGGCGGAGTGGTCGGCGCCGGGATCAGCGCGGTGCTCGGCAACGTCACCGGCAACCTGCTCTCCGAGTTGTCGCTTACCGTCCTCGGCTCGGCGAGCCTGGGCCTGGCGGCGATCGGGGTGGCCGCCTCCTTCCTGGTGGAGTGGCGGCGGCGGCAACGCGAACAGGTGTTGGCCGGCGAGGAGGCCGAGGCACAGGCGAGCAGCAGCGCACCGACGCTGCCGTGGCCGGCCGGGTACACCGGCCGGCCGGGCCAGGCGGAGGCGGTGGTGGCCATGCTCGCCCCGGGGCACGCGGTGGCGGTGGTGGGCCGGCGTGCCGTCGGTACGTCCTGGTGCGCAATCCAGGCGGCGAACCTGAGCCGCGCGGACTTTCCCGACGGGCAGTACTACCTCGACGTGCGCCGGGGCGGTCGGGCCCGCTCGCCGAGGGAGGTGCTGGCCGCGCTGGCCCGGATCCTCGGCACCTCGGCGCCGCGTTCCGGTCGACCGGACGACCTCGCCGACGCCGCCGACGAGCTGCGCGGCCAGTTGGACGGCCGCAAGGTGCTGCTGGTGCTCGACAACGTGGACTCCCCGGCGCAGGTCCGGCCGCTGCTGCCACCCACCGCCCGGACCTGCCGGCTGCTGCTGGCGGGCACCGGTCGGCTCGCCGCGCTGGACGGGGTGGTGGCGTACTGGCTGGCCGAGCCGGAGGCCGGCGACGCGGTGGAGATGTTCGCCGACGCCGGTGCGGCCACCGCGGTGGCCCGCCCGCACCGCCCGGACCCGCGCTCCGACCCGGCGGTACGGGCCATCGTCGAGCTATGCGGGCGGCAGCCGCGCGCGGTGACGGAGCTGGGACGGCGTAGCGCGCAGCACGGCTGGCGGCACGCCGACGTGCTGCACGCGTTGCGCCGCGCCGCCGACACACCGCCGCACCAGCGGGTGGGCGTGTCGCCCGTGACGGGGCTGGTCACCGCCCGCGACACCGCGTACCACGCGCTCAGCGGCGAGGCGCGCCGGCTGTGGCGGCTGCTGTCACTGAGCCGGGTGCCGCTGGATCGGGCGACAATCGCCGCGCTCGCCGGACGCCGCCCGCACCGGGTCGCCGCGCTGCTGGACGAACTGGCCGACGGTGCCTTCGTCGTCGGCGCGCCCGGCGACCGGTACGAGGTCCGTCCGTTGCTGGCCGGGTACGCCCGGATGCATCTGCGGGAGGTCGAGCCGGTGCACCGCCGGGTCACCGTGCAGGCGCGGCTGACCCGGCATCTGGCCCGCCGGGCCGAGCAGCAGGTGGCCGCCCTGGCCACGGGTGCGCTCGACCGAGATCATCGCCTGCCCGACGACGATCCGTACGGCTGGTTCGACCTGCATCAGGAGTTGCTGCTGGCGGTGGTGAAGGTGCCGGCCGGCGCGGTGGAGACGCTGCCGCGCCGGGTGCGGGACTGGTGGTTCCGGCTGGCCGTGGCGCTGTGCGGGTGGCTCGCTCACACCGAGCGGCTCGACGAGTGGGAGGACGTCTGCCGGACGGTTCTGGCCAACCCCACCGCCCAGGACCGTCCGGAGATCGCCGGTTGGGCCCACAACGAGCTGGGGGTGCTGCGTCGCCGCCGGCACGACCCCTACGGAGCGGTGGCAGCGCTCAGTCTGGCGGTGGCCGGGCAGGGCCGCCGGGGCACCGCCCAGGCGCGGATGAATCTCGGGCTGGCCCTGCTCGACCTCGGCCGCACCGACGAGGCGGTGGAGCACCTGGAGCTGTCGCGGCGGCACCGGGCCAGCGCCGACCGCGCCGGCCAGGCGCTCAGCGACCTCGGACTGGGGGCGGCGAGGCTGGCGCGGTACGAGCTGGAGACCGCACACGACCTGCTGGTCCGCGCGGCGAACTCGTTCCGTTCGCTCGGCGACGCACGCGGCTACGCGGCGGCGTTGACAAATCTGGTGCTGGTCCACTCGGCGATGGGCGAGCACCTCGACGCGGCACAGGCGTGGCGGGCCGCGCTGCGCGAGTACGAGTCGCTCGGTGACCCGACCAACCGGGCGGTGGCACTGCTCAACGCGGGCGTGGCGCTGCTGGGCGTGGCACCGGGGCAGGCCAGACAGGCGTACGAGCTGCTGGCCGAGAGCTGGCGGTTGCGGGAGGGCGGTCGCCCGGACGCGGGGCTGGGTCGGACGCTGTTGCATCTGGGCGACGCGGCGGCGGCGCTCGGCGACCACGAGGAGGCCCGCGGGCACTGGGCGGACGCGGCGGCGATCTGCGAGGTGGCCGGCGACGACGACGGTCAGCAGGCCGCCGACGCCCGCCTGGGCGGTGAGCGCTCCCCCGAACCGCGCCCGGGGTGACCCCGGAGCGTCATCCGCCGCGCCGCACCGCCGCGACGGTCGCGATGCCCGCCTCGATGGCCGAGGCGGTGTTGGCCGCGTAGCCCAGCACCAGGCCGGGCGGGTACGGCCGCTGGCAGTGCCAGGACAACGGCTGCACCTTCACCCCACGCGCCAGCGCCGCCGCCGCGAGTTCCGTGTCCACCACGTCACCGTCGAGGGTGACCGTCAGGTGCAGCCCGGCCGCCGCGCCGTGGACGGTGGCCCCCGGCAGGTGCCGGGCCAGGGCGGCGGTCATCGCGTCACGGCGGCGTACGTGCCGGCGGCGCAGCAGCCGCAGCTGTCGTTCCAGCGCTCCGGAGGTGAGCAGCTCGGCGAGCACGAGTTGGGGCAGGACGGCGTTGCCCAGGTCGGCGTTGCGTTTGGCCGCCACCACCGCGCCGCGGTAGCGGCGGGGCACGAGCAGCCAGCCGATCCGCAGCGCCGGGGCGAGCAGCTTCGAGACGCTGCCGGCGTAGCACACCCGCTCGGGCAGGGCGGCCCGCAGCGCGGGCACCGGCGGGCGGTCGTAGCGGTGCTCGGCGTCGTAGTCGTCCTCGATGACCAGGCCGCCGGCCCGGGTCCAGTCGGCGAGCTGGCGGCGCCGCTCGCCGTCGAGCACCGCGCCGGTCGGGAACTGGTGTGCCGGGGTGAGCATCACCGCCGGCACCCCACTGGCCGCCAGCTCGTCCACCCGCACACCGGCGGCGTCCACCGGAATCGGCACGGTGGTCAGCCGCCAGTTGTCGAGGTGCTGCCGGACGCCGAGCGAGCCGGGGTCCTCCACGCCGACAGTGGTGACGCCGTCGTCGCGCAGCGCCTGGGCCAGCAGGCCGAGCGCCTGGGACACACCTGTGGTGATGATGACCTCGGCCGGGTCGACGCCGATCCCCCGGCTGCGGGCCAGCCAGCCGGCGACGGCCCGGCGCAGGGTCGGCGTCCCGCACGGGTCGCCGTAGCCGAGGTCGGCGGCGACCAGCCGGCCCAGCACCGCCTTCTCGGCGCGCAACCAGGCCGCGCGGGGAAACGCGGCCAGATCGGGTACGCCGGGCGTGAGGTCGATGTGGGCCGGGATGGTGCGTACCGTGTCGAAGACGTCGGTGTCGGGCGCGGAGCGGAACACGGCGGCCGGATCGGGCACCCGCCCCGGCGACGCGTCGCCCGGCGGATCCCCGGTCGGCTCGGCCGTCGCGGTGAGGGCGGAGGCGACGATCACCGTGCCGGCACGTCCCCGGCCGGCGACGTGCCCGTCCTCCATCAGACGCTGGTACGCCTCGACCACCACGCCCCGGGACACCCCCAGGTCGGCGGCGAGGATCCGGGTGGCCGGCAGCCGTGAGCCGATGGGGATCACGCCGTCGGCGATCGCCCGGCGCAGCCGGTCGGCCAGCCAGGTGGCCCGGCCCCCCGGCGGTGCCTGCCCGACGTCCAGGTGCAGGAAGTCCGCCCCGGCGTTGAGGGTCGGCTCCGCCGCCGGGCGAGGCGTCCGGCCCGGGCCGTTCCCGGCCGTTATGGACCTGTCGGCGGGTACGGTTTTGGCACTGCTCATCGGACCATTGTGGCGGCAGGGTGATGGTTAACCGTCACCGACCAGGGAGCAGTTCTCGTGACCGTCGCATTTGTGCTGACCACGCTCGTGGTGGTGGCCACCCCGGGCGCCGGGGTGCTGTTCACCCTCTCCGCCGGGCTGACCGGTGGGCACCGGGCCGCCCTGCTCGCCGCCGTGAGTGGCACGGTGGCCACGCTGCCGCACCTGGTGGCGGCGGTCACCGGGCTCGCCGCGCTGCGGCACTCCAGCGCGCTGGCCTTCGACCTGATCAAGTATCTGGGGGTGGGCTATCTGCTCTGGCTGGCGGTGGCGACGCTGCGCGAGCGGGGTGCGTTCACCGTCGACGACAGCGGACCCGCCCGGCCGGCCGGCCGGATCATCGGCTCGGCGGTGGCGATGAACCTGCTCAACCCGAAGTTGACGATCTTCTTCGTGGCGTTCCTGCCGCAGTTCGTCCATCCCGGCAGCCCGGGTGCGCTGGGTCGGATGCTCGGCCTGGGTGCGGTCTTCACGGCCACGACCCTTGTGGTCTTCGTCGGCTACGGGCTCTGCGCCGCCGCGGTTCGCCGGCGGGTGCTCGACCGTCCTCGGGTGGCCGACTGGCTGCGCCGGTGCTTCGCCGGGTCGTTTCTGGGGCTCGGGCTGCTGCTGGCCCGCGCCGAGGCGTGAGCGGACGAGGAGCCGGGCATGTTCTTCAGGCACTCACCACAGGTGTGGGCGCAACACCCCACGCTCGTCGCCGGTGTGCTGTACGCCGAGGGCGTCGCCGGAACGCCGCGCGCCGAGCTGCCGCTGGCGGAGTTGCTCGGGACGGCCCGCCGGAGACTCGACGGGAGCACCGAGGCGGCGTTCCCGGAGATCCAGGCGTGGCGCCGGGCGTTCGCGCGGATGGGCCTGGCTCCCACCAGGTACCGGTGCGCGGCGGAGTCGTTGCTGCGGCGGCTGCGCACCTCCGGTGAGCTGCCGAGGGTGCACCCGCTGGTGGACCTCGGCAACGCCGTCTCGGCCGGGTACGCCGTGCCGGTGGGGATTCTCGACGTCGACAGCTGTGGCGGCGGCATCGAGGTGCGACAGGCCCGGGGCGACGAGCGCTATCTGACCTTCGGCGGAGTCGAGGAGCACCCCGAACCCGGTGAGGTGATCTTCGCGGATCCACTCGGTCGGGCCCACGCGCGCCGTTGGACCAATCGGCAGAGCGGGTGGTCGGCGGTACGCGACGACACCCGCACCGTCCTGGTGGTGGTCGAGGCGATGCACCACGAGGCGGGCCGCGACGTGCCGGCGGTGCTCGACGCGCTCGCCGCCGGGTTGCGGCACGGCTGGGGAGCGTCGGCACGCACCAGGCTGCTCACCCCGGACGAGCCTCGGTTCGAGGCGTAGCCGCCGGTCATGCCGGTGTGGACCTCGGTCCGGGACGGCCGGCACGGGGCGGCCGTCCCGGACCCGGGCGGGTCCGGGTCAGCGAGTCTCGCCCGGGGCGAGGTAGCGGTAGCCCGGAACGGTTTCGCCGAACCAGCCGTTGACGCTGGCCAGGCCGCGTTCGTTGAGCTGCGCGTCGTGGATCGGGAGGACCTCGGGCGCACCGACCCCGACGGCGAAGTCGATCGCCTCGGTCAGTTTCAGCCAGGACGCCTGGGCCGGCACCAGCAGGGTCCGCACCGGCCGGTCCGGCGGGGCCAGCGAGTCGCCCGGGTGGTAGACCGAGTCGGCAACGACATAGCCGAGGTTCGGGCAGTCGGGCTGCCCGCCGTGGATGGTGGCGTGCCGCCCGCCGACCGCGGTGACCTCGATGCCCGCGGCGGTGAACCGCTCCCCCGGACGCACCCTGGTCACCGGCAGCGGTGCCAGGTCCGGCAGTGCGGCGCCCTCCGGCGCGAAGACCGGTACGCCCAGGCCGGCCAGCCGGAGCACGTCGATGTGGTCGGTGTGCTCATGGCTCACCAGTACGGCGTCCGCGCCGACGAGCGCCCGCGGCTCGCTCCAGGTGCCCGGGTCGATGACGAGGACGACACCGTCGTGTTCGAGCCGGACGCAGGAGTGCGTGTACTTCGTGATCCGCATTCCGGGACGGTACGCCGAGGAACACGCCGCCGGGTGCCCGCGCCCGCCCGGCGTGCTGTCGGCGGTGCCCGCCCTGCCACCGCGCCGGGCGACGTGCCGGTCAGGTCCGGGTCGGGCGCCGCCGCCCGGCGCGTCCGGCCGGCGGCCGCTCCGCCGCCGCCTCGACCACCTGGCACAGATCGGTGAGCGGGTCGACCGCCTGCGCCGCGCAGGCCACCCGTTGCAGCAGCGCCCGCAGGGTGCCGGCCTGCTCCGGCGACAGGTCCCGCAGCAGCCGGGCCTCGACCGCACCGAGGGCCTCCCGGCGGTGCCGCGCGGCCTCCCGCCCGGTCTCGGTGAGGGTGACCAGGCGGCTGCGCCGGTCCGCCGGGTCGGGGCGGCGGACCACCAGGCCGTCCCGCTCCAGGTCGTCGATCAGGTACGTCAGCACGGTGCGGTCGATGCCCAGTTCCTCGGCGATCGCGCCCTGGTTGCGGGCGGGTTCCCGGTCGGCCGAGGTGAGCACCTGGTATCCACGGGGACCGCCGGGCAGGTCGCCCACGGCGTGGTCGGCCGCGCGGATGTAGGCGCGGAAGACGACGCCGAGCATCCAACCGAGGTCGTCGTTGATCGGGTCGCTGGCCCGGGCACCGCTCATCGGCCCACGATAGCGTAGGTCACATATTTTCTTGGGCAATGATGTTCTGCTGGGCATAACATTTCCGTGCGGCGGTACGCGCCGCAGAACCGGAAGGACGGCCGAGATGAGCGACTACGGGCACCCACTGACCTTCGGGTCGTTTCTCACGCCCGGCAACGCTGACCCGACGCGGCCGGTCGGCCTGGCCATGCTCTCCGAGCAGGTCGGGCTCGACCTGGTGACGTTCCAGGACCATCCGTACCAGCCGGGGTTCCTGGACACCTGGACACTGCTCAGCTTCGTCGCCGCTCGCACCGAACGGGTACGGCTGTCCGCAAACGTGACAAACCTTCCGCTGCGCCCGCCCGCCGTACTCGCCCGGAGCGTGGCCAGCCTCGACCTGCTCAGCGGCGGCCGGATGGAACTCGGCCTCGGGGCCGGCGCGTTCTGGGACGCCATCGAGGCGATGGGTGGCCGACGCCTCTCCCCCGGGCAGGGGGTGCGCGCCCTGGCGGAGGCAATTGAGATCATCCGCCAGATCTGGGACGTCGACGCCCGGGGCGGCGTCCGGGTGGAGGGTGAGTTCCACCGGGCGGTCGGCGCCAAGCGTGGGCCGGCCCCCGCCCACGAGGTGGGCATCTGGCTCGGCGCCTACAAGCCGCGCATGCTGGCGTTGACCGGACGCCAAGCCGACGGCTGGTTGCCCTCCCTGGCCTACCTGCAACCCGGCGATCTGGCCCGGGGCAACGACATCATCGACGAGGCGGCCGCCGGTGCCGGCCGGTCCCCTGCCGACGTGCGGCGGCTGCTCAACGTCAACGGACGGTTCGCGGCCACCGGGCGCGGCCCACTGAACGGTCCGGCCGAGCAGTGGGCCGAGGAACTCGCCGACCTGGCCCTGACCGAGGGGATCAGCACGTTCATCCTGGCCAGCGACGACCCGGACGACCTACGGCGGTTCGCCGCCGAAGTGGCACCGGCCACCCGGGAACTTGTCGCCGCGGAGCGCGCCGCCCCGCCGACAGGTGTCCCGGCCGGGCAGGGCCGCACCGCGACCGACCCGACCGGCGCCTCGGCCGACCAGGACCGCACCGCGACCGACCGGGCCGTCACCACCGGCGGCACCCGCAGCGGCACCACGTCGGCCGGCCCGACCGCACGTCCGACCACTGTCGGCGCGGCTCCGTTCGCCGTGGTTCCCACACCCGACGACGGCGTCCGCCGCAGCGACGTGCGGGTGTGGGACGAGGCGGCCCGACCGGCCGGACCGGCCCCGGACCCGCAGCGCACCTACACCGCCCACGAACAGGCCGGTGCGCAGCACCTGATCGACGTGCACGACGGCCTGCGCGCCGAACTGGCCCAGATCCACGACCTGATCGAGCAGGTCGCGGCCGGTCTGATCGACGTGGGTACGGCCCGTTCGCACATCAACACGATGACCATGCGGCAGAACAAGTGGACCCTGGGCACCTACTGCGAGTCGTACTGCCGGGTGGTGACCACCCACCACACGATCGAGGACCGGTCGCTCTTCCCGCACCTACGGCGGTCCGATCCACGACTCAAGCCGGTGATCGACCGGCTCGAGGAGGAACACCACGCCATCCACGACGTGCTGGAGGGCGTCGACCGCGCGCTCGTCGCCTTCGTGGCCACCCAGGACGGAATGGCCGACCTGCGGGCCGCAGTGGACCTGCTCAGCGACACGCTGCTGTCCCACCTGTCCTACGAGGAACGCGAGCTGGTCGAACCGATCGCCCGCCTCGGCGCGCACTAGGCCGGTTGCCCGGCGTCCCCGCGTCGGACCAGGCGGGCCTTCCCCACCGACGTCGAGTGGCCCGGAACGCGACGACCGATTGCCGCCAGACGGTGCTGCCGGCCGCCCGGCAGTCTCGACGGCATGTCGAGCACCAGCCGAGCCGTCACCAGCGGCCCCGTCCGGTTCGAACCCTGGTACGCCTTCGCCGAGGGCGGCCCGGTCGAGCGTGCCCTGCTCCCGTTCCCGTCAACCGCGCCCGCGCCGTTCGAGGTCGCCCGCTGGTCGGTCGCCCCCGGGACCGCCAACGACCTCGACGTCCACCGGTCCCGGGAGATCTGGGTCGTGGTGGCCGGTACCGGCACGCTGACATGGGCCGACCGGAGCGCTCGTCTCCGCGCGGGGGACGTGGTCGCGTTCGACAGCCAGGTGCCGCACCAGATCCGCAACGACGGGCCCGACCCGCTCCTCGCCGTCTCCGTCTACTGGTTGCCGCAGGACGTCTGACCGCGTACGGCCGGCGCGGCGGGGTCGCGGCGGGCATCATCGGGTGAATGGAGGCGGCTCGGGGACACCGGTGCGTACCGCACACCGCGGACGTCCGGATCGAGGCGTGGGCGCCGGACCGGGCCGGTTGCGTGGCCGAGGCGGTCGCCGCGCTTGTCGAGTCGTTCACCGACCCGGGCGTGGCTCGGCCGAGCGCCGAGCGGACGTTCCACGCGCCGCCCGCCGCCGACGTGGACCTGCTGGTGACCGTCCTCGACGAGGTGATCTTCCGGATGGAGACGACCGACGAGCTGCCGCTGGCCAGCGAGGTGACCGACGACGCCGGTGGCGGGTTGTCGATCCGCTGGCGGACCAGCGCCACCGCCGAGCTGGAGCTCACCGGCGCGGTGCCCAAGGCGGTCTCGCTGCACGAGCTGCGCTTCGGTCGGGACGGCGAGGGCTGGTCCTGTGCGGTGACGCTCGACGTCTGAATCAGCCCTTGACCACGCCGAGCGGCACCAACCGGGCCACCTTCCGGCACAGGCCGGCGCCCTCGGCGGACTCGACGACCGCCGCGATGTCCTTGTACGCCGACGGCATCTCCTCGGCCAGGCCGCGCCGGGACGCCCCGCGTACCGCGATGTCGCGTTCCTCCAGTTCGGCGCGCGGGTCGGTGCCGTGCCCGGCGGAGACGGCCTGCTTGCGGCTGCGTACCCGACCCGCCCCATGGCAGGTGGAGGCCCAGGCGGGTGAGCCGGCCACCCCGGTCAGCACGTACGAGCCGGTGCCCATCGAGCCGGGGATGAGCACCGGCTGGCCGGCGGCGCGCAGGTCGTCGGGAAGTTCGGGGTGCCCGGGCGGCAGGGCGCGGGTGGCGCCCTTGCGATGTACGCACAGTCGCCGCGCGGCCCCCGCCACGACATGCTCCTCGATCTTGGCGAGGTTGTGCGAGACGTCGTACACCAGGTCGAGCCGTCGCCCGGTCAGCCGCTCGAAGATCTGCCCCGCCGCGTGGGCGAGCAACTGCCGGTTGGCCCGCGCGTAGTTGGCCGCCGCGGCCATCGCGCCCAGGTAGGCGCGTCCCTCCGCGGAGGCGACCGGCGCGCAGGCGAGTTGCCGGTCCGGTACCTGGATGCCGTGCCTGCCCATCACCCGCTCCATGACCCGCACGTGATCGGTGCAGATCTGGTGGCCCAGGCCCCGCGACCCGCAGTGGATCATCACGCAGACCTGACCGGTGCGCAGCCCGAACGCCTCGGCGACCGGCTCGTCGTACACCTGCTCGACCGCCTGCACCTCCAGGAAGTGGTTGCCGGAGCCGAGGCTGCCGACCTGCCGCGCGCCGCGCTCGATCGCCCGGTCGCTGACCTGGCCCGGATCGGCGTCGTCCACCGCGCCGTGGTCCTCGCACCGGTCCAGGTCCCGCTGCCCGCCGAAACCGCGCCGCACCGCGTACCGGGAACCGCCGCGCAGCACCGCGTCGAGTTCGTCGCGGCCGGTGAGGTGCCACACCGCCCCGCTGCCCATGCCCCTCGGGGTGGCCGCGCTCAGCCCGTCCATCACCGCGTCCAGGCGCGGACGGAGCTCGTCGCGGCCCAGGTCGGCCGCGAGCAGCCGGACGCCGCAGGAGATGTCGAATCCGACTCCGCCGGGCGAGACCACACCGTCGGCCTCGACGTCGGTGGCGGCGACCCCGCCGATCGGGAAGCCGTAACCACAGTGCAGGTCCGGCATGGCGTACGAGGCGTCGACGATGCCGGGCAGGGTGGCCACGTTGGCGACCTGCTCCAGCGACCGGTCGGCCGTCGGGTCGGGCAGCAGCGACCGGGACGCGAAGACCACTCCCGGCACCCGCATCGGATCATGCCGTTCGATCCGGAACCGGTACGGCGACTCCTCGACCACCTCCATCCGCGGCAGCTACCCGCCGACGCCCCGGCTACACCTGCCGCCGCCGACCATCGCCCACGGACGTGCCGGACCGTCGCCGCCGTACGTCGAAAGGCGACCCTCATTCGCGTCGTCAGACGGCAGCTGACCCACCGTCGCCGACCTAGCGTTCGTGGCGCAACGGACCGACCGCGCCCGGCCGGGCGCCGAACCGGTAGGAGGACCGGTGTCTCGCAGCAGGATGGTCTGGATCGGCCTGGTCGCGCTGACCTGGGCGGCGATGATGTCGTTCGGGGGCGTGGCGGCCGAGACCGTGATGCTCTACCCGAACATCTTCCACGACGCGCCGGCCTCGCTGGAGCGCGCCCGCGACTTCCTGACGGTCAGCGGACCGAGCGACTACTTCCCGCCGCTGGGCGCCTCGGTGGTGCTGCTCGGCGTCGCCACCACCGTGCTCACCTGGCAAGAGCGCCGGCTGCGGTGGTGGGTCGTCGCCGCGACCGGGGTCTTCGTCGCGTGCGAGTTCCTGTTCTCGGTCGTCTTCTTCTGGCCCCGCAACGAGATCATGTTCGTCGACCCGGTCGGCACCCACTCGCCGCAGTACCTGCGCCAGGTGGCCGAGGAGTTCGTCGCCGGACACCGGGTGCGGCTCGCCGGTGGCGCGGTGACCGCCGCGCTCGCCTTCACGGCCCTCCTGCGGTGGGCCCGTACCGCCGTCACACCTGGTAGAAGCGACGGTAGCGGCGGATGAGCCGCCACTGCACGAGCACCGCGGCGACGGTCAGCAGCATCATCACAAGTGTGGCCGCCGCCGCGTAGCCGTACCGCAGGTACTCGAAGCCGGTCTGGTAGACGAAGAGCGACAGGTAGGTGGTGGCGTACGGCGGGGGGCCACCGTCGGTCACCACGAACGCCGGCACGAAGGTGAAGTGCAGGCTGGCCACGGCGTCGCGGACCGCCAGCAGGGCGAGCACCGGGGCCATCAGCGGCAGGGTGATCCGGCGGAAGACGTCCCAGCCGGTGGCGTCCTCGACGGCGGCCATCTCGTACACGTCGCGGGGCAGCGCCCGCCGCGCGGCCAGCAGCACCACGAAGGTCTCCCCCATGGTGAACAGGCTCATCAGGATGATCCCGGCGCGGGCGCTCGTCGGGTCGGTCAACCACTGCGGCGGGGTACGCCCCAGCGCGGTGAGCCCGTGCTCCCCGCCGACCCGCAGCAGTTGGTTGATCGGCCCGTACAGCGGGTTGAACAACCACAGCCAGAGCAGCCCGTACGCGATCTCCGGTACGGCGGTGGGCAGCAGCGCGGCGGTGCGGGCGGTGCCGACGCCGGGAGCCCGCCGGTGCAGCAGCAGCGCCAGGCCCAGCGCCAGCAGCACCCGCAGCGGCACCGCCACCAGTGCGAAGACCACCGAATTCAGCAGCGCCACCCGGAAGATCGGATCGTTCAGCAGGGCGGTGAAGTTGTCCAGCCCGGCCCAGGTCGGCGGGCGCAGCAGGTCGTAGTCGGTCACCGACAGGCCCAGCGTGACCAGGGCCGGCACCAGCACCAACCCGACCAGCCCGACCAGGTACGGCGTCAGCATCAACGCCAGCTGCCGCCGCGACCGGCGGTCCGGGCTGCGCGCCGCCCGGGCCGCTCGCTGGCCCGGCACCGCACCGCCGGCGCTCACGGCCGGTACCGGCGGCCGGTGGCGGCGTGGAACAGGTGGGCGTCGGCCCAGCGCACGTCGAGGCGTACCGTCGCACCGCGCGCTGGCCGCCGGGCGGCCGGCACCCTGGCGACCACCTGGTGCCCGGCGGCGAGACTGAGGTACGCGAAGGCGTCCTCGCCGATCACCTCGACCCGGTCGACGGTGGCCGGGGTGCCCTCGGCCGCGTCGAGTGCCACCGCCTCGGGCCGGAATCCGATCTCCAGCGGCTCCTCCCCCAGCGTCGGCGCGTCGCCGCGTGGTCGCAGCGGCCCGTCCGCCGGCAGCAGGTTCATCGCCGGGGAGCCGACGAACCGGGCCACGAAGGTGCTCGCCGGAGTACGCCAGATCTCGTCCGGGGTGCCCACCTGCTCGACCCGTCCGTCGCGCAGCACCGCGATCCGGTCGGCGAGCACCAGCGCCTCGGTCTGGTCGTGGGTGACGTGCACCATCGTCGCCCCGATCCGGTCGTGCAGGGCCCGCAGCTCCGCCCGCATCTCGGCACGCAGCGCCAGGTCCAGGTTGGACAGCGGCTCGTCGAGCAGGAACACGTCAGGTTCGCGGACCAGCGCCCGGGCCAGGGCGACCCGTTGACGTTCCCCGCCGGAAAGTTGCCCGGGCCGGCGGTCGAGCAGCCCGGCGCAGCCCACCGTCTCGGCCGCCGCCCGGGCCCGCTCGCGCGCGAGCCGGCGCGGGGTGTCGCGCACCTCCAGCCCGAAGGCGATGTTCTCGACCACTGTCAGGTGCGGGAACAGCGCGTACGACTGGAAGACCATCGACACGTTGCGCCGACCGGGTCGTTCGTCGGTGACATCCCGGTCGGCGATGCGGACCCGACCGGCGGTGACCGGTTCCAGCCCGGCGACCACCCGCAGCACCGTCGACTTGCCGGCACCGGAGGGGCCGAGCACCACCAGCAGCTCACCCCGGGCGACGCTGAGATCCACCTCGTGCAGGACGGCGGTGTCCCGGTAGGCGGCGCTGACTCCGTCGAGCACGAGTCCGTCGCTCACCCGTTCTCCCCTCGGGCGAACATCGGCCGGCTCTTGGTGTCCAGCTCGCGGATCACGTCGTCGAGCTTGTCGCCGCGGTGCATGGCGTTCTCCAGGATGCCGTAGCTCAGGTCCTCGATCTCCGGCCAGGTGGAGACGGTCGGCAGCGCCCGGACGGTCGGAATGGCGTCGAGGAAGGCCTGCGAGTTGCGGGGCGGCTGATCCGGATCCAGGAACGCGGGCGAGCGGGACACCTCGACGTGCGACGGCACCGTACGCCCGGTCGCGGCGATGATCCGCTGTCCCTCCTCGTCCATCGCGTACTCCATGAACCGCCACGCGGCGTCCTTGTTCCGCGACCCCCGGGTCATGCAGTACGCGTCGGAGTGCAGCACCCCGACCGGCTGCCGGTAGACCGGCAGCGGCGCGACGTCCCACTCGAACCCGGTGATGGTGCGGAAGTTGGTGGTGGCCCGACGTGAGGTCATCAGCATGGCGAGTCGACCGTTGAGGAAGCGTGACTCGTCGTCCTCCGCCTCCACCTCGGCGTCACTGGGCACCACCCCGTACGCCTGCCGCAGGTCGACCAGGTTCCGGAGCACCTCCCGGGCGGCCGGGCTGTCCAGCGTCAGCCGGGTCGGCCGGTCCGGGTCGTCGACGATCTCGCCGCCGTTGGACCAGACCAGCGGGGCCAGCCGGATGATCGACGGCTCCACGCCGAGCCCGTGCACGGCGGGCAGCCGGGCCGCGCCCTCGGCCTCGGTGCCCTTGATCACCAGCCCGCGGTCGTCGCGGGTCATCAGGGTGGCGGTGGCGACCAGGTCGTTCCAGGTCCAGCCGGCCTGCGGCTCGGCCACCCCGTACCTGGTGAACAGGGAACGGTTGTAGTACACGGCGAGGCTTGAGACGTTCTGCGGCAGGCACAACTGGGCACCGTCCCAGCGGAACGCCTCCATTGCGACCGGGTAGTAGTCGGCCGGGTCGAGCACCGACGAGGCGGCTATCCGCTCGTCGAGCGGCTCCACCACACCCTTGGCGGCGAACTGACCGTAGAAGCGGTAGTTCATCAGGAACAGGTCCGGTGGCGCGCCCCCGGCGACCGAGGTGGCGAGCCGGGCCAGCAGGTCCTTGCGGTCGCTGGCCTCGATCAACTGGACCCGCTCGCCGGGCCGGGCCCGCTGGTACGCGTCGATCAGGGTGCGGTAGGCGCCGAGTTCCTCCGGGGCACCGAACACCAGCAGCTTGACCGGGTCGCCGGCCGACGACCCACCGCCGGAGCCGCAGCCGGTGACGGCGAGCAGGGCGCTCAACGCGAGGGCGAACAACTGTCTGGTTCTCACGAGCGTCATCCCTCGGGTCGGTCGTCGTGTTGCAGAAAACGCCGCTGCGCCAGCGCGAAGACCACGAGCGCGGGCACCGTGGCGATCACCGCCCCGGCCAGGAAGACGGGGAAGTTGGTCGGGTCCAGCAACGACAACGACCGCAACGCCAGCGGCAGGGTGAACAGGTCACGGTCGTAGACGTAGATCAGCGGGTCGAGGAAGTTCGACCAGGTCAACACGAAGGTGAGCGCGGTGAGCCCGGCGGTCACCGGACGCACCAGCGGCAACGCGACACGCCACCAGGTGCGCAGCGGCGACAGGTCCTCCACCAGGCAGGCGTCGTACAGGTCGGCCGGCAGCGCCCGGAACGCCAGGTAGTAGACCAGGACGTAGAGCGGCGAGGTGCCTAGCAGCGCCGGCGCGATCAACGGTACGAGGGTGTCGGTCAACCCCAGCAGTCGGAAGATCGCGAAGCGGGGTACCAGCAGCGCGGTAGCCGGCACCATGAGCGCGACGAGTGAGGCGGCCACCACGACGGTTGTGGTCCGTGGCGCGATCCGGGTCAGCGCGAAACCGGCCAGGGAGGCGACGAGCACGCTCAGCGGTACGGCCACGACGGCGACGAGCACCGAGTTGAGCGAGGCACGCAGCAGCCCGCCGAGGTCGAGGGCGCGCTCGTAGCCGGTGGTGGAAAGCGGGTCGGGCACCAGTTGCGGCGTCGGTGACGGCGGCAGGCCGGGCTCGGTGAGGGAGCCGGAGACCAGCAACACCAGTGGCGGGACGAAGACCAGAAGGACGAAGGCCGCGCCGAGCGTGCGCCACAGCCGGGCGGCCCGCTCGGGCAGCGGTGAGGGGCCGCGACCGCGACCCCTCACCAATGTTGTGCCGATGATCTGTGCCTACCTCAGATTCAATTTCCAGGCGCCGAGCCCGTGCGAGGCAGCGTAGAGGATCCGCTCGCCGGGCACGATGGTCAGCCCGGCGACCTCGACGTTCGGCATGCCGCGCGCCGCGTTGGTCCAGGACTTCTTGCCCTTGGGCAACAGCAGCACCCCGAAGTCCGTGGAGGCGTAGAGGTCACCCGTGACGTCGTCACGGACCAGGTCGGTGATCGGCTGGTCCCCGAAGTCGTAGGACCTGTCGCTCCAGGTCGCCCCGTCGGCCGTGGCCGTCACCTCGAAGGCGTGACCGGGGGTGGTCGGCGTGTTGGAGCCGTACCCGCTGTAGGAGATCCACGCCCGAGCCGGGTCGGCCGGGTCGACGTGGATGCTGGTGACGAAGCGGTTCGGCGTGGCGGCGGTGTCCACCCGGGTCCAGGTCACCGCCGAGGCCGGCTCGGCGTCGACGTTACGGGAGACGAAGACCCGGCCGGTGCTGGTGGCCGCCCACGCGGTCGAGCTGTCCGAGTCGACCCGCTGGACGACGGAGACCGCGCCGCCGGCCCGGTCGCCCCAGCCGGCACCTGTCAGGTTCGTGGTGCCCAGCGGCTCCCAGTCGCCGCAGTCCTCCTCGTAGGTGCCGGTCCAGGAGTTGCAGATCCGGTCGGCCTCGGCCAGGCTGCGGTCGCCCAGGCCGAAGGTCTTGGTGCGGTAGACCGACAGCCCGGTGCCGGCGAACATGGTGCCGCTGACCTTCGGGTCGGTGATCACCGGGGCGTAGAACAGGTTGCCCGGCTGGCCGAAGATCGGGTCCGCGGTCCAGATCCAGCTGGCGATGTCGCCGTTGGCGAAGCTGACCTCGGGCGACACGTCGTAGAAGGTGTGGAACCGGAACTCGGGCCGGGCCACGTCCCAGCCGGAGGCACCGCCGTCACCGATCATCGTGTTGACCCAGCGCTGACGCTGGCCCTTGTTCTCCCAGGTGCCGTTGTCCTGGGTACCGCCCTGCAACTGGTTCACGTCGTGCGGGCTGACCGAGAGGCTGATGAACTGGAGGGTGTTCATGCCCTTGTTGACCCCCTCCAGCTTCGACGGGATCTTCGACAGCATCTGCCGGCAGCGATCCCGCTGGGCCTGGGTGGTCAGGTTGCGGTCCGGGTTGTCGCACCAGGACGAACGGTCGACGAACTCGCCGCTGGAGCGCATCACGCCACCGTCGTTGGCCTCGAAGAACTGGTACGGGTTACGCGGGTTGGTGACCAGGTCGTGCTGGTCGGGGTGCAGTCCGTTGGGGTGCAGCTCGTCGGTGCCGTCGTAGGTCATGTCGGTGCCGCTGACCCCGGCGTCGGTGGAGAGCACCACGGCCCGCTTGTTGGCCACGGTCTCGCCGTACAGGTAGGAACCGCCGGTGTAGACGATGTCCGGGTGGCCCTGCGGGGTGTGCACGAACACGTCGTACCAGCACTGGCCGGTGCACTGGTTGTAGGTGGCGAAGCCCGGGTCGGCCGGGTTGGAGCTGGTCAGGTCGGTGAACGTCGGTGAGCCGGTGGCCACGTCGTCGCTGCGGAACAGCCGCGAGTACGGGGTGCCGGTGTTGCCCTCGTAGACGTACATCCGGGTCTTGCCACCGGGCAGGGCGGTCACGTCGATCGCCGGGCGGGTCTGGAACATCGCCGGGTTGAGCGACGGCTTGATCTGCGTCCAGGTCGCTCCGGCGTCGGACGAGCGCCACACCCCCCGGGCGTACGAGCTGGCGTAGACGATGTTGGCGTCGCGCGGGTCGAGCTTGACCTGGCGTACACCGCGCGGGGAGCAGCTGGCCGTGTTGTTGTACTCGGCCGCGCTGCCGGTGCAGGTCGTGGCGTCGGCCGAACCGTTGTGGATGAACTTCCAGCTCTTGCCGCCGTTGGTGGACTTGTACAGACCCCACTTCTCGGCGTCCGGCACCGGCCGGGTGACCCCGGTGCAGCAGGAGCTGGACATGCCGCGCAGCGCCGTGGTGGTGGCCACGTAGAGCGTCTTGGGATCGCCGGGCTTGATGGTGATCTCACCGATGCCCTTGCCGCCGAGGACGTCCTTGCCGAGCGGGCCGGACCAGGTCAGGCCCCCGTTCGTCGACCGGTACAGGCCGACACCGGCGACACAGCCGGAACCGCAGGTGTTGGCCTCACCGGTGCCGACGTAGATGGTCAGGCCGGTGCGGTCGTTGCGGTCGATGGTCACCGCGCCGGCGGCGTTGATGCCCAGCGGGCCGCCCAGGTAGAACCACTTCGGCTCGGCGGCGAGGATGTTCAGGGTGCCCCAGACGCCACCACCGGCCGGCGTCACGTACGCGCGGCAGAGCAGCTTGGAGCAGTCCGGGCTGATGTCGATCGAGGTGACCCGACCACCGGCGACGTACTCGTTCGGTACGTAGTTGAAGGCGTTGCGGTACTCGGTGAACGGGTAGAGCGCCTCACTCGGGCCGATGTTCGTCCACTGCCGGCTGCCCTTGAACCGCTTGTCGGCCGCCGTGAAGGCCGCCTTCGACCTGTCCAACTGGGCGATGGTGATCGCGTCCGCGGGGTAGGCGCGCTCCAGGAACGCCTGCTGAGCGGCACCGCCAGGGCCGTCGGGTGACATGCCGCTGTCGCCTGGCACGGCCCGGCGCAGCCGCTCCAGGTGGGTGCCGAGGGCGTTTGGCATCTCTCCGCCGACCGCGACAGGTGTCGGCACCTCGGTGCCGGCGTAGTGGATTCCGACCAGGCCGGTCGACGCCACCAGGGCACCGACCGCCAGGCCAACGAGCAGATGGCGACGTCTACGCTTCACGAGGGTCCCTCCGGCAGAACGGCGTCACCGCAGCGCGGCATCCGGATTGGCGACCGTCGCTGGCAGCGTCCACGCAGGAATATGTCAGAGAGATCCACCACAGGCAATAGAGCTGTTAGACGTTATCGAACCGCCGCGAGGAGGGACGGATCGCATGTCCGAGGGGTGGCGACCGACAAGCGGCGAACTGCGGGCCGACTGTGCCAGGTGCTTCGGTTTGTGCTGCGTCGCCCCCGCCTTCGCCGCCTCGGCCGACTTCGCCCTGGACAAGCCCGCCGGCCAGCCGTGCCGGAACCTCCGGGCCGACTTCGGCTGCGCCATCCATGCCGAGCTACGCGACCGGGGCTTCCCCGGCTGTACCGTGTTCGACTGCTTCGGCGCGGGTCAGCGGGTCGCTCAGGCCACCTACGGCGGGCGGGACTGGCGCGACGAGCCAGGCAACGCCCGGCAGATGTTCGACGTCTTCGCGGTGATGCGACAGCTGCACGAACTGCTGTGGTATCTGACCGAGGCGCTCGGGCTGGGTCCACCGGCCGAGCTGTGTGCCGAGTTGGCGGCCGCACTCGGCGAGACCGAGCGGTTGGCCGGCGGGGACCCGGAAACGCTGCTCGCCCTCGACGTCGACGCGCACCGGGCGACGGTCAACGTGCTGCTGTCGCGTACCGCCGACCTGGCCCGCGCCCGCGGTGGCGCCGGCACCGACCTGCGGGGTGCCGCGCTGATCGGCCGCGACCTGCGGCGCACCACCCTGCGCGGGGCGAACCTGCGGGGCGCCTTGCTTGTCGGTGCCGACCTGCGCGGTGTGGACCTCGCCCGGGCCGACCTGACCGGCGCGGACCTGCGTGGGGCGGACGTGCGCGGCGCCGACCTGTCCGACGCGCTGTTCCTGCACCGGTCGCAGGTCGATGCCGCGCGAGGTGACCTGCGGACCCGGTTGCCGGGCCCGATCATTCGTCCGGCCCACTGGTCGCACCTGCCGCTCGCCCCGGCGAGCGCTGCGCGGCGCGGCCGGCGCCGCTGACCCGGTGCCGGTCGCTTCCCCGGCCTGCTCGACCCGGGAACCAGGACGGCTGCCGTGTCCGGTCACGCCCGGCACCTTTACCCGGGGCGCGCCGCTGCCCGGCCGGTCAGCGACGACCGGACGCGGCAGCGGTGCGGGCCTCGGTCATGCCCTGGTTGGCCAGCGCGTCGGCCCGCTCGTTCTCCGGGTGCCCGTTGTGGCCCTTGACCCACAGCCAGGTGACCTGGTGCCGGGCGCAGGCCGTCTCCAGCCGCTGCCACAGGTCGGCGTTCTTCACCGGCTGCTTCGCGGCGGTCAGCCACCCGTTGCGTTTCCAGGACGCCAGCCAGCTGGTGATGCCGTTGCGCACGTACGTGCTGTCGGTGTGCAGCTCGACGGTGACCGGGCGGGTCAGGCTCTCCAGTGCCTCGATGGCGGCGGTCAGCTCCATCCGGTTGTTGGTGGTGGGGTTCGCCTCCCCGCCGCGCAGCTCGCGCTCGTGGGAGCCGTAACGCAACACCGCGCCCCAGCCACCCGGGCCGGGGTTGCCGCTGCACGCGCCGTCGGTCCAGATCCGCACCACCCGGCCGGCCGTCTCGTCCACCATGCGGCGAATCTACCGAGGCCGGGCCGGTGGCCGGCAGGCACCCGCGCAGGTGCCGGTTCCAGTAAGGTCTGGCCAGTGAGCGAACCCGTTACTGACCCGCGCCTGGCGATCCGCCCGGCGGAGCCGGACGACGCCGAGTTGCTGCACCGCTTCATCGTCGAGCTGACCGAGGCCGAAGGCTATACCGAGGAGGTCACCGCCGAGCCGGCGGACGTGCTGCGGGCGCTGTTCGGGCCACGGCCGGTCGCCGAGGCGGTGGTGGCTTCGGTCGACGGTGAGCCGGTCGGCTTCGCCCTCTACTACTCGACCTACAGCACCGTGGTCGGTCGGCCCGGCATCCATCTGGACGACCTGTACGTCCGGCCGGAGCACCGAGGCGGTGGCGTCGGCCAGGCGTTGCTGACACACCTGGCGCGGCTGGCCGTGGAGCGCGGCTGCGGCCGCCTGGAGTGGTGGGTGTTGCGCACCAACGACCCGGCTCTGCGCTTCTACCGGAAACTGCAGGCACGCACCCTCGACGAGTTGGACGTGCTGCGGCTCGACGGCGAGCAACTGCACGCACTCGCGGCCGGTACGGGCCCGACCGGTGTCCGATCCTGATCCTGCCGCTACCGATCCGAGCCTGACCGCCCGACGCCCGGCGGTGCGGAGCCGACGACCGGCGGCGGCACGGTCCAGGCCGGGCGGCGTGACGGCGCGATCCGGTCGCGTACCCGAGCCGCGGCGTCGGCGACGGTGGCGGTGACCATCGGTCGGAGTCGGGTGGAGCGCATCACCGCCAGGTCCTCGGCGACGGTGGTGTGGCCGTCGAGGAAACGCAGCACCCGGGAGGCCGGGTTGCGGTCGAAGAGGCGACCGAAGAAGTCCGGACCGTCGACCAGGTCAGCGTCGAGGGCCCGCAACGCGACCGCGTCCATCCACAGGTGCCGGTGGGGGTACGCGGGCGCGGGCACCGGCGGGCGGCCGGCCGCGACCGCCCGGGCCACCTGCTCGGCCTGACGGTGCATCGCGGAGAAGGTGAAGCCGGTCGACGGACGGGTGGCACCCCCGGCCGTGCCGAGCCGCACCACCCGGGGCGAGGGCCGAGCCACGAACGGGCCGTCGGTCATCGGGATGACGCCGTTCTCGACCTCGGTCACGGTGAGCCGGGCCGGATCGAGGCCGAGCAGGTCTCGGTATCCGGCAAGCGCCGCGTCGTACGCCGCTCCGGTCAGCAGGTCGGGTGAGAACTCGGTGTACTCGACAAGCGCGTACCGGCTGTCGACGGGCAGTACGTAACCGAAGGAGACACCCCGGGTCGGCTGCGGGGTGCGGAAGTCCATGAGCACCGCCCGAGCCGGGTCGAAGACCGGTCGGTCGGTCGCCACCCACCAGCCCCGGAAATGCTGCAACCAGTTGGTGCGCCCGGGTCGCCGTGGTGGCCGTGGGCGGGAGTCCAGCAGCCAGCGGGTTCGCAGCAGCGGCCGGCCGTCGACGGCACGCACCAGCACCCGGTCACCGTCGTCGTCGACGCGCCCGGCGGCGGCGACGATCCGGATCGCACCCAGGTGCCGCTCCGCCTCGGCGGCCCGCTCGTAGATCGGGCCGGAGCGCAGCATCGCGTACCGCAGGGGCGTCAGGTCCAGCGCGTGATGCGCGTCCGGCGTGACCACCTCGACCCGTGACCAGCTGGCGCTGAGCAGCTCGTCCAGGTCGTTGCCCGGCTGGCCCCAGAACGCCCAGGTGCGGTCCTGCCCACGTCGGTGCACCGGGTCGACGACGGCGATCCGCACGTCGCGTACCCGGTGCCGGGCCAACGCGGCCAGCACCAGCGAGGCGGCCCCGCCCCCACCGACCAGAGCGAGGTCGACGTCAACCGGTGCGGAGCTCATCCGATCACGCTGCCACACCGCTACGCCGGCCGGATGAGCAGGGGCGGCGCCCGGGGCGTCCGGCAGAGCAGAGACCGCCGGCCGGCACCCTGGTTCGGGTGCCGGCCGGCGGTCTTGTTCCCCCTGTGGAGGAATGTCTTCGGTTGTGTTCGTCGGTCAGTTCGTGGGTCAGCTGTTCCAGTGCTGGGCGACGAGGTCGGCGGCCTGCTGTTCCCACTGGGCGTAGTGGTCGGGGTAGGCCGACACCTG
>NZ_JBFAML010000041.1:0-37165 GCF_040660295.1 Micromonospora sp. NPDC049891
GCGGGGGGGGGGGTGGCGGCGGGCTGGGGCTCCCGCCCGGCCCCCCAATACTCCACCCCCCGTCCGTGGGCGCGCGGCCCGCGCCCCCCCGCCCGCCCGCCGCGATCTGTGTTCGGGTTCAGCCCTGCGGCTCGACGATGGTGCCGTCACCGCCGGGGGCGGCGTTCGCGGGTGCGACCGGGCCGGTCTGCCTCGGTATCCGGAAGGCCCGGGCACCGGTGCGCCGGTCCAGCCAGCCGGCGAACCAGGTGAGCACTGAGTTGATCACGATGTAGATGACGGCGGCCACGATCGCGCAGGCGATGATGTTGCCGTAGTTGGCGGCGAGGTCGTTGACACCGCGCTGGAGCAGCTCGGGGTAGGCGACGATGTAGCCGAGTGCAGTGTCCTTGAGCAGCACCACGAGTTGGCTGACGATGATCGGCAGCATGGCCCGGGCGGCCTGCGGGAGCAGGATCAGCCGCATCACCTGGTTCTTGCGCATGCCCACCGCGTACGCCGCCTCGGACTGCCCGCCGGGCACGGCCCGGATGCCGGCCCGGAACGCCTCGGCCAGCACCGAGCCGTTGTAGAGGGTCAGGCCGATCACCACGGCCCAGAAGGCGGTCACCGGTCCCTTGATGAGGAACGGCACGCCGTAGAAGACGAAGAAGATCATCAGCAGCAGCGGTACGGCGCGGAAGAACTCCACCACCATGCCGGCCGGCACGCTGATCCACCACCTGTCGGAGAGTCGGCCGAAGGCGAAGATGATGCCGAAGGCGAGCGACAGCACCATGCCGACGCCGGCCGCCTTCAGGGTGGCCCACAGGCCCGGCAGGATGAACTGGGTCCAGGTGGTCGACCGGGTGAACGGCTCCCACAGCCGGGGCTCCCACTGGTTCGCCTGGTCGAACTTGGTGTAGATCCAGTAGAGCAGGCCGAGCAGCGCGATGCCGAAGAGGACGCTGAACACCGCGTTGCGTACCTTGGCCCGGGGGCCCGGGTGGTCGTAGAGGACGTTGCTGGTGCTCATCAGCGCTTCACCGCCAGACGGTTGGCCAGCCAGCCGAAGAAGTAGCCGGTGGGGATGAGCAGCGCGGCGAACGTGCCGGCGAAGACCAGGAAGATCACGATGACCGCGTCACCGTTGCTGTTGATCAGGTCCTTCATGATGTTGGAGGACTCCAGCAACCCGATGGTGCCGACGATTGTGGCGTTCTTGCAGAGCGCGATCAGGATGCTGCCGAAGGGCGCGACCACCGAGCGCGCCGCCTGCGGCAGCACCACGATCCGTAGCGTCTGGGCGAAGGAGAGCCCGATCGCCCGGGCCGCCTCGGCCTGGCCGGTCGGCACCGTGTTGATGCCCGAGCGGATCGCCTCGCAGACGAAGGCGGCCGTGTAGGCCGACAGGCCGATCACACCGAGCCAGTAGATGTTCAGGTCCAGGTCCTGCGAGAGGCTCAGGCCGAGGGTGGCGTAGACGCCGAAGTAGCAGAAGAAGATGACGAGCGTCAGCGGCGTGTTACGGAAGATGTTGACCCAGGCCGCGCCGAAGCCGCGCAGCACGGGTACGGGGGAGACCCGCATCGCGGCCAGCAGTACGCCGATCACCAGGGCGCAGACCGCTGACGCACCGGTCAGCTTGAGGATCCAGAGGAAACCCGACAGGTACGCGTCGAAGTTGTCCGGATCAGTGAATACGTGCATGCTTCGGCTCCCGGGGCACGTGGCGGCGGCCGGTGACAGGCCGGAGCCGGCACCCGCACGGGGTGCCGGCTCCGGTACCGGTCAGACTGCGCCGCAGTGGGTCAGCTTGGTGGTGTCCAGCTCGGGCGCGGCGGTGCCGCTCTTGCCCAGGGTGGCGTCCCAGGCAGCCTTGTAGCTGCCGTCCTCGGCGGCGGCCTTGAGGATCTCGTTGACCTTCTCGCAGCCGTCCTTGTCGTCCTTCTTCAGGCCGATGCCGTACGGCTCGTCGGAGAAGGTGCTGCCGACGACCTTGAACTTGCCGGCGTACTGGTCCTGCGCGGCGTAGCCGGCGAGGATGATGTCGTCGGTGGTCACCGCGTCGACCTGGCCGTTCTCCAGCAGCGGCAGGCACTTGGAGTACGCGTCGAACTGCTGCAGCCGGGCGTCCGGGTAGTTCTCCTGGATCCGCTTGGCCGGGGTCGAGCCGGTCGCCGAGCAGACCGTCTTACCGGCCAGCTGGTCCGGGCCGGTGATGGTGGAGTCCGACTTGACAAGCAGGTCCTGGCCAGCGACGTAGTACGGGCCGGCAAAGTTGATCTTCTGCTTGCGCTCGTCGTTGATGGTGTAGGTGGCGACCACGAGGTCGACGGTGCCCTGCTCGATGAAGGGCTCCCGGTTGTTCGACACGGTGGTCTTCCACTCGATGCCGCTCTCCTCGACGCCGAGGCCCTTCGCGATGATCTTCGCGATCTCCACGTCGAAGCCCTCGTACTGGCTGCCGGTCTGCAGACCCAGGCCGGGCTGGTCGGCCTTGACGCCGATGACCAGCTTCTTCTGGCTCTCGGCCTTGCCGACGATGCCACCGGCGCCCGTGCCGGAACCGCCCTCGTCGCTGTCCCCGCCGCAAGCGGCCATCGCGACCGCGAGGCCGGCAACGGCGGTGATCGCCGCCATCCGCTTCATACGCATACCTGTTCTCCTTCTTCGACTGGAGCCGGCCGGGTCACGGCCCGCTCCACTACCGGACGCCTAGTGGGTGAGGATTTTGGAGAGGAAGTCCTTGGCCCGCTCGCTGCGCGGGTTCGCGAAGAACTCCGTCGGAGCGGCATCCTCGACGAGCTTGCCGTCGGCCATGAAGATGACCCGGTTGGCCGCGTGTCGCGCGAAACCCATCTCGTGGGTGACCACGACCATGGTCATGCCGTCGCGGGCGAGGGACGTCATCACGTCCAGCACCTCGCCGACCATCTCCGGGTCCAGCGCGCTTGTCGGCTCGTCGAAGAGCATCGCCTTGGGCTGCATGGCCAGCGCCCGGGCGATCGCGGCGCGCTGCTGCTGGCCGCCGGAGAGCTGGGCCGGGTACTTGTCGGCCTGGTTGGCGATACCGACCCGGTCGAGCAGGGCCAGACCCCGCTCGCGGGCCGCCGCCGGCTTCTCCTTGCGGACCTTTGTCGGACCGAGGGTGACGTTCTCCAGGATCGTCTTGTGCGCGAAGAGGTTGAACGACTGGAACACCATGCCGACCTCGCTACGCAGCCTGGCCAGGGCCTTGCCCTCGGCCGGCAACGCCTGGCCGTCGAAGGTGATGGTGCCGGAGTTGATCGGCTCCAGCCGGTTGATGGTGCGGCACAGGGTCGACTTGCCGGAGCCGGACGGGCCGATCACCACGACCACCTCGCCCCGCCCCACCGACAGCGAGACGTCGTCCAGTACGTGCAACGGCCCGAACCATTTGTTGACCGAGTCCAGCACGATGAGCGGTTCGCCCGTCGCCACGTCGTCTGTCCTCCTCGTCGCTGTCGGGAGTCGGTCGACCCCCGGTAGCGGCCACTGTAGGCGGGGTGAAGTGGCGGAACACAACTCAGATGGTCACGGAGCGGTAACACCCTGGATGATCCGACTGCGGCGTCCGAATTTGACCTGCCTGGCTGGCGTCCGGCGCGGGTGACGGAGATCATGAGGGGATGACCGAGCCCGTCCGGCTGACCCGGTACGCCCGTGGCGGCGGGTGCGCCTGCAAGATCCCGCCCGGTGAACTGGAGGCGATGGTCGCCGATCTCGGTCCCGTCGCCGGCACCGCCGAGCTGCTTGTCGGGCTCGACCACGGCGACGACGCCGCGGTGGTCCGGCTGGACGAGCGCACCGGCCTGGTGACCACCGCCGACTTCTTCACCCCTGTGGTCGACGACGCGTACGACTGGGGGCGGATCGCCGCCACCAACGCCCTCTCCGACGTGTACGCGATGGGCGGCACTCCGCTTGTCGCGCTCAACCTGCTCTGCTGGCCCCGGGAGGTGCTGCCGTTGGAACTGGCCCGGGAGGTGCTGCGCGGCGGCCTGGACGTGGCTCGCGCGGCGGGCTGCCATCTGGCCGGCGGGCACACCGTCGACGATGACGGTCCGAAGTACGGCCTGGCCGTCACCGGGTTGGTCCGGCCGGAAGAGTTGATCACCCTGGACGCCGGGCGGGCCGGGCTGCCGCTGTCGCTTACCAAGCCGCTCGGCGTCGGCGTGCTCAACACCCGTCACAAGAGCACCGGCGAGAGCTTCCCGGCGGCGGTGGCGGCGATGACCACCCTGAACCGGGAGGCCGCGAGGGCGGCGGTGGCGGCGGGTGTGCGCTGCGGCACCGACGTGACCGGGTTCGGTCTGCTCGGCCATGCCACGAAGTTGGCCCGGGCCAGCCGGCTGACCGTGGCGATCGACACCGCCCGGGTGCCGTACCTGGAAGGTGCCCGCGAGGCGGTCCGCGACGGGTACGTCAGCGGCGGTTCCCGCCGCAATCTGGAGTGGGTGACCCCGACTACCGATTTCGGCCCGGCGGCGGAGCAGGACCGACTGTTGCTGGCCGACGCGCAGACCTCCGGCGGGCTGCTGGTGGCCGGCGAGATCCCGGGCGCCCCGGTGATCGGTGAGCTGCTGCCCGGGGGCGAACACCGGGTCGTCCTGCGCTGAGCGCGGGTTTTGGTACGCGTGCCGTTGCGTGGGAACGCGCACCATACCCGATAAACTGTCATCTTCCCGCTACCTGGAGCGATGAGGCTCAGGGAAATTTGGGCCAGAATGGTCACAGACCGGTAACTTGCCCACGGCTGGGGGCAAATGCCCCCCACCATCGTCGGTAAGGCCCGATCCGGAGGCCGGTGGGGACGAGCACAGCGAGGAGACGGCATGACCGAGCTGTGGAACTGGAGAATCGACCAGGTACGACCGGTGGAGGTCTACCCGGCGCTGGCCGACGCGCTCGGTCGGGTGGTGATGCCACTGGCGGTGGCGGATCCGCTCCGCCTGCCGACGTACGCGGTGGTCTGCGACGTCTGGCAGGCGCCGGGGGAGTTCGCCACGATCGTGGACTGCTACGGCGTACCGGACGGACTGCCCGAGCTGCCGAGCATCGCGGCGCTGGCCCGGCTGCTCGGCCGCAACTGCCTGCTGCGTGACGACACCCTCGACGACACCCGGCACCTGCTCGTCGCACCCGACGGCAGCATCCGCCCGGTCCACTTCGACGTGCGGGAGACCGACGACGGCGAGGTACTCAGCGACCGCCGGCTGTGCACCGAGGCCGACCCGCGCTGCCGGGGCTGGTCGCGGTGCCACCGCTCGCGGTGGGCGCCCGACTCGGTGAACCCGGCCCTGGCCGCCGCCTGAGGTTCTACGGCGCGGCGGCCGGCCGGGTGCCGCCGCGTACCACCAGCTCGTCGAGCAGGGTGCGGGTGGCGGCGGCGATCGTGGCTACCGCCGCGTCGAACGCCTCGGCGTTGTGCGCCGCCGGGGCCCGGAAACCGGAGATCTTCCGGACGTACTGCAACGCCGCGGCCCGCACGTCCGCGTCGGTGACTTCCGGGGTGTACGGCTCACGCAGGGTCTTGATGCTGCGGCACATGGCTTCTCCTCGTTCCGTCCGATTCCTCGGACCCGGCTACGCTGTGCACGTCATGACTACCGCAGCGGCGGGCGGCCCGCGCACCTACCAGGTGCGCACCTACGGCTGCCAGATGAACGTGCACGACTCCGAGCGCATTTCCGGCCTGCTGGAGCAGGCGGGTTACGTCCGCGCGGGTGAGGCCGAGGACACCCCCGACGTGGTGGTGTTCAACACCTGCGCGGTCCGCGAGAACGCGGACAACCGACTCTACGGCAACCTCGGTCACCTGCGTCCGGTCAAGAACCGGCACCCGGGGATGCAGATCGCCGTCGGGGGTTGCCTCGCCCAGAAGGACCGCGGCGACATCGTCCGCCGGGCCCCCTGGGTGGACGTGGTCTTCGGCACCCACAACATCGGCTCGCTGCCGGTGCTGCTGGAGCGGGCCCGGCACAACGCCGCCGCCGAGGTGGAAATCCTCGAAGCCCTCGACGTCTTCCCGTCGACGCTGCCGACCCGCCGCGAGTCGACCTACGCCGGCTGGGTGTCGATCTCGGTGGGCTGCAACAACACCTGCACCTTCTGCATCGTGCCGTCGCTGCGTGGCAAGGAGAAGGACCGCCGCCCCGGCGACATCCTCAGCGAGGTACGCGCGTTGGTCGACGAGGGTGTGCTGGAGGTGACCCTGCTCGGGCAGAACGTCAACTCCTACGGCGTCGAGTTCGGCGACCGGTACGCCTTCGGCAAGCTGCTGCGCGCCTGCGGCGAGATCGACGGGCTGGAGCGGGTGCGGTTCACCAGCCCGCACCCGAAGGACTTCACCGACGACGTGATCGCGGCGATGGCCGAGACGCCCAACGTCTGCCCCTCGCTGCACATGCCGTTGCAGTCCGGCTCCGACGACGTGCTGCGCGCGATGCGCCGCTCGTACCGGTCGGAAAAGTACCTGGGCATCATCGAGAAGGTCCGGGCGGCGATGCCCGACGCGGCGATCACCACCGACATCATCGTCGGCTTCCCCGGCGAGACCGAGACCGACTTCGAGCACACCCTCGACGTGGTCCGTGAGGCACGGTTCTCCTCCGCGTTCACGTTCCAGTACTCGAAGCGCCCCGGCACGCCGGCCGCGACCATGGACGGCCAGCTGCCCAAGCAGGTCGTGCAGGAGCGGTACGAGCGGCTGATCGCCTGCGTCGAGGAGATCACCTGGGCGGAGAACAAGAAGCTCGTCGGCGAGACGGTCGAGGTGCTTGTCGCCGTCGGTGAGGGCCGCAAGGACGAGCGCACCGGCCGGATGTCGGGTCGGGCCCGCGACGGCCGCCTGGTGCACTTCGCCACCGGTGCTGCCGGCGAACCGGGCGACGCCGGGTCGATCCGCCCGGGCGACATCGTGCACACCACGATCACCTACGCCGCGCCGCACCACCTCAACGCCGACGGTGCCCCGCTGTCGCACCGCCGCACCCGCGCCGGTGACGCGGCCGAGGCGGGTCGTTCACCGCGTACCCCCGGGGTGTTGCTTGGGCTGCCGACGATCGGCGCGCCGGCCGTGGCGCCCGAGCCGACAACCGGCTGCGCCGTCACGCACTGAGCAAGGTCGGCCTTCTCCAGGCGGAGTACATGAAGCGGTCTCGACTGCGGTCGGCCCGGTGTAGTTAGGTGCGTTGGATCGCGATGACCCATTGGCCGCCGCGCTGGTCGAGGTCGAGAGCGGTGATCTCCGCAGGCGCTGCCGGCAGGGTGCCGAGTCGTTCCGCGATGTACGGCATCGCAGGAACCTTCTCGCTCTCCTCGCCCAGGTCATCCAACGCGGACCCGCAGCGGCCGACGTCGCGCGCCTGGCCGCCATCGTCGGCCTGGCCCGTCAACCCTGACCCGGGCGACTCGCAGGCTCCGAGTGCTGCTGTCCGGCGGCGTGCCCGGCCGGGCCACCACCCACCACCGTGCGTCCTTTGCTCTGCTTCAACCCGCGCAAGGGGTAGCCAGCGAAACCATTGCGTGGAGTGAAGCAGAGCAAAGGAGCCACCACACACACCCCGGCGGAACCCTCTGTGGCCGCGTCACGCAGCCCTGGGCGGCCTGTGTCGAAGTCCGGGGCCGGCCAGCGAGCGGGCTCATGCGACGCCCGCCCGGACGCCGCCTCGGCTCGACCGAGGACTTCGACACAGGCCCTGACCCTTCGGTCAGACCGAGATCCGGCCGGCGCCCGCGCCGCCCGTCACGATCGACTTGACGTTGCTCGGGGTGTCCAGGGTGTACGAGTAGGGGATGCCGGCCACGCTGCCGCCGGTCTGTCCGCTGCCCGAGTTGACGAAGTGGTTGTTGCGGGCCACCAGCGAGCCCGGCCCGGAGCTGCCTTCACCCAGGTGGTACGGGTCGGGGGTGTTCTCGAAGTAGTTGCCCTCGACAAGCACGCCGGCGTTCATCGTGGACGCCACGCCGTAGCCGCGTACGTTGCTGTAGTAGTTGTTGTAGACGTGCACCGGGTTGCCGAAGCGGACCCGGGGGTGGCGCTGGTTGCTGCCGTCGAACCAGTTGTGGTGGTACGACACCCGCAGCTTGCCGACGTCCTGGCTGGCGTTGTCGTCGCTGTGTCCGAGCAGCATCGACTTGTCGTGACCGTAGACGCGGTTCCAGGACACGGTGATGAAGTCGGAGCCGCGCTTGATGTCGACAGCGCCGTCGTACCCGGCGGTGAAGGTGTTGTGGTCGATCCAGATGTTGGTGGCCGACTGCTCCACGTTAATCGCGTCGTCGCCCCAGTTCCGGAAGGTCAGGTTCCGGATGATCACGTTGCGGTCACCGTTGATGGTGAATCCGCAGCCGGCGATCGTGGCACCGGAGTTGCCGAGGATTGTCTTGTTGGAGCGGACCCGCAGCATTCCCGAGCAGTTGATGGTGCCGGAGACCCGGATCACCGCCGCGCTTGTGGAGTTGAGCGCGCTGGTCAGCGCCGAGGCGCTGGTGACGGTGGTGGTTGCGGCGCTGCCGCCGCCTGAGGTGCCGCCGTTCTGGGTGGCCCAGCCGACCAGGCCGGTCTGCGGTGTGCTGGGCGGGTTGGTCGGCGGGGGAGTGGTGCCACCGCCCAGCCGCACCAGTTGCCACCGCTGGTTGGCGCCGTCCAGGTCGGCGTACTGCGAGACCATGCCCCCGTCGGCAGTGGACCACTGCCACACCTCAAGGGCCTTGTTGCTGTGCCGGCTGATGAACCGGACGTCACCGTTGGCGGAGTCCGCGAGCCGGAAGTGCTGCCGGGTGTCGCTGCTCGCGGTGACCTGGGTGACCTGTGCGCCGTCGTTCGAGTTCGGAATGGCCACAACCTTGCCGGAGTGCCGGTTGCGCAGCTGGTAGTAGCCGCTGCCCACGTCGACGAACTGGAACTGCTGGTTGTTGCCGTCGGCGCGGGTGAACTGCCGGATCTCGCCGCCGTCTGCGGTGGACCAGTTCCAGAGGTCCATGGCCTTGCCGCTGTGGCGGTTGACGAACACGTAGTAGGCGCCGGTGTCGACGGTCGCCGCGGCGGCCGGGGTGACGGTCACCGCGACGGCGGCGGCGGGCAGCGCGACGGCCGTCGCGGCCAGCACCGCCAGCCGTCTGGTCAGGCGCGGCTTGACGTCTGCAAGCACGGTCGTTCTCCTCATCCTCGGTAAATGGGACGGATCGGGTGACGCGTCGGCGCACCGAGGGACCGGCGGTCCGGGCCGGCCCGGACCGGACGGGTCCATGCGTGGGCGGCCACGGCTGACGGTGGTGTGGCCGTGGCGGACGCCCGGATGCGTCATCCGGTGCGGTCGGCAGGGGGTGTGCCTCGGCAACGGAGGCTGCCGTGCCCGGCGGCAGCGATGCCGTGGCGGTCGCAGGATGCGCCCTGCCGGTGGATGAACTGGTCGGATTGGCTCCCGTGCCTCGCCCCACGAGAGGGCAAGCGCTTTCCCCACATAATCACAGATCGACGTCGATGTAAATGTCGTACGCTAACATCGCCGCGACCTGCGAAAAGGACGATGCCCCCGACTCCCGTGAGGGGGAGCCGAGGGCATCGGACGTACGGCTCAGCCAGCCTGCTCGGCCAACTGGAGGAACTGGCGCTTCGAGGCGAGCGCCTGCTCGGCCTCCTTGATCCGCCGGGTGTCACCGGCTGCCTGCGCCCGGGCCAGCCGCTCCTCGGCCTCCGCGACCTGCGCACGCATCTGGGCCAGCAGCGGGTTGTCCTCCCGGCTGGTGCGCCGCCAGGCCGATTCCATCACCTCGCGGACCTTCTCGTCGACCGCGCGCAGCCGGCGCTCCAGCCCGGCGGCCGCCTCGCGCGGCACCCGACCGGCCTCGTGCCACTGCGCCTGGATCTCCCGCAGCTTCGCCTGCGCACCCTTCGGGTCGCCGTCGACATCGAGCGCCTCGGCCTCGGCCAGCAGCGCCTGCTTGCGCTCCAGGTTGGCCCGCTGCTCGTTGTCGCGGGCGGAGAAGACCTCACTACGCCGGCTGAAGAAGGCGTCCTGCGCGGCGCGGAACCGTTCCCAGAGCCGCTGCTCAGCTTCCTTCGACGCGCGCGGCGCGGCCTTCCACTGGGTCATCAGGTCCTTGAGCTGGTTTGCCGTAGCCGCCCAGTCGGTCGATTCGGCGACTTTCTCGGCCTCGGCGACCAGCTCCTCCTTGACCGTCTGCGCCTGCTTGCGCTGCGCGTCCAGCGAGGCGAAGTGGGCACCCCGGCGGCGGGTGAAACCGTCCCGCGCGGCGGCGAACCGCTTCCACAGCTCACCGTCGGTCTTCTTGTCGACCCCCCGGATGGTCTTCCACTCGTCGAGGATCTCCTTGAGCCGGTCCCCGGCGGTCTTCCAGCCGGTCGACTCGGCCGCCAGCTTCTCGGCCTCCTCCACCAGGGCGGTCTTGCGGGCGAGAGCCTCGACGCGGGCGGCCTCCTTCGCCGCCCGGGCCTCGCCGGCCTTCTCCTCGGCCACCGTGGCGAGCTTGTCGAGCCGGGCAGCCAGGGCATCGATGTCACCGACGACGTGGGCCTCGGCGAGGGAGCCGCGGATCCGCCGGATGGTGGTGAGCGAGTGGTTGGCGTCCGCCGCACCGGACTTGAGCCGTGCCTCGGTCAGGTCCACCTCGGTCACCAGGTCGGCGAAGCGGCGTGCGAAGTGTGCCAGCCCCTCCTCCGGTGCTCCCGCCTGCCAGGATCCGACCACCCGCTCGCCCTCGGCGGTCTTGACGTAAACGGTGCCGTCCGCGTCCACCCGTCCGAAGGCAGTCCAGTCGCTCATGTGCCCATCCTCGTTCTCCCGGCACCAGGGAGCAGTCTCCCGGGCGCCGCCACGGCGCAGCCAAGTTTCTCCGGGCATTGTCACAGGTGCGCCCCGGTCCGCGTCGAGCGCCTATCGCCGACCGTGACCATACGGTGTCCTAGGGCCTGTCTGGGTCATCCGACCGGCGTGCCGCTTTCGCCCGTACGACGTACGTACGAGCGGTCGGCCTTCCGGGCGGCACCCGGCACCCGGCGGCACCCGGCACCCGGCGGTACCCGGCCGCTACGGTTGCCTGGTGCCATTGGTCGCCGCCGCCGTCTGCCCCCACCCGCCGCTGCTCGTCCCCGAGATCGCCGGTGCCGCCGCGTCCGAGCTGGACGACCTGCGCGCCGCCTGTGACACCGCAGTCGCCGGGCTGCTCGACTCGGGAGCCCGCAGCGTCCTGGTGATCGGAGCCGGCGACCGCAGAGCGGACCTCGACTACCCGTTCCGGGGCAGCTTCGCCCCCTGGGGGGTGCCGCTGGAGGTACGCCTCGGCAACCACCCCGACGGGTCGGTGGGCACCGACCACCTACCGCTCAGCCTGCTGGTCGGCGCCTGGCTGCTCGGTCGGCGACCAGCGGCCGGGACCGGCGGCATCGGCTGGCGGATGAAGACGGTCGGGGCCGACGAGTCGGTCAAGACCTGTGCCGACCTCGGTGCCCGGCTCGGTTCGAACCAGCCGTGGGCGCTGTTGGTGATGGGCGACGGTTCGGCCTGCCGGGGTGAGAAGGCACCCGGCTACGCCGATTCGCGCGCCGAGGCGTACGACGAGACTGTCGCGCGAGCCCTGGCCGACGCGGACGCCGACGCCCTGCTCGGCCTGGACCCCGACCTGTCGGCCCAGCTCAGGGTCGCGGGACGGGCACCATGGCAGGTGCTCGCCGGTGCGGCGCGGGCGGCGGGCGGCCACTGGCGCGGCGAGCTGCGCTACCACGCCGCGCCCTACGGGGTGGGCTACCTCGTGGCGAGCTGGGAGCGGCAGTGACCGCCCCGGGCGTCGTGGTCGCGGTGGTCGGGCCGACGGCGGCGGGCAAGTCGGCGCTGAGCATCGCACTCGCGCACGCGCTCGACGGCGAGGTGGTGAACGCCGACTCGATGCAGCTCTACCGGGGCATGGACATCGGCACGGCGAAGCTCACCGACGCCGAGCGCGACGGCGTGCCACATCACCTGCTCGACATCTGGGAGGTCACCGAGCCGGCCAGCGTCGCGGAGTACCAGCGGCTGGCCCGGGCGGCGGTCGACGACATCCTCTCCCGAGGGCGGGTGCCACTGCTTGTCGGTGGGTCCGGGCTCTACGTCCGGGCGGTGCTGGAACAGTTCGAGTTCCCCGGCACCGACCCCGCGCTGCGGCAGCGCCTGGAAGGTGAACTGGCCGCGCTCGGACCAGCGCCGCTGTACGCGCGACTCCGCGAGGCCGACCCGGCCGCGGCGGCCGGCATCCTGCCCGGCAACGGCCGGCGCATCGTGCGTGCGCTGGAGGTGATCGAGCTGACCGGTAAGCCGTTCACCGCGGCGTTGCCCGAGCCCAGGCCCTACTACCCGGCGGTGCAGATCGGCGTGGACCTGGACACCGCCCGGCTCGACGAGCGGATCGCGGTCCGGGTCGACCGGATGTGGGCCGACGGGCTGGTCGCGGAGACCCGGGGACTTGTCGAGCGCGGCCTGCCGCAGGGGCGTACCGCGAGCCGGGCGCTCGGCTACCAGCAGGTGCTGCGTTTCCTGGGCGGGGAGCTGACCGAGACCGAGGCGCACGACGAGACGATCCGGGCCACCCGCCGCTTCGTCCGCCGCCAGCGCTCCTGGTTCCGGCGTGATCCGCGGGTGCACTGGCTCGACTCGGCCGACCCGGGCATGGTCGGGGCCGCGGTGCGGATCCTCGGCGAGACTGCGCGATGATGGAGGCGTGGAGTTCACCAAGGGGCACGGCACCGGCAACGACTTCGTGATCCTGCCCGACCCGGACGGCGCGCTCGACCTGACGCCCGAGCTGGTGGCGGCGATCTGCGACCGGCGACGTGGCCTCGGTGGGGACGGCGTGCTGCGTGTGGTCCGCGCCGCGAAGCACGCCGACGGCGCCGCGTTGGCCGGCGAGGCCGAGTGGTTCATGGACTACTGGAACTCCGACGGCTCCTTCGCCGAGATGTGCGGCAACGGCGCCCGAGTCTTCGTCCGTTACCTGCTGGAGACCGGGCTGGCCGTGCCGGCCGGCGACGTGCTGCCGGTGGCCACCCGGGCCGGCGTGGTGCGGGCGCGGGTCGACGGTGACGCCATCGCCGTCGAGATGCGGCGCCCCCGGCTGTACGACGCCTCCGCCGCCGCCCTGGGCGGGCTGACCCTGCCCGGCACGGCGGTGGATGTCGGCAATCCCCACCTGGTCTGCCCGGTACCCGCCGGGCTGGACCTGGCTGGGCTGGACCTGACCCGGGCCCCGGACGTCGACCCGGCGCTCTTCCCCAGCGGGGTGAACGTCGAGTTCATCACCGCCGGTGCCCCGGTTGCCGGCGTCGACGCGCACGTGCTGATGCGCGTCCACGAGCGTGGCTCCGCCGAGACGCTGTCCTGCGGCACCGGCGCCTGCGCGGTCGCGGCGGTGGCCCTGCGCGACGCCGACCGGGAGACCGGCACTGTCGCCGTAGACGTCCCCGGCGGCCGCCTAACCGTCACCGTCACGCCCAACTCCTGCTGGCTCTCCGGCCCCGCCCTCCTCGTGGCCACCGGCCAGCTCACCCTCCCGACCCTGCGCCCCTGACCCTCCCGCCCGACCCGTGTTGATCATGAGGTCAGCGGCAGTTTCTGAGATCGAGATCGCCGCTAACCTCATGATCAACACGGGTTAGCGAGGGCGGGTCAGGGGGTGGCGGAGGCGGTGGCGGCGATCTCGGGGAGGTCGGCCGGGCCGGGGTCGGCGGCGGGCGGCGGGCTGGCGGCCGGGTTCTGGGCGGCGGCGCGTACGGCGGCGGCGACCGCCGGAGCGACTCGGGAGTCGAAGACGCTGGGCACGATGACCGTCGGGTTGATTTTTTCCTCACCCACCACGTCGGCGATGGCCCGAGCGGCGGCGATCGCCATCTCCTCGGTGAACTCCTCGGCGTGCGCGTCGAGCATGCCCCGGAAGACACCGGGGAAGGCGAGCACGTTGTTGATCTGGTTCGGCTGGTCGGAGCGGCCGGTGGCGACGACCGCGGCGTGCCGGCGGGCCTCCCGTGGGTCGACCTCCGGGTCCGGGTTCGCCAGCGCGAACACGATCGCGTCCTTCGCCATCGTGGCGATGTCGTCGCCGGTGAGCAGGTTCGGGGCGCTCACCCCGATGAAGACGTCGGCACCGGCCAGCGCACCGGGCAGGTCACCCGAGTAGCCGTCCCGGTTGGTGTTCTCGGCCAGCCACCGCCAGGCCGGGTTGAGGTCGGCCTGGCCACGGTGCAGGGCACCCTGCCGGTCGTACGCGATGATGTCGCCGACGCCCTGGCGCAGCAGCAGTTTCATGATCGCCGTACCCGCCGCGCCGGCGCCGGAGACCACGACCCGGACGTCCGCGAGCTGCTTGCCCACGACGCGCAGCGCGTTCGTCAGCGCGGCCAGCACGCAGATGGCGGTACCGTGCTGGTCGTCGTGGAAGACCGGGATGTCGAGCGCCTCGCGCAACCGGGCCTCGATCTCGAAGCAACGCGGCGCGGCGATATCCTCCAGGTTGATCCCGCCGTACGCGGGTGCGATCGCCTTGACGATGGCGACGATCTCGTCGGTGTCCTGCGTGTCGAGCACCACCGGCCAGGCGTCCACCCCGCCGAAGCGCTTGAACAGCGCCGCCTTGCCCTCCATCACCGGCAGCGATGCGGCGGGACCGAGGTTGCCCAGCCCCAGCACGGCCGAGCCGTCACTGACCACCGCGACCGTGTTGCGCTTGATGGTCAGCCGGCGGGCGTCGGCGGGGTTGTCGGCGATCGCCTGGCAGACCCGGGCCACCCCGGGGGTGTACGCGCGGGAAAGCTCGTCGCGGTTCCGCAGGGCGACCTTCGGACTCACCTCGATCTTGCCGCCGAGGTGCAGCAGGAAGGTGCGGTCGGAAACCTTGCGCACGTCGACGCCGTCGAGCGAGCTGAGCGCGTCGACGACCTGGTCGGCGTGACCGGCGTCGGCGGTGTCGCAGGTCAGGTCGACGATCACGTTCGTCGGATCGGAGTCGACCACGTCCAGCGCGGTGACGATCGCCCCGGCCTCACCCACCGACGTGGTGAGTCGGCCGATCGAGGAGGCATCGGCGGGCACGGCGATCCGGATCGTGATCGAGAATCCGGCACTGGGCAGTCGGGTCGTGGCCACGCAGGTCCCTCCGTCGGCGCTGAACGGCTCGTCCGCATTTCTACTCGCCCGCCCCGGGCAGCCGGCATCCGCCCCCGCTCCCGCCGCTTCGCAGGTGGGCATATACCAGGTGCAGCGGGCGTTGACACATGTCAGGATTGCTCGGTACATGCACAGAACGGACAGGAGAGATCGCTTGCGAGACCAGGAGACCTACGTTCCCATCCCCGACGACGAGCTCGACACCACCACCGGTGAGTACGAGCTCTCCGAACGGCAGGCGCTGCGACGGGTCCCCGGCCTCTCCACCGAGCTGACCGACGTCACCGAGGTCGAATACCGACAGCTCCGGCTGGAGCGGGTGGTCCTGGTCGGCGTCTGGACCGAGGGCACCCAGGTCGACGCGGAGAACTCCCTCACCGAGCTGGCCGCGCTGGCGGAGACCGCCGGCTCGCAGGTGCTCGAAGGGCTCATCCAGCGACGCAACCGCCCCGACCCGGCGACCTACATCGGTCGCGGCAAGGTCGACGACCTCAGCTCGATGGTGCTCTCCGCCGGGGCCGACACGGTGATCTGCGACGGCGAGCTGTCCCCGTCCCAACTGCGCAACCTGGAGCAGCGCACCAAGGTCAAGGTGGTCGACCGGACTGCGCTGATCCTCGACATCTTCGCCCAGCACGCCAAGAGCAAGGAGGGGCGGGCACAGGTCGAGCTGGCCCAGCTGGAATACCTCCTGCCCCGGTTGCGCGGCTGGGGTGAGACGTTGTCCCGGCAGACCGGTGGGTCCGGTCGAGGTGGCGGTGCCGGCGGCGGCGTCGGCGTCCGTGGTCCCGGTGAGACCAAGCTGGAGACCGACCGCCGGCGCATCCGCCACCGCATCGCCCGGCTTCGCCGGGAGATCAAGGCCATGCGGACGGTACGCGAGACCAAGCGCGCCCGCCGTACCCGCAACGCGGTGCCCGCGGTGGCGATCGCCGGCTACACAAACGCCGGAAAGTCCAGCCTGCTCAACCGCCTGACCGGGGCGGGCGTGCTTGTCGAGGACGCGCTGTTCGCCACGCTCGACCCGACCACCCGCCGGTCCACCACGTCCGACGGGCGGGTCTACACCCTCAGCGACACCGTGGGATTCGTCCGGCACCTGCCGCACCAGATCGTCGAGGCGTTCCGGTCGACGCTCGAGGAGGTCGCCGAGGCGGACCTGGTCGTGCACGTGGTCGACGGCGCCCACCCCGACCCGGAGGAGCAGGTCCGGGCCGTCCGCGAGGTGCTCGGTGAGGTCGGCGCGGACCGGCTGCCCGAGCTGCTGGTGGTCAACAAGACCGACGCGGCCGACGAGGAGACCCTGCTCCGGCTCAAGCGGCTCTGGCCCGAGGCGGTCTTCGTCTCCGCACACAGCGGCCGCGGCATCGACGACCTACGCGAGACGATCGAGCGGCGGTTGCCCCGCCCGGCGGTCGAGGTGCGCGTGGTGCTGCCGTACGACCGGGGCGACCTGGTGGCCCGCCTGCACCGGCAGGGCGAGGTGCTCAGCACCGCCCATCTGCCGGAAGGGACGATGCTGCACGTACGGGTCAACGAGGCACTCGCGGCCGAACTCGCCCCGTACGACGACACGGCGCAGGCGGTCCGTACCGCCGGGTGATCGCCTGCGGTGACCGCACTGCCGCGTCACCCGTAGGAAACCTGCGGCATGCGACACTTCTTTCATGCTCCGCACTGTTTCCTCCGTCACGGTTGCCCTCGGCCTGGTCGGGGCCACCGTGGCGGTCACCGGTGCCGCGCTCACCGCGCCCGGCTCGACCCCCGCCAAGGCAGCGTCTCCCGTGGTGGCGGCGCCTCCGGCCGCCGCGGTGGGGCCGCCGGTCACGGCGGCGGGAAAGAAGCAGTGTTCGGTCACCGACTCGCGGCTGCGTGAGCTGTCCGGCCTGGTCGTGACCAAGAACGGCTACATCGTCATCAACGACAGCACCGACCAGGACGACCGCAAGCAGGTCTTCTACCTCAACAAGGACTGCCAGGTCGTCCGCGAGGTCCCCTACTCCGGCGCGGGCCCGTTCGACACCGAGGATCTCGCCGTCTCACCGGACGGCAAGACGCTGTGGATCGCCGACACCGGCGACAACGTGACGAGCCGCGAGCGTCGCGAGCGGGTGGCGGTCTGGAGCATGCCGATCGGCGGCGGCAGCCAACCGAAGCTGCACCGACTGTCGTACCCGGACGGAAAGCCGCGCGATGCCGAGGCGCTGCTGATCGGCGACGACAAGCTACCGTTGATCATCACCAAGGTCACCGCCGGCAAGGCTGAGATCTTCACCCCGGACGGGCCGCTCAAGACCGGTGACACCGAGCCCGTGCCGATGAAGAAGCTCGGCGACATCGAGCTGCCGAGGACGGACACCGAGAACCCGCTGAGCACCTTCGGCCGAGTCGCGATCACCGGTGCGGCCCGATCCCTGGACGGCTCCCGGGTGGTCCTGCGTACCTACGCCGACGCCTTCGAGTACGACGTGCAGAACGGCGACATCGTCACCGCCCTCACCACCACCACGCCCCGGGTCACCCCACTGGCCGACCCGTTCGGCGAGGCGATCGCCTACTCGACCGACGGTAAGACGTTCCTGACCGTCTCCGACGCCGGTCACCTGGAGGACGACGACCCCGTCAACATCCTCAGCTACACCCCCTCGACGGAGGGGCCGAAGCAGTTGGCGAACGACCCCGACGCGGCACAGAAATCCGGGCAGTCGTTCCTCGACGGATTGACGCCGACCGACATCATGTACCTGATCGCCGCGGTCGGTGTGATCGGCGCCTTGCTTGTCGGCGCGGGCATTTTCGGCATCCTGCGCGCCCGTAAGCGCCCGGCACCGGCCGGCCGGAACCGCGACGGCGACGATGACGCTGACGGACCGGGCCGCAAGAGCGACGGCTTCGGCTCGGCCCAGGACCGGGGCCGGGGCGGGGTGTACGGCGGAGCGCAGTCCGGTGGCGTCTACGGCGGCTCGCCGGCTGGCGAGCGGCCCGGCGGTGGTGCCCGCCCGGGCGGTGGCGTCTACGGCGGCGGGGGCCGACCGGCCGCCGGCAACGGTGCTCGTCCGGGGCAGGGCGGCGGTGGCGTCTACGGCGGTGGTGGTGGCCGGCCCGGCGGTGAGGGTGCTCCCGTCTACGGTGGGCGGCCGGGAGGTGGTCGCCCGTCCGGTGGCGGTGGACGCCCTGGCGGCGGTGTCTACGGCGGCGGTGGGGTGCGCGGCGGACAGCCCGGCGCTGGCGGGCGCGCGGAGCCACCCCGACGTGGTGGCCCGGCTGAGCCCGACTACCGGGGGCGGCGCTCCGGCCGCTACCGGGAAGACGACGGCGAGCCGTACGGTCAGGTGCGCGGCGGCAACTACGGCTACCGGGGCGACAGGTACTGACGAGGCGACCGGCACCGGCCTCGGGCCGGCACCGGTCGGACCGCCGAATCAGATGCGGCGCAGTACCGCGACCACCCGGCCCATGATGGTGGCGTCGTCGCCGGGGATCGGGTCGAAGGCCGGGTTCTGCGGCATCAGCCAGACGTGACCGTCACGTCGACGGTAGGTCTTCACGGTCGCCTCGCCGTCGAGCATGGCGGCGACGATTTCACCGGAGTCCGCGGTCGGCTGCTGCCGGACGACCACCCAGTCGCCGTCGCAGATCGCCGCGTCGAGCATCGAGTCACCCTTGACCTGGAGCATGAAGACCTCGCCCTCGCCGACCAGCTCACGCGGGAGCGGGAAGACGTCCTCCATCGACTGCTCGGCGAGGATGGGCCCACCGGCGGCGATGCGACCGAGCATCGGCACGTAGGCCGGGGTGGGCCGCTGGGAGCGGCTCAGCTCGTCGTCGACGTCGTTCGGGGAGCGGACGTCGACCGCCCGGGGTCGGTTCGGGTCGCGCCGGAGGAAGCCCTTCTTCTCCAGCTCCTTGAGCTGGTAGGCGACGCTGGACGGGGAGACCAACCCGACCGCCTCGCCGATCTCGCGCACACTCGGCGGGTAGCCGTGCCGCTCCACCCAGGTGCGGATGAAATCCAGGATGCGTCGTTGCCGGGCGGTCAGGTCGACGGTCGCCGGGTCCGGGAAGCTGCTGACCACCGGCGTCACCGGGCGCACGGCCGGCTGACCGGAGCGGGCACGGGTGACGCTCCGGCGTCGGGCGGCCGGAGGGCCCGCCTCGATGCTCTGCTGCGGGCTCTGTGGCCGGTTGGCCCGGTCCTCGGTCACGTCCGTCCTCCCTGGTCGGCGCTGGGTGCCTCGGCGGCTCGTGGTGCGCACGGTGATCTGCTGACCGGTGGGTCGACCATGGTCACCTCCGGCTGTTCATGACCGTATAGGTGAGATCGGTCTTTTTCAAACATCTGTACGACCTTCTGCCGCGTGTCGATGCGGAAAATCATCACGGCTCCGAGTCCGTACTGATAAATAGTACTGGTGTTCGAGCAGGCGGGAATTGTCGATGCTCGCGTCGGGCCGGCGGTAACCGGCGCGGCTGGTTCGCGTTGGGTTCTCCGGTTGCCGGAGAACTGGTGGTGCGGGTGGGGTCAGGGGTGACGCGCCGGACACGCCGGCCAACTTGACCCCGGATCGTCGGCGGCATACGGTCGACCCCTAGATGTAGTAGTCACATGGGCGTAAGTTGCCTACAGGTTGGGTTCGACTACCGACCGCACTCCCGTACCGCCGAGCTGGCGGCCATCCCTGTGGGGGATGGCTCCGGCTTATCGAGGCGTGCCCGGAGGGCGGGCGGGCGGACCTGTGGTCGATCGAGGAGGTCGGGCGATGCGGTGTCCGTACTGCCGGCACGCCGACTCCCGGGTGGTCGACTCGCGGGAGGCCGACGACGGCCAGCTGATCCGACGGCGGCGGGCCTGCCCCGAGTGCGGCAAGCGGTTCACCACCGTCGAGGAGGCGGTGCTCGCCGTGGTCAAGCGCAGCGGCGTGACCGAGCCGTTCAGCCGGACGAAGATCATCGGCGGGGTGCGCAAGGCGTGCCAGGGCCGGCCGGTCGACGAGGATTCGATCGCGCTGCTGGCGCAGCGGGTCGAGGAGACCGTCCGGGCCAAGGGGGCCGCCGAGATCCCCAGCCACGAGGTGGGGCTGGCCATCCTGGGCCCGTTGCGGGACCTGGACGAGGTCGCCTATCTGCGGTTCGCAAGTGTCTACCGGTCGTTCGACTCGCTCGCCGACTTCGAGCAGGAGATCGAGATGCTACGGGCCGCCGCGCGCGCCCGGGAGGGCGCCGGTGCCGAGGCGGCCAGTGCCGCCGGCCACGCGCAGTGAGTTTCTTTCAGCAGTACCAGTGACAGTCGGATCGCGCGGCGGGCCCGCGCGGACGAGGGGGCGGATGAGATGCCGGGGGACGGTGTGACGACAAGCAGGTCACGAAGCAAGGCAGGCGCGGGGCTCAAGGTCGAGCGGGTCTGGACGACCGCCGGGGTGCACCCGTACGACGAGGTCGCCTGGGAACGCCGCGACGTCGTGATGACGAACTGGCGGGACGGCTCGATCAACTTCGAGCAGCGGGGCGTGGAGTACCCGGAGAGCTGGAGCGTCAACGCGGCAAACATCGTGACCACCAAGTACTTCCGGGGTGCGGTGGGGACCCCGGAACGTGAGTGGTCGCTCAAGCAGTTGATCGACCGGGTGGTCACCACCTACCGCACCGCCGGTGAGGAGTACGGCTACTTCGCCTCCCCGGCCGACGCCGAGGTGTTCGCGCACGAGCTGACCTGGATGCTGCTGCACCAGGTGTTCAGCTTCAACTCGCCGGTCTGGTTCAACGTCGGCACGCCCTCACCCCAGCAGGTCAGCGCGTGTTTCATCCTCGCCGTCGATGACTCGATGGACTCCATCCTGGACTGGTACAAGGAGGAGGGGTTGATCTTCAAGGGTGGCTCCGGTTCCGGGGTCAACCTGTCCCGGATCCGTTCCTCCCGGGAGCTGCTCTCCTCCGGCGGCACCGCCTCCGGCCCGGTCAGCTTCATGCGCGGCGCCGACGCCAGCGCCGGCACCATCAAGTCCGGCGGCGCCACCCGGCGGGCGGCCAAGATGGTCATCCTCGACGTCGACCACCCGGACATCGAGGAGTTCGTGGTCACCAAGGCGCGCGAGGAAGACAAGATCCGCGCGCTGCGTGACGCCGGGTTCGACATGGACCTCGGCGGTTCCGACATCGTCAGCGTGCAGTACCAGAACGCCAACAACTCGGTCCGGGTCTCCGACGAGTTCATGTCGGCGGTGGAGAACGACGGCACGTTCGACCTGCGCGGCCGGCTCGACGGCTCGGTGATCGACACCATCGACGCCAAGAACCTGTTCCGCACCATCTCCCAGGCCGCCTGGGAGTGCGCCGACCCCGGCCTCCAGTACGACGACACCATCAACGACTGGCACACCTGCCCGGAGACCGGCCGGATCACCGCGTCGAACCCGTGCTCGGAGTACCTGCACCTGGACAACTCCTCGTGCAACCTGGCCTCGCTGAACCTGATGAAGTTCCTCCGGGCCGACGGTGGCTTCGAGGTGGAGAAGTTCGTCAGGTCGGTCGAGCTGGTGATCACCGCGATGGACATCTCGATCTGCTTCGCCGACTTCCCGACCGAGAAGATCGGCGAGACCACCCGGGCGTACCGGCAGCTCGGCATCGGCTACGCCAACCTGGGCGCCCTGCTGATGGCCTCCGGCCTGCCGTACGACTCGGACCAGGGTCGTTCGCTGTCCGCCGCGATCACCTCCCTGATGACCGGCACGGCGTACCGCCGCTCGGCCGAACTGGCCGGCATCGTCGGCGCGTACGACGGCTACGCCCGCAACGCGGAGCCGCACAAGCGGGTGATGCGCAAGCACGCCGCCGCCAACGACGAGATCAAGCCGTCCGGCACGGTGGCCACCGCCGTGGTCCGCGAGGCCACCAAACAGTGGACGCTCGGCAACAAGATCGGCGAGAAGAACGGCTGGCGGAACTCCCAGGCCAGCGTGCTCGCGCCGACCGGCACCATCGGTCTGATGATGGACTGCGACACCACCGGCGTGGAGCCGGACCTGGCGCTCGTCAAGTTCAAGAAGCTGGTCGGCGGCGGCTCGATGCAGATCGTCAACCAGACCGTGCCGCGCGCCCTGCGCTCCCTCGGGTACCCGGAGGAGCAGGTCGAGGCGATCGTCGAGCACATCGCCGACCAGGGCCACGTGGTGGACGCCCCCGGCCTCAAGCCGGAGCACTACCCGGTCTTCGACTGCGCCATGGGCGAGCGTTCCATCGCGCCGATGGGCCACGTGCGGATGATGGCTGCGGTGCAGCCGTTCATCTCCGGTGCCATCTCCAAGACGGTCAACATGCCGGAGCAGGCCACCGTCGCCGACGTCGAGAAGATCTACTTCGAGGGCTGGAAGCTCGGCCTGAAGGCGCTGGCGATCTACCGGGACAACTGCAAGGTCGGCCAGCCGCTGTCGGTGGCGAAGAAGAAGACCGCCGAGCCGGAGGCGACCGCCACCGCTGTCGAGCCGGTGGTGGAGAAGGTCGTCGAGTACCGCCCGGTGCGCAAGCGGCTGCCGAAGAAGCGCCCCTCGGAGACGGTCAGCTTCTCCGTCGGTGGCGCCGAGGGCTACCTCACCGCCTCGTCGTACCCCGACGACGGCCTCGGCGAGGTCTTCCTCAAGATGTCGAAGCAGGGCTCGACGCTTGCCGGCGTGATGGACGCCTTCTCGGTGGCCATCTCCATCGGCCTGCAGTACGGCGTCCCGCTGGAGACGTACGTCAGCAAGTTCACGAACATGCGCTTCGAGCCGGCCGGCATGACCGACGACCCGGACGTGCGGATGGCCGCCTCGGTGATGGACTACATCTTCCGTCGCCTGGCACTGGACTTCCTGCCCTACGAGCGCCGCGCCGAACTGGGCATCTTCACCGCCCAGGAGCGGGCCGCCCAGTTGCGGGCCGAGGCCGAGGCGGAGGCGAACGGCACGGACCTCACCGCGATGGCCGCGTCCGCTCCGGTGGAGAGCAAGCCGGAGGAGCCGAAGGCCGGCCCGGTCGCCCAGCCGGCCCAGGAACTCGCCGACGTCGCCGCGGTCAAGCCGGCGCCGTCTGTCGGTTCCAGCACCGAGCTGCTGGAGGCCGTGATCGGCAAGGCCGCCGACGCGCCGCTCTGCTTCACCTGCGGTACGAAGATGCGCCCGGCCGGTAGCTGCTACGTCTGCGAGGGCTGCGGCTCCACGAGCGGTTGCAGCTGATCCAAATAGACGAACGAGCCCCGGGCGGACCCCCGCCCGGGGCTCGTTCGTCTCTCAGGATCTTGGACCGAAACCGCCCTCCCAGGGGCGCTCTCGTACCAAGATCGGTCGAGCCTCTCGTCGGTGCGTGCACCACCCGCCAGTGCTGGTCGGCGTCGACGCGTTCCCGGGGCGGCAGTGTGTCGAATCGTTCCTCGCTGCGGCACACATAGCAGTCCACCCACCGCACGGTATCGACCGACGACCACCAAGGTCCCGTGACGAGCGGGGGCGATGGAGGTCACGGTTCAGAGTGAGCGTGTTATTGGGATGATCGGGCCATGACGATCGCTGAGCGCTACGTCAGGTTCGCCGAGCGCGAGGCGCGTGGGGTTTCTCCCTCGTACGAGCGGCTGGCCCGCGCGGTGTCCCGCGACGAGGAACTGCTCAGCCTGCTCGGCACCCTCCCGGAGGCCAAGCAGCAGCCGAACCTGTTCTTCGGCGTGGTCCGCCTGCTCGGTGGGCCGGTCGATGAACCGGCCGCGTTCCGTGACTACACGCTGGCCAACTGGTCGGCGGTCGCGGCGGAGATCCGTTCCCGGGTCACGCAGACGAACGAGGCCGGCCGCTGCGCCGTACTGCTGCCGTTGCTCGCGGCGTTGCCACAGCCGCTGGCGCTGCTGGAGGTAGGTGCCTCCGCCGGACTCTGCCTCTACCCGGACCGGTACGCCTACCGGTACGCCGGCAGCGCATCCGGTGGCCACCTGATCGGCGCGGGGGAGCCGGTGCTCGATTGTGTGGCCACGAACCTGACGCCGCCGGAGCACCGGCCGGAGGTGGTGTGGCGGGCCGGCCTGGACCTGAACCCGCTCGACGTCGCCGATCCGGCCGACGTGGCGTGGCTCGACGCCCTGATCTGGCCGGAGAACGAGCATCGCCGGGACCGACTGCGGGCGGCGGCCGCAGTCGCCGCCGCCGACCCGCCGCTGCTGGTGCGCGGCGACCTGGTCGACGACCTGCCGGCGCTGGCCGCGCAGGCCCCTGCCGATGCCACCCTTGTGGTCTTTCACACAAGCGTGCTCTACCTGGTGCCGGCGCCGCGCCGGGCGGCCTTCGCCGAGACGGTACGCGAGCTGCCCGGTCACTGGATCGCCAACGAGGGGCCGGCGGTGCTGCCGTACACCGGGCTGCCGCAGCCGCCGAGCGACACGCACCTCAACGTGCTCGCGCTCGACGGGCAGCCCCTGGCCTGGACCCGGGGCCACGGGCAGGGGATCACCTGGTTCGGGTAATCGCCACGGACTGAGCTGACCGGAGGCGGAGCAGGTCACGGACCGACCAGCCACCGGTCAGGCACCACAGCGCGATGACCGGGTCGCAGATCGCGCAACCGAACGACGAGTCGTGGGCGAAGGGGATTATCGGGTTGCCCTTCAGGTGGTGGACGACGTCCCAGCCGGTGTGCAGCAGCCAGCCGACGCCGATCCACCGCCACGACTCCAGCCCACGGAACGCCACGTAGACCAGCACGGCCACGAACGGAAACTCCCACACACCGAGCCCGCCGCCGCTGAGGTACGCCGCGCCCGCCCCCGCGATCATGACGGCGTTGAAGCGGCGGCGGTGCGGTTCCCGGATCAACGAGTTGAGGCAGACGTAGAGGACGCCGATGAGCAGCGGCACGACGATGTTCATGAGCGGTGAATCTAGGTACCGGCGGCGGTGTCGAGCAGGGGCCGGCGAGCCATCGACCGACGGGTTCTCGCCAGAATGGGTGGATGCACCGGGTGATGGTCGTCGCGTACGACGGTGTGGTCCCGTTCGACCTGTCCGTGCCGGTCGAGGTGTTCGGCCGGGCCCGACTGGCCGACGGTCGGGCCGCGTACCAGGTTCGGGTCTGCGGGGCGACCGACGAGGTCCGGGCCGGCGCGCTCGGCCTGCGGGTGCCGTACGACCTGTCTCTGCTCACCGAGGCGGACACCGTGGTCGTACCGGGGATGGCCGACCTGGACGCGCCGCTGCCGGAGCCGCTCCGCGCGGCGCTGGCCGGCAGCCCGGCCCGGCTGCTCTCGATCTGCACCGGCGCCTTCGTGCTGGCCGCCGCCGGTCGACTCGACGGCCGGCGGGCCACCACCCACTGGGCGGCCGCTGCCGAGCTGGCCCGCCGGTACCCGACGGTCGTCGTCGACCCGGACGTGCTGTTCGTCGAGGACGATTCGGTGTTCACCTCGGCCGGTGCGGCCGCCGGGCTCGACCTCTGCCTGCACGTGGTACGCCGCGACCACGGCGCCGCCGTCGCCGCGGAGACCGCCCGTAGCTGCGTGATGCCGCTGGAACGGGCCGGGGGACAGGCGCAGTTCATCGCGTACGAGCCACCCACGCCGGTCGGGCACAGCCTGGCGCCGCTGCTGGAGTGGTTGACCGACAACCTGCACCGCCCGCTCACCCTGGCCGAGATCGCCGCGTGGGCGACGATGAGTCCGAGGTCGTTGAGCCGGCACTTCCGCGACCAGACCGGCACCACGCCGATGCGGTGGCTCAGCCGGCACCGGGTCCGTCGGGCCCAACACCTGCTGGAGCGCAGCGACCAGCCGGTCGAGCGGATCGGCGAACTGGTCGGCTTCACCTCGCCGACCGCCTTCCGAACGTGCTTCCGGCAACTTGTCGGCGTCAGCCCCCGCGACTACCGGGCGACCTTCCCACCCCCGGTGTCCCGAGACTCCGGCGGGGGCCGGCTCGACTCGCGGACCGTGCCCGCCTGACAACGAGCGGGGGCGTGCGGGCGGCTGCGGTAGGGTATGCGTGGCGCGCCCCCGCGCCCGACCTCCAGACCCGGTGCCCACGCCGCCGGGCGATCGCGGAGGCAAGGGGTCCACGGCCTCGGGGGAGCACGAGACTGGTTTGCGAATGTCCGGTCGTTGGCCGTCGCACCGTCGCGGGCGTGGGTCGGGCGGGTCGGCGAGCCGCAGACGAGGACATCATGACCAGCGACAAGCATCTCAAGGCCCGCATTCGTGCCCGCATGGCCAGGACCGGCGAGCGCTACGCCGAAGCGCGCCGGCACATCGTGGGCCTCGGCCGCGAGCACACCGACCACGGGTACGCGCTGCGTGGCGGTGTCCACCCCGAGACCGCGAACATCACGAACGTGCTGCACCACCACGGGCGCGAGATCTCCGAGGCGATGGTGCTCGGAGTCGGCGGCGGCCTCGGCGCGGGCTACATCCTGTGGGAGTTCGCGGCGCATGACGCCCCCGTGCTGACGCTCGGGTTCCGGCACCGGTGGAACTACCTGGACTGGACCGACGCGACGCTGACCCGGCTCGGTGTGCCGTTCCGGGCGGAGCGGACCGGCGGGGCGAGGAAGGCCCAGGCAGCGCTGACCGCAGCGCTCGAGGCCGGACACCCGGCGATCGTGGTGCCGGACCGGCAGTTCGTCGGCTACTGGCATCTTCCCGCGCACCTCGACGGACTTGGCGGTCACCAGGTGGTGGCGTACGCACACACCGGTGGCGGGGTCCGGCTCGATGATCGGAACCTCGGTCCGCTTACCGTCGACAGTGCCCGCCTGGACCGGGCCCGGGCCCGGGTCGGCTCGTACCGGAACTGTCTGTGGGAGATCGAAGGTCCGGGCGGTACGGATCTCGCGGCGGCAGTGCTGGCCGGACTCGGTGACTGTCTCGCTGGCCTCGGCGGGTCCTCGACGTCGTTCGCCCTGCCGGCCTGGCGCAAGTGGGCCAGGTCTACCGCCGACGTGAGGGCGGCGAAGGGATGGCCTACCGTTTTCGCGGGCGGCACGGGAGTGGTCGGCGCGCTGCTGTCCATCTGGGAGGGAGTGGAGCCGGTGGGCGCCACCGGCGGGCACCTGCGTGACCTCTACGCCCGCTTCCTCGACGAGGCGGCCGTCCTGCTCCGCGCTCCGGATCTGACCGCCTGCGGGGATCGTTTCCGCGAGGCGGCAGCGGCATGGCACGCGGTGGCCGAGGCGGCGCTCCCCGCCGACGTACCCGATTACCGGCAGCTGCGGGAGTTGAGCGCCGATCTCGCGGCGGCTGTCACGCTCGGCGACGAGGGTGACGGTGAGCGCTCGGCCTCCGCCGCTGCGCTCTGGGCCGCCCGCGCGGAACTCGACCGGCGGCCACCTGTCGATCCTGACTTCCCCGCCCTGGCGACCGCGATCGAGACGGCCTACGAGACCGAGTCGGTAGCGGTGGACCAGCTACGAAACGCGGTCCGGTCGCTCGTGCCGTGACCTCGCCCGCTCTGGCGCGCCGATCATGCACGTGCTGCGACGAGGGCGTCGACGGTCTCGGCGACGAGCAGCGCATGACCGGCGAGCCGGGGGCCGGCGGTCAGCGGGTTAGTTCGCCCAGGCGGGTGGTGAGAAAGTCGCGTTCGGCGTCGTTGTCGACCAGGTCGATCGCGGCCCGGTAGTCCTGCGCCGCCTCGGCGTCGCGGCCGAGCCGGCGCAGCAGGTCGGCCCGGATCGCCGGCACGTAGTGATAGCCGGTGAGTCGCGGGTCCTGGGCGACGGCGTCGACCTCGGCGAGCGCCACGGCCGGTCCGTCCACCATCGACACCGCCACCGCCCGGTTCAAAGCGATCACCGGCGAGGGCCAGCGGTCCAGCAACACGCCGTAGAGCTGGATGATCTGCGGCCAGTCGGTCGCCTCGTAGCTGGGCGCGAGGGCGTGCAGCGAGGCGATGGCGGCCTGCACCGCGTACCGGCCGGGCCGTCCGGTGCGGAACGCGTCGAGCACCAGGCGGCGTCCCTCGTCGATGGCGTCCCGGTCCCATCGGGAACGGTCCTGGTCCTCCAGCCGCAGCAGCCGGCCCTCGGCGTCGGCACGGGTGGCCCGGCGGGCGTCGGTGAGCAGCAGCAGCGCGAGCAGCCCGCGTACCTCCGGTTCGTCGGGCATCAGGGCGGCCAGCATCCGGGCCAGGTGCAGCGCCCGGTCAACCAGGTCGGCGCGGATCAGGTCGGCGCCGGTGGGCGCGGTGTGTCCGGTGGTGTAGAGCAGGTGTACGACGGTGAGCACCGCGTCCAGCCGTTCGGGCAGTTCGGCGGCCTCGGGGACCCGGTAGGGAATCCGGGCGGCGGCGATCTTCTTCTTGGCGCGGGTGACCCGGGCCGCCATTGTCGGTTCGGGGACCAGGAAGACGCGGGCGATGTCGGCGGTGCTGACCCCGCAGACCAGGCGCAGGGTGAGCGCCACCTGGGCCTCCCGGGCGAGCGCCGGATGGCAGCAGGTGAAGACCAGGCGCAGCCGGTCGTCCGGCACGGCGACCTCATCCGGGATGTCCGGTTCGGCCGTGTCCGGCTCCACGAGCAGCGGCAGTTTCGCGCGCAGCACCTGCCGTCGGCGCAGCACGTCGAGGGCCTTTCGCCGGGCCGTCGCGGTGAGCCAGGCACCGGGTCGGTCCGGTACGCCGTCCCGGGCCCACGCCCCGAGCGCGGCCACGTACGCCTCCTGAACGCTCTCCTCGGCGAGGTCGAAGTCACCGGCGACGCGGGCCGTGGCGGCGAGTACGAAGGCCCACTCGCGGCGGTGTGCGTCCGCCACGGCCCGCTCGGCCTCGGCGGTCGCGGACCGCACGACGCTGCGCTCGCCGTCACTCACTCGACGGGCGGCTCGAACAGCGGCCGGACCTCCACCCCGCCGTCAATCGTGGCCGGGTTCAGCTTGGCGATCTGCACCGCGGTGTCCAGGTCCGGTGCCTCCAGGACGAAGAACCCGGCGACCACCTCCTTGGCCTCGATGAACGGGCCGTCGGTGACGAGATCGCCGCGTACCGCGGTGGCGGTGGTGCTCGGTTGCAGAGCGAAGCCCGTGACGATCTGCCCACCCAGCTCGGCCACCTGCGCGGGGTACCGCTCCAGCAGGGCGATGTAGTCGGGGGTGAGCTCCATCGGATCGGCCGGTGCCGGCGAGAAGATCAGGACTGCGTACTGGGCCATGGTGTCTCCTTCGTCGACTTCATCCTCTGTCCCATCGATGGACGGGGCCAGTGCGGATCGACGCCGCCCGGGAAAACCTAGACTGCCCGGGATGAGTGGAGAACGACGGCCCCTGGCGACGCGGCCCCTGACCGAGCCGCACCCGTCGCGGTTGCCGCTCGATCACCCCGGCCGGCAACGCATCCTCACCGTGCACGCGGCCGCCCTGGCTGCGGGCGACGCCGGCTACCTCGACCCGGACACCGGGCTGTTCGTCCTCACGGCCGGGTTCCTGGCCGGTCGGGGCACCTGCTGCGGCCGGGGCTGTCGACACTGCCCGTACGTGAGTTGAGCGGCTGTAGACAGGGCGGTGGAGGCGCGTCACCGCCGCTGCTCAGGCGGCGGCGACGAAGACCCGGGAGGCGATCTCGCGGGGCAGCCGGACGCTCTCACCGGAGCGGTCGATCGACACGGCATCGCGTTCCTGCGCCACAGTCACCGTGGCGCCGGGGTCGACGCCGGCCGCGTGCAGTTGCCGGAGCACCTCGGCGTCGGTCTGTACGCTCTCGCAGATCCGCCGTACGACGACGGTGCCGGTCAGGCCGGGGAAGGCCAGGTTGCGCTCGCCGTCGGTCGGCTCGGGCTCGGCCTGACCGGGTGAACCCAGCTCCGCCAGGCCCGGGATCGGGTTGCCGTACGGCGACCGGGTCGGCCGGTTGAGCAGGTCGTAGACGCGCTTCTCAACCGCGTCGCTCATCACGTGCTCCCAGCGGCAGGCCTCTTCGTGGGCCTCCTCGTAGGGCATCCCGATCACGTTGACCAGCAGCAGCTCGGCGAGCCGGTGTTTGCGCATCACCGAGACGGCGGTGCTGCGTCCCTGCTCGGTGAGGCTCAGGTGCCGGTCACCTTCGACGGTGAGCAGGCCGTCGCGTTCCATCCGGGCGACGGTCTGGCTGACCGTGGGACCGCTCTGGCGCAACCGTTCAGCGATCCGGGCGCGCAACGGAGGCACACCCTCCTCCTCGAGTTCGAGGATCGTACGCAAGTACATTTCGGTCGTATCGACCAGGTCGTGAGACTTCATGGTGTCAGCGGCCCTCCAGGCCCTCGATGGTACCCTCCCGGACCCCGCACGTCTGTCGCCGAACCGTCGGGCATGTCACTCATGGTGTTGACTGAAGCTCATGTCCGCTACTGAGGATCTTCTGGTCGAGGCCGACCGGCTCGCCGCCGAACTCGATGGATTCGACCCGCCCACCCTGCTCGACGTCCGCTGGCGCCTGGCCGGACCGCCCGGGCGGGAGGACTATCTGGCGGGGCACCTGCCGGGTGCGGTCTTCGTCGACCTGGACACCGCGCTGTGCGGCGCTCCCGGCCCGGCCGGGCGGCACCCGCTTCCTGATCCGGTCGCGCTGGAGGTGGCGTTGCGGACGGCCGGGGTGCGGGCCGGCCGTCCGGTGGTGGTGTACGACGGCGGCGACGGGATGTCGGCGGCCCGGGCCTGGTGGACGCTGCGCTGGGCGGGGCACCGACCGGTCCGGCTGCTGCACGGTGGCTACCCGGCCTGGACGGCGGCCGGCCTGCCGGTCAGCACCGACCAACCCGTTCCGGCGCCGGGCGACGTGACCGTCCGCCCGGGAGCCCTGCCGGTGCTGGACGCAGCGGCCGCCGCCCGGCTGGCGGCCGGCGACGGCGTCCTGATCGACGTGCGGGCCGCACCTCGCTACCGGGGCGAGCACGAGCCGATCGATCCGGTCGCCGGCCACGTCCCCGGCGCGGTGAACCTGCCCGCGCCCGAGTACGTCACCGACGGTCGTTTCCCGGTCGCCGAGGCGCTGCGGGACCGCTTCGCCTCCGTCGGCGTGGCCGCCGAGGCTCCGGTCGGGGCCTACTGCGGCTCGGGGGTGACCGCCGCCCAGGCCGTGCTCGCGCTCCACCTGGCCGGCCGCACGGACGCCGCGCTCTACGTCGGATCGTGGAGCCACTGGGTCGCCGACCCGGACCGGCCGGTCGCCACCGGCCCGACGCCGGACCGGCCCGACGCCTGACGGTCCGTGGCCGGGGTCGCCCGACCGGTGTCCGTGGCCGTGCCGCCGGGGCGCCTGACCCGCGTGCGGCCCGGTGGCCGGGCCGTCGGGCGACCCTCGTGCGACCATGGGCAGATGTCCGACGACACGGTGGTGGTGTGGGACGAGTCCCTGCTCGCCTACGACCTCGGTGACCACCCGCTGGATCCGGTGCGGGTGGAGTTGACCATCGCGCTCGCCCGGGAACTGGGCATCCTGGAACGGACCGGGGTGCGTCTGGTGCCGCCGGCGCCCGCCGACGACGCCCTGCTCACCCGGGTGCACGACCCGCGCTACCTGGACGCGGTGCGGATCGCGCCGCGCGATCCGCTCTTCGCCGGGTTCGGTCTGGGCACTTCGGACAATCCAGTTTTCGACGGGATGCACGAGTCCAGCGCGCTGGTCGCCGGGGCCAGCGTGATCGCGGCCGAGGCGGTCTGGCGGGGTACGGCCCGCCGGGCGGTGAACGTCGCCGGCGGCCTGCACCACGCGATGCCCGCCCGAGCCGCCGGGTTCTGCGTCTACAACGACCCGGCGGTGGCCATCGCCCGGCTGCTCGACCTGGGTGCCGAGCGCATCGCCTACGTCGACGTCGACGTGCACCACGGCGACGGGGTGCAGCAGATCTTCTGGGACGACCCACGGGTGCTGACGATCAGCCTGCACGAGACTCCGCTGGCCCTGTTTCCCGGCACCGGTTTCCCGGACGAGACCGGCGGCCCGAACGCCGCGGGCACCGCTGTCAACATCCCGTTGCCGCCCGGCGTCGAGGACGCCGGTTGGCAGCGTGCCTTCCACGCGATCGTGCCGTCGGTGCTGCGGGCGTTCCGCCCGCAGCTTCTGTTCACCCAGTGCGGGGCGGACGCCCACCGCGTCGACCCCCTCGCCGATCTGCACCTGTCCGTCGACGGGCAGCGCGCCACCTACCTGGCGTTGCGGGCGCTCGCCGACGAGCTGTGCGACGGACGCTGGGTGGCCACCGGCGGCGGCGGGTACGCCCTGGTCGAGGTGGTGCCCCGGGCCTGGACGCATCTGTTGGCGGTGGCCACCGGCGCGCCGTTGGATCCGGCGACGCTCACCCCGCCGGCCTGGCGGGAACTGGCCATGGCCCGCCGGCCCGGCTTCGACGTGCCGCTGCGGATGACCGACGACGTGGACCCGGGGTACGAGCCGTGGCAGCCCACCGGGGAGCCGAGCGCGGTGGACCGGGCGATCGCGGCGACCCGGAAGGCGGTCTTCCCGCTGCTCGGTCTAGACCCACACGACCCCCGTGACTGACTGAGGTCCGAGGTGACCACCGCCGAACAAGCCGTGGACGTGCTGCTCAGCGACGGCAGCACGGTCCAGTTGCGACCGATCGATCCGTCCGACGCGCCCGAGATCGTGGCGATGCATTCCCGGTTCTCCGAGCGCACCCGCTACCTGCGCTACTTCTCGCCGTACCCACGGATCCCGGAGCGGGACCTGCACCGCTTCGTCAACGTCGACCACCGCGACCGGGAGGCGTTCGTGGTGCTGGCCGGCGACCGGATCGTCGCCGTGGGCCGCTACGAGCGGCTCGGCCCGCAGTCGCCCGACGCCGAGGTGGCCTTCGTCGTCGAGGACGCCTACCAGGGGCGGGGCATCGGCTCGGTGCTGATGGAACATCTCGCCGACGCCGCCCGCCGGGCCGGGATCGTCAACTTCGTGGCCGAGGTGCTGCCGGCCAACGGGCAGATGCTGCGGGTCTTCGCCGATTTCGGGTACCAGATCCAGCGTCAGTTCGCCGACGGGGTGGTGCATCTCAGTTTCCCGATCGCGCCCACCGAGGCGACCCTGGAGGTGCAGCGCGGTCGGGAACACCGCACCGAGGCACGGTCCATCGCCCGACTGCTCGCCCCGCGTGGCGTCGCCGTCTACGGCGCCAGCGCCACCGGTCAGGGTGTCGGCGCGGCGGTGCTCGGACATCTGCGCGACGGCGGGTTCACCGGGTCGGTGGTGCCGGTGCACCCGAGCGCCGCGCGGGTGGCCGGGCTGCCCGCGTACCCGTCGGCCGCCGATGCCGGGCTGCCGGTCGATCTGGCGGTGGTGGCGGTACCGCCGGAGGCCGCCGCGGATGTGGTCGCCGACGCCGCGGCAGCCGGGGTGCACGGCCTGGTCGTCATCTCCGCCGGCTTCGCCGAGGCCGGCGTCGAAGGTGCCGCCGCGCAGCGGGCCCTGGTCCGGGCGGCCCACGCGGCGGGCATGCGGGTGATCGGCCCGAACTGCCTGGGGGTGGCCAACACCGACCCGGCGGTACGCCTCAACGCCACCCTCGCCCCGCGTCTCCCGGTGCCCGGCCGGGTCGGCATCTTCAGTCAGTCGGGAGCGTTCGGCGTGGCGCTGCTGGCCGAGGCGGACCGGCGGGGACTGGGCCTGTCCAGCTTCGTCTCGGCCGGCAACCGGGCCGACGTCTCCGGTAACGACCTGTTGCAGTACTGGCAGGACGATCCCGGCACCGACGTGATCATGTTGTACCTGGAGACCTTCGGTAACCCACGCAAGTTCGCCCGGCTGGCCCGGCGGATCGGCCGCGACAAGCCGGTGGTGGCGTTGGCCTCACCCGCCCGCCCGCCGGGGGTGGGCGACGCCACCGGCCCGGACGCCACGGCCGTCAGCGCGCTGTTCGCCCAGTCCGGGGTGATCCGGGTGGACACCGTCAGCGAGCTGCTCGACGTCGGGGTGCTGCTGGCCAACCAGCCGCTGCCGGCCGGCAACCGGGTCGGCGTGGTCGGTAACTCCTCGGCGCTGACCGGGCTCGCGGCCACCGCCTGCGCGGCCCAGGGTCTCACCGTCGCCGACGGCTACCCCCGTGACGTCGGGCCGAGGGCCAGCGCGGCCGAGTTCGCCGAGGCGTTGGCCGGGGCCGCCGCCGACGACTCGGTCGACGCACTTGTGGCGCTCTTCGCTCCGCCGCTGCCCGGCCAGTTCACCGGCACCGAGGCCGACCTCACCGCCGCCCTGCCCGCAGCGCTGTCCGGTGGCAAGCCGGCGGTGGCCACCTTCCTCGTCGGCCGTGCCCCGGCGGGAATGCCCTCGTACCCGAGCGCGGAGGAGGCGGTCCGGGCGCTGCGCCGGGTCACCGCGTACGCGCAGTGGCTGCGCCGGCCGACCGGCAGCCTGCCGGAGCTGTCCGGTGTCGACCCGGAGGCGGCACAGGCGGCGCTGCGGGCCGACGACACCGACGCGGAGGCGTTGCTGGCCGCGTACGGCATCGACGTGGTCAGGTCGGTGTCGGCCGCCTCGGTCGACGAGGCCGTCGAGGCGGCCACCCGGCTCGGGTTCCCGGTGGCGCTCAAGGCCGCGGCGCCGGGGCTGCGGCACCGCCTCGACCTCGGTGCGGTCCGCCTGGACCTGCCGGACGCCGCCGCCGTACGCCGCGCCTGTTCGGAACTGGCGGTGGCCTTCGGTGCGGAGGTCCTGGTGCAGCCGATGGTGCCGCCCGGGGTGGCCTGCGTCGTGGAACTGGTCGAGGATCCGGCGTTCGGGCCGGTGGTCGGGTTCGGGCTCGGTGGGGTCGCCACGGAACTGCTCGGTGATCGGGCGTGGCGGGCGGTGCCGTTGACCGACCGGGACGCCGCCGAGTTGGTCGACGCGCCGCGGGCGGCGCCGTTGCTCCGTGGCCATCGCGGGGCCGCGCCGGTGGATCGCACCGCCCTGGCGGACCTGCTGCTGCGGGTCGGTCGCCTCGCCGACGACCAGCCCCGGGTACGGGCGCTGACGCTGAACCCGGTGCTCGCCCGGCCCGACGGTCTGTCCGTGCTGCACGCGAACGTCCGCATCGGCTCCGCCGCCGCGCCTCGCCCCGACACCGGACCGCGTCGGCTGTGAAGGAGCGGGCGGTCAGGCTCGGCTGGAGATCTGCTGCACCGCCCAGGCGTTGCCGTCCGGGTCGGCGAAGAAGACGAAACCGACGTTGTCCAACGGGTCCGGCACCGGACGCGGGTTCTCGCCGAGCACCTGGATCTCACTCACCTCGACGCCCCGTTCGAGCAGTTCGGCGCGGGCCTTGCCCAGGTCCGGCACGACGAGTTGAAGGCCCTTCAGCGACCCCGGCGGCATCTGCGGCACGGCACCCTTGCCGATGACGATCGAGCAGCCCGATCCGGGTGGGGTCAACTGCACGATGCGTACGTCGTCGCTGATCACCGTGTCGTGGTCGACGGCGAAACCGAGCTGGTCGGCGTAGAACGCCTTGGCCCGGTCCACATCGGAGACCGGTACGACCACCACTTCCAACGTCCAGTTCATTCCTGTCCTCCTGTTCTCGTCGCCAGCAGTCCGGCGAGTCGGGTGAAGCTCTCGGTGACCCCACGGACCATCGGGTACCGCAGGGCGGTGTCGCGTCCCTCGGGGGTGGCGTAGCGCAGGGTGGTGGTGACGGTGGTCCGCCCGGCGAGCTCGGTGAACGTGTGGCTGACCAGGGTCTCGCCGGGATAGGACTGGTCGTCGAAGCGTTCGGTGCAGACGAGTTCGTGCGGCGCGGTGACCGTCCGGTAGACCCCGCGCTGGACCATTCGTTGCCCGTCGGGGCCCTGTGACTCGAACCGCCACCACCCGCCCACCCGCAGGTCCACCTCGCAGCCGACCAGCTGCCAGCCGCGCGCGCCGTACCAGCGGACGAGCAGGTCAGGGCGGGTGAAAGCGGCGAACACGAGGCGCGCCGGGGCGTCGAAGACCCGGCTCAGCACGATGTCCCGATCGCCAGGCGTGTCAACCACCAGATGGTCGTCGATCACCGTGTCGCACCGCCGTCCGGTGCGTCGGTGGCGCCTTGCCCGTGCTCGGCCGAACGCAGCTCGTCGAGCAGCGCGTCGAGACGTTGGTAGCGCTCGGCCCAGTGGTCGCGATACGCGGCGAGCCAGGCGGTGGCCTCCCGCAGTGGCGCGGCTTCGAGGCGGCACGGGCGTCGTTGGGCGTTCCGTCCCCGGCTGACCAGCCCGGCGCGTTCCAGCACGCGCAGGTGTTTGGACACGGCCGGCTGGCTCATCGCGAAGGGCGCGGCGAGTTCGGTGACGGTGGCCTCGCCGTTCGCCAGCCGGGCGAGAATGGCCCGCCGCGTCGGGTCAGCGAGGGCGGCGAAGGTGGCATCCAGGTCGGTGAGCACGGCATATAACCTTCCGGTTTGATAACCAACAGGTTTCTACCGGGTAGGTGCCCAGGTCGTCAAGCCGGGACACACATCGGCCCCGGCGAACCGCCGGGGCCGATGGCCGTACGCTCAGCTCAGCAGGCGTACGCCTCCAACCGCTGGGCCCGCTCCGGGGCGCGTAGCTTGAGCAGCGTCACCTTCTCGATCTGCCGGATCCGCTCGCGGGAGAGACCGAACTCCCGGCCGACCTCGTCCAGGGTGCGTTGCCGGCCGTCGTCGAGGCCGAACCGCAGCCGGATCACGGCCTGCTCGCGCTGCGAGAGCGTGGCCAGCACGATGCTCACCTCGTTGCGCAGTTCGCCCTGGGTGGCGGCGTCACCCGGCCCGGCGGCCGGGTCGACGGCGGCGACGAAGTCACCGAGGGCGCTCTCACCGTCCTCGCCGACAGCCTGGTCCAGACTCACCGGCTCCCGGTCGTACGAGATCAGCTCGATCACCTGGAACTCCGGCACGTCGAGCGCGCGGGCCACCTCGGCGACCGTGGGTTCCCGGCCCAGCGACACCGCCAGTTCCCGCCGGGCGCGGACCATCCGGTTCACCTGCTCCACCATGTGGACCGGGATGCGGATGGTGCGGGCCTGGTCGGCCATGGCGCGGGTGATGGCCTGGCGGATCCACCAGGTGGCGTAGGTGGAGAACTT
>NZ_JBFAML010000042.1:0-36152 GCF_040660295.1 Micromonospora sp. NPDC049891
CGGATCGGGCCGGGCGGCGAGCGACAGTACGAACTCGTCGCCGACAGCGCGGAGCTGATCGAGCTGACCGATCCCTTCGAGGTCAAGCTTCCCGCACGCCCCCCACCACGACTGCTCGCAGACTGTTACCAGTTGGCCAGACGGTCCTTGATGCCAGCGGTGACTGCGTCCTCGTACACCTTGACGTCGATCTTGCGGATGGAGTCGACGTAGGCCTGCCAGTTCTTGTCGAAGTCGGCGGGCGGGCCGGCGATGATCCCCGGCAGCTTCTGCACGCTGGTGTCGGTCAGCTGCTGGTTGACCTGGTTGGCGTCGTCGGAGAGCGTGAGGTTCCACGCCGGGTAGTACTTGGGGTTGTCCGGCGCCTTGTTCACGAAGTCAAGCCAGGTCTTCTTGCCGTACTTCGCCATGAAGTCCTTGTCGTAGTCGCTCAGCGTCGCGTAGAACTCGGCGGGCTGGTCGTCGGGGCTGTAGGCGTTGCCGTCGGAGAACTTGCCGTTGCGCTTGGGCAGCATGTCGAGCAGCGCATCGAGACGGTTGGAGGCACGCCAGGTGAGGTCCTTGTAGTTCTTCCGCTGCTCGTCCGTGCGGGAGAAGACGCCGTCGGCGCCGACCTGGTAGTCCTCGCCAGCGATGCCCCAGGAGAGCGTCTTCTGCCACTCATCGCTGAGCATGGTGTCGAGGAACTTCAGTGCCTTCTTCGGCTGCTTGCTGGAGACCGAGACGCCGAACCCCTGGTTGGTGTTCATGACGGGGCGGTCGGCGTACCAGGGCTTCACCCCGTCGTAGACGGGCATGAGGGGCACGTAGGTGTACTCGTCCTTGCCGGCGCTCTGCAGCGACTGGGTGGCGGTCTGGAAGTTCCAGCCCTGGTCGTGCATGCCGAGGACGGTGCCGGTGGCCAGCTTCGCGGTGTACTGGTCGAACGTCAGGGTGAAGGACTCGGGGTCGACGATACCCGAGTTGTACTGCTGGTTGAGGACCTTGTAGAAGTTCTTCGCGATGTCCTTGTCGGCGAAGATCGACGCGTTGTTGTTGTCGTCGACGACGACGCCACCGTTGTTCGGGAAGCCTGCCAGCTGCGCCGGCGGGTTAGTCATGCCCCACTCACGGCCCGTGGACGCCAGAATTTCGAAGCCGACGGTCGGGGCGCCGGCGGTCTGGGGGTGCTTCGCCTTGTAGTTCGAGATGAGCTGGAAGTAGCGGTCGAGCGTCATGTTGCTCAGGTCCGGGTAGCCGGCGTCCGCGAGCACACGCTTCTGGATCCAGAACGCGGGACCGTAGTAGACGCCGCCCGTGATGTCGCCGTAGAAGCGGTTGTAGTTCGGGAGGATGTACAGGCCCTTGTCCACCTCGTCGCCCGAGTAGCTCATCTTCTTGATGTCGTCCCTGACGTGCTCGGCGAGGTTGGGGTAGTCCCCCTTGGCCAGCATGTCGTCCAGGCGCCGCAGAGCGCCGCCCTCCAGGAGACGCTGCTTCAGGTCGCCGGTGCCGATGAGGTCGGGGAACTCACCGCCGGCGAGCATGACACCGATCTTCTGGTCCTCGTTGTCCGGCGTGACGATCTCGTACTTGAGGGTGACACCGAGCTTGTCCTTGAGCAGCTTGGTGATCTTGTTGTCGGGTGCCGGGGCCTGCTGGGCCGACGTGATCCAGACCGTGAACGTCGTGGGGTCACTGGGGGTCAGCGTTCCCGAGTCGTCTTCGGGGTCGTCGGCAGAGGTACATCCGACAAGTCCCACTAACACGGCTGCAGCCAGGACAACAATTGACAACTTCGTTCGTGTGGTACGCACCGAGGTCTCTCCCTTGAGAACAGTTCCGGTCGTCCTTGACTGGAATTTGTGGGCACATCGACGCGAGCTGGGGCTTGGCGTCCTCATGCCGAGCGGGATTTTAGCGTTAAAGTAAAGAGTCGATCGTGTTGCGTCAAGGCCCGCCCCGGCGTGTGGATGGGTGGCGGGCTTCTCGCCAGACGACGTTGCTGAGCTGGCAGAATGCCGCGATAAGGAGGATATGTGGTGAGGATGGCGGACGTCGCCCGTGAGGCGGGCGTCTCGGTCATGACGGTGTCGAACGTCGTCAATGAGCGCCTCCCGGTCAACGAGCCGACGCGCGCCCGTGTCATGGCCGCCGTCGAGGCGCTGGGGTACGAGGTCAACCTGACCGCGCGCCACCTGCGCGCGGGACGGACCGACACCGTCGCCTTCATCGTGCCGAGCTTCCACGACTACTTCGGTGAGGTCTCCGACAAGATCGCGCCGCTGATCGAGGCCGAGGGGCGGCACCTCGTCCTTGAGCGGACGAGCGGCAGCCCCGAGCATGAGATGGCGGCGCTGAGCGTCGCGCGACTCCAGCTCTACGACGGCGTCCTGCTGTCCGTCGCCGGACTCGACCGCGACCAGCTGGACCGCGTGCGTACCACCAAGCCCATCGTGCTGCTCGGCGAGCGTGACGTGCCCGACCGGTTCAACCACGTGCGGCTGGCGAACGAAGAGGGCGCCCGCCTCGCGACGGCGCACATGATCGAGCACGGCTCGCGGCGCATCGTTGGGTTGGGCTGCACGTTCGACACCGCGCACATGATGACGTCGGACCGCCGCATTGGCTGGGAGCGCGCACATCGCGATGCCGGCCTCGATGTCGACGCACGCTATGTGGTGCCCATCTCCACGTTCACGTCGGCGGCCGGACGTGATGCCCTGCTCGATGTGATCGCGTCCGGTCTGCCCTTCGACGGCGTCTTCGCCGTCACCGACGTCGTCGCGCTCGGCGCGGTCGCGGCCCTGGCAGAGAGCGGGCTCCGGGTGCCCACCGACGTCCAGCTCGCCGGGTTCGACAACCTCGACATGTCAAGCTTCGTCCCGCCCGGCCTCACCTCCGTCGACGCGAACCATGAAGGTGTCGCTGAGACCGCGGTGGGTCTGCTGCACCGGCAGATGGCGGGCTGGACCGGCCCGGCCGAGCACGTCGTCGCGCCCGTCCGTCTCGTGGTACGTGGCTCCACCCGCGGTGGGGCTTAGGGCCGTGCAACCACCCGCGCCGTTTAGCAAGTTTCGGTCGAAGGAAACCATGTCGAGCACCTATGGGCGCACGTCCGCCTTGCGCGCCCGTCCCCGCATCCCCGATCACCGGGACGCGGCACCGGCATCTACGACCCCGACACCGCCACCGAGCTCGTCGACGAGCACACGGTGACAGCGATCCCGTTCTCGACCTGGGGCAACCGCGCCCCCGGCCCGATGCGGGTCTGGCTTCCGCGAGCTCCTCGCTGAGGCATGCAATGACGGAACACGCAACTGATGGGGAGACAATGACGACGACCACGACCGCAGTGATCGACCTCGACCTGCCCGGCGCCACGATCAGCCGGCACGTGTACGGGCACTTCGCCGAGCACCTGGGGCGGTGCATCTACGGCGGGTTCTGGGTGGGTGAGGACTCGCCGGTCGCGAACGTGCGGGGCATCCGCTCGGACGTGGTCGAGGCGTTGCGGGCGATCTCGATTCCGAACCTGCGTTGGCCGGGCGGCTGCTTCGCCGACGACTACCACTGGCGTGACGGCATCGGTCCGCGCGAGAGCCGCCCGCGGATGGTCAACTCGCACTGGGGCGACGTGGTGGAGGACAACGCGTTCGGCACGCACGAGTTCATGGACCTGTGCGAGCTGCTCGGCGCGGACCCGTACGTGTCGGGGAACGTGGGGTCCGGGTCGGTGGCGGAGATGTCGGACTGGGTGGAGTACCTGACCCGGGCGGACGACTCACCGATGGCGGCGCTGCGGCGGGCGAACGGGCGGGAGCAGCCGTGGCGGGTGCCGTTCTGGGGCCTGGGCAACGAGGCGTGGGGCTGCGGCGGCAACCTGCGCGCCGAGCAGTTCGCCTCGCTGGCCCGGCAGTACGCGACCTACACCCGCAACCACGGCGGCAACCTGCTGTACCGGATCGCGGCGGGCGCGAACGAGGCCGACCTGCACTGGACCGAGACGCTCCTGCGCTCGTTCGACGACCTGGCGGCGGACCCGGCCGCGCCGGCGGGCCCGTTCCAGGCCGTGTCGCTGCACTACTACACGATGGCCGGGTCGTGGTCGGACAAGGGCGACGCCACCGGGTTCAGCACCGACCAGTGGTACGTGACCATGGCCCGCGCCCGGCGCATGGAGGAGCTGCTCACCCGGCACTCCACGGTCATGGACCGCTACGACCCGCACCGCAAGGTCGGCTTGGTGGTGGACGAGTGGGGCACGTGGTGGAACGTGGAGAAGGGCACCAACCCCGGGTTCCTGTACCAGCAGAACACGCTGCGCGACGCCCTGGTCGCCTCGGTGCACTTCGACGCGTTCCACCGGCACGCCGAGCGCGTGGTCATGGCGAACATCGCCCAGACCGTCAACGTGCTACAGGCCATGATCCTCACCGACCCCGACACCGGGGCGCTCGTGCTCACCCCGACGTACCACGTCTTCGCCATGAACACCGGCCACCACGACGCCGCCTCCCTCGCGGTGCACCTGCGCGACGTCGAGACTCGCGCTGTCGACGGGACCGAGCTGCCGCTGGTCTCGGCGTCCGCGTCGGTCAAGGGCGACACCGCCCTGGTCTCGCTGTCCAACCTCGACGCCGATACGGACCGCATCCTCGTCCTGGACCTGCGCGGCCGCAACGTCGTCGGGCACACCGCGCGGGTGCTGACCGCCACGGCGCTCGACGCGCACAACACCCCCGAGCAGCTCGACGCCGTCGCCCCCACCGACCATGCCGGCGTGCGCCCCCACCCCCGAGGGCTCGAGGTCGACCTGCCCGCCCACTCCTACGTCACCGTGGCGCTCGAGCTGCGTTGATGGACCGACCGAACGTGAACATCCGCGACGGCGGGGCGGGGGCAGACTTCACCAACCCGGTCATCTTCGCGGACGTGCCCGACCCGGACGTCGTCTTCGACGGCCGGTACTACTACATGGTCAGCACGACGATGTACTTCGCGCCGAGCGTCCCGATCATGCGCTCGAGCGACCTGGTGCACTGGTGGATCGCCGGGTATACAGCGGCGATCCTCGACGACACGGACGCGCTGGCGCTGCGCAACGGCCAGGACGCGTACGGCCAGGGCAGCTGGGCAGCGAGCATCAGGTTCCATGACGGGACCTACTACGTGTCGGTTGGCAGCCTCACCACGCGGCAGACGTACATCTACTCGACTCCCAACATCGAGCGCGGGCCGTGGACCAGGTCGGTGCTCGACGGGTACGCCCACGATCAGTCGCTGCTGTTCGACGGCGACGACGTCTGGCTTGTCTACGGTGGCGGGTCGATCGACCTGCGCAGGCTGCGGCGACACGAGGACGGGACCCTTGCGTGGGACGGCCCGGCGACGCGGCTCGTCGAGCACGCCAACGTCGACCAGACCAGCGGGCTGAATGCCGAGGGCGCTCACGCGTACAAGATCGGGGACTACTACTACGTCTTCATGATCCAGTGGCCGTCGGGTGGCATCCGCCAGGAGGTGCTGTGGCGGTCGACGTCACTAACGCCGCAGTCGGCGGGCGGCGTGTGGGAGGGCCGGGTCGTGCTCAGCCAGGGCGTGACGGTCGGGGGCCGACCCGGAACCGGCGTGGCCCAGGGTGGAGTCGTCCAGACGTCCGACGGGCAGTGGTACGCCATGCTGTTCCAGGACGAGGGCCCGCTGGGTCGTTCGCCTCAGCTCGTCGGCGTGGCCTGGGATGACGACGGGTGGCCGGTGTTCGCTCTCAATCCGCAAGCGCCCGCGGCGGCCGCACGGACGGCCGGTGACGGCGCCGCCGTCGTCGCCTCGGACGACTTCGACAACCTCCTTGAGCGTGCGGGCCACTGGAACACGGCCAACGCGGACCTCCTGGCAGAGTCCGCCGAGAACGCATGGAACGGGTCAAACCTGGGGCTCCAGTGGCAGTGGAACCACAACCCGGACAACCGGTTCTGGTCGCTCACCGAGCGGCCCGGACACCTGCGGCTGACCACGGGCAGCGTCGCCTCGGGCATCCTCGATGCGCGCAACACGCTCACCCAACGCACGCTCGGACCCACGAGCTCCGGCGCCATCTCGCTGGACGTCTCGCACATGAAGGACGGAGACGTCGCAGGCATCTCCGCCTACCAGCGCAAGTACGGATACATCGCGGTGACGATGGAGGCGGGGACCAGGAGCCTGGTGATGCGCCGGGCAGGCGGCGACGGCGTCATCGCCTTCACCAGCGCACCGGTGCCGCTGCGGGCGGACGTCGTCCACCTGCGCGTGGACGTCGACTTCCGGGATGCCGTCGATACGGCGTCGTTCGCGTACTCGTACGACGGCAGCAACTGGACGTGGCTGGGCGACACCATGCGGATGCAGTACGACCTCGCGCACTTCACCGGGTACCGGTTCGCCCTCTTCAACTACGCCACTGCCGAGCCCGGGGGATACGTCGACGTGGACTGGTTCCGGGTCAGCGGCACCGCCGGGCTCGCAAACCCTACTCACCGACGAAGCGAGGGAGCTGTCCATGACTGAGCAGGCGACGTCAGCCCTGCTGATCGACGGGCAGGCACCCGCCGAGGTACCGCTGCATCACGTGTGGAACGAGTGCGTCGGTGCTGGCCGCGCGAACGAGGCGTTGCGGGCGGACTGGCAGGCGCACTTCCGCGAGGCCGTCCAGGTGCTGGGCGCCCGGCATGTGCGCTTCCACGGCCTGTTCCATGACGACATGTTCGTCTACCGGACGGACAACGGCGGCGGCTTCGGCCCGAACCAGCCGCTGCCCGAGCCGGTCTACACGTTCGCGTATGTCGACAAGGTGTTCGACGCGATCCTCGACGCGGGCGCCCGCCCGTTCGTGGAGCTCGGGTTCATGCCGCGCCAGCTCGCCACCCAGACCGAGACGCTGTTCTGGTGGAAGGCGCACTGCAGCCCGCCGAAGGAGATGGACCGCTGGGTCGCGCTGGTCGACGCCACTGTACGGCACTGGATCGAGCGGTACGGCATCGACGAGGTGCGGCAGTGGCCGTTCGAGGTGTGGAACGAGCCGAACCTCGTGCCGAACTTCTGGACCGGGACGCGCGCCCAGTACTTCGAGCTGTACGAGGCCACGGCGCGCGCGATCAAAGCCATCGACCCCCGGCTGCGGGTCGGCGGCCCGTCAACGAGCGTGTTCGTCCCCGACGCCCGCTACTCCGGAGAGACCCACGACCCGTCGCTCGAGGTCGAGACCGCGGTGGCCACCGACCCCGACGCGCTCGACTGGCAGCCGGTGTGGATCCACGAACTGATCGAGTACTGCGCGCAGCGCGGGCTGCCGATCGACTTCCTCTCCACCCACCTGTACCCGACCGACTACGCGGCGGACTCCCTGGGCAACGTCAGCGCGATCACGCGCCAGAAGGACGCCACGTACGTCGACCTGCAGGTCCTGCGCACGATCATCGAGAACAGTCCGTATCCGGACGCCGAGTTGCACATCACCGAGTGGTCGACCTCGCCGTCGAGCCGCGACGCGATCCACGACACGCTCTTCGCCGCCGCGTACATCGTCCGGGCGTTCCTCAAGGGCGCGCCGCTGGCCGACTCGATCTCCTACTGGACCTTCACCGACGTGTTCGAGGAGGGCGGCAGCGGCATCGGCCCCTTCCACGGAGGCTTCGGGTTCGTCAACGAGAACGGCCTGCACAAGCCGACGTTCCACGCGATGGCCATGCTCCACCGCCTCGGTGACCGCCTCCTGGCCGAGCTGCCCGACGGTGCCATCACCCGCTCGTCCGCGACGGGTGACGTGTCGGCCATCTTCTACAACTACCCCGCCGAGATGGGCACGACGGGGCTCGCGTCCCGCAACGGCTACGCCGAGACGCGAGCCCTCGCCGAGATGGGCCCCGAGCGCCGCGTCCGGCACCGGGTCGAAGGGCTGCGCCCAGGCACCGAGCTCACCGTGGAGATCCTCGACTGGGAGCACGGGAACGTCGCCGAGGCCTGGTACCAGATGGGCGCCCCGCTCAACATCACGCGGGAACAGACCGCCGAGCTGCGCAACGTCGCCGACGGCCTCCACCGCAGCACGCTGACCGTCGGCGACGACGGCGTCCTCGACATCGACCTCACGCTGCCCGCCTGGGCGGTCGCCTCGGTCGCGCCGACGCTCCCCAGCGGCCAGCGCCCGGATCGGGGGGTCGACGAGCCAGGCAGGATGAGGCCATGATCAGACTGCTCGTGCCCGAGATCGAAGCGCGCCGATGTGCGGATTCCTGATCTTGGTGATGCATTTGTGCCACCACGACGATTGAGCAAAGGCTGGTTGGTGCGGCACGTCCTCGGAGTGCGACCGTGACTCCAGTGATTGACGATCAATCGACGGCTGCGGTCGGGGAGATCTTTTCGAAGAAGGCGCGTTCGGACAGTACGTGGTGGGGGCGTGGGACCCCGAGTTCCTGACGGACCTCCACGAACAGCCGGACCAGGTGGTCCTCGAGCTGATCCAGCGCCGACGGGTCGACCTCGTCCTCCCGCGGCGGCAGCCCCTCGAGCTGGCGCAGGAGGCCGTAGCCGTACCGCAGTGCGTACCGGGCTTCCTCTTGCACCTGGAGCGAGGTCGTGCTCAGTCTCAACCGCTCGAACTGAACCCGGGCCTCGTCGTGGGCTTCCCGCATCGTCGTACGGCGGCCCTCCGCATCGTAGCCTCGGCCCCAGAATGCCTGTCGCAGGCGGACGAGGGCCGCCGTGAAGTCGACGCACGCATTGCGCAGCCGCTCGCGCCGCTCGCGGATGTCGGCCTTCCTGGCCCGCCACAGGTCGGTGAGCAGCGTGCCGACGATACCCAAGGCAGTACCTGCCAACGCGAACAGCGCCTCTCTCACGAGGCCGATTATGACGATGGCGTCCGGAGAACGTGAGCCCACGAGCCAAGATCAAGCGTCCGCTCACTGCGCCAAGCGCGCGGAGTAGTTCGTGCGGCCCAGATCGCGCTGACCCGGCCCCCTGTCGGCCCAGCCCTGACGCCCACACTGAGCCTGAGGCCACTCGGCAGGTGTACGGCCAGCTCACCCGAGGCGGTTGGTGAACCGCCCCGGGTTCTGTGGAGGATTGACGAAGCTGTGCCAGGAAAGTGGGTCGAACCTTCCGCGGGGCGGGGTTGCCGTGAGTTGTCGTGGTCGCGTGGGAGGGTCGAGGTCGTGTACGAGGAATGGTCGTCGACGCTGCCGTACGTCGTGGTGTGGCGCGGTGCCACGCCGCCGGGTGCTGGGCAGAAGCGCATCCTGCCGGACGGCTGTCTCGACATCATCTGGCGGGACGGCACGGTTTTCATCGCTGGGCCGGATACGACCGCTCAGGTCGAGGCTGCCTCGCCGGGCAGTCGGTACGCCGCGTTGCGGTTCGGCGCGGGCACCGGGCCCGCTGTGTTGGGCGTGCCCGCCTACGAGCTGGTCGATCGGCGCGTGCCGCTGGACGCGGTGTGGCCGGCGGCCGCCGTGCGGGCCATCGCCGAGGCCGAAGATCCTGTCGCCGCGCTGACCGCCGCCGTGAGCAGACGCTGGCAAGGAGCCGACCGGGTGATGGTGGCCCTGGCCGGTGACGCACAGGCGGGGTTGTCCGTCGGGTCGGTTGCCGTGCGGTGTGGTCTGAGTTCCCGACAGTTGCAGCGGCGCTGCAACACCGCGTTCGGTTACGGACCGAAGACCTTGCAGCGGATCTTGCGGTTGCAGCGGGCCCTCACGCTGGCCCGCTCCGGTCGGTCGTTCGCGACGGTAGCAATCGATGCGGGCTACGCCGACCAGGCCCACCTCGCACGCGAGGTACGGGCGATGGCCGGAGTGCCCCTGAGCGCTCTACTGCCGTGACGGGGCCCAGGCGAAAAGGTCCACTACGTTGCCGTCCGGATCGCGCACCTGTGCATAGCGCTGCCCCCATGGTGCGTCCCAGGGCGCTTTCACCGACGGATATCCGGCGGTGACCAGGTCAGCGTGGCATCGATCCACCTCGACCGCATCGGAGCAGAGAAAGGCCCACCCACCGGAGGGCTGTCCCGGCTGGTAACCCGGATCGAAGGACCGCAACGAGGCGTGCGTGTCCCACATGAGACGGACACCGCCCGCGACAGTCGTCTCGGCGTGCGGCTCCTGCTCGGCACCGGCCGGAAACTCCAGGCCCAGCCGGCGATAGAAGCAAAGGGACGCTGCCATGTCGGCCACCGCAAGGCCGATCGCGTTGAAGGTGGGTGCCATGAATCCGACGGTACGACCATGATGCCGAAGAGGTCTTGAACGAATCGGACACCCACCGACCACTTACGTGGGCATCCGCTTCTACCGCCACGAGCGGACGTCACCTCGTACGTGACCGCAGGCGGCAGAGCTGGCGCGCAGTCGTAGCCGATGAGAGTGTGTCGGCATCTTCTCCGGATGATGATCAGCGCAGGAATGGTCGCCATTGCCGGACCTGATGCACCCTGACACCCGGGGTGGTGAAATACGGGTCGTCGGCCATGAGCTGCTCCAACCCCGGCTGGTCGGCCACGTCGAAGACGATCATCGCTCCTGAGTCGTCGGCGAAGGGCCCGGCCATCCGCACCACACCCTCACTCTGCAGGGCCGAGAGTCGCTGCCGGTGCGCCGCTCGTGCGGCCAGCCGCTCAGGCTCGTCGTTGAAGGCCAACTCGACAATCCACATACCGGCACCGTACGGCGACTGCCACCGCGCAGGCTGTATCACTTGACACATGACTTCCCTGGCCGCGATCCCGGCCCTGAGCGCCTTGCCCCCGACAGCTCTGAACAGTGTGTTCCGAGACAGCCGAGGAGCGCGGTACGGCGCCGGTACCCTGATACGACCGGCCGGGCAGCCCGCCCGTGCCGTGGTCCTGCTGCTCACTGGCACGGTTGTCGCCGCATATACCGGGCCTTCCGGTGCCCAGGTGTGGCCAGCGCGCTGGGAGGGCCCTGCCATCGTCGACAAGCCCTCCATCCTGGGTGGGGGCGTTCCGACGACCGATTTGGTGGCGACAACGGCATGCCTGGTACGGCTGCTACCGCCGGCCCGGTTCCTTCGTCTGCTGGATGAGGAGCAGTCGGTACGCCAACGCGTGCTTGGTCGGCTGTCCCAGGACGTACTGGCCGGCCGGCACCGGATGGCTCTGTCCGCAACACAGCCGGCTGTGTCACAGCTCGCTGCCTGGGTCAAGGCTCGCGGCGGCGCCGCGCAGGCGACCGTGTGGCGGGGTTCGCAGGAGGAGTTGGGGCGCGCGTTGGGACTGAGCCGAGTCACGGTCAACCGCGCTCTGCGACGGCTGGTGCAGGCTGGTGCGCTACACCTCACGCCGCGCGGGATCATGATTGTGGATCATCGGCTGCTCGATACCTTCCTCGACCACCATGAGGGCACACCACCGGTGCAATGAACCTTCTGCCGCATCCCCGGCGGATCCGTGGCATTCCGAAGGCACCGAGAGCGGCCACGCCGACAGTGGGGTCATCCGACCCGATGACGACGGCCGTCAAGTGTGGAACGGCGATCAGCTGATGTCGACGTGCCGACGAACCCTCGCCATCGGCAAGCCCCAGGAAACGTCCGCTTACAGCCGCTGTCCGGCTGAAGCTTGGGGCAGCTAGTGGGTCACGCCGGTCTGATGGAGGCGAGGAACGCCCGCACCCGCGCCATGAGCAGCGCGGACGCCTCCGGGTCGTACGCGTCGAGGGAGGCGTCGGCGAAGAGGTGCTGGTCGCCGGGATAGACGAACAGTTCGGCGTTCGCCGTGGAGTCGGCGAGCTGGCGTGCGGCCGGCAGGTCCTCGTCGAAGAACTCGTCGCCCTCCTTGCCGTGGATCTGCACCGGTACGCCCTCAGGCCACGTCTCTCCGAATTCTGCGACCGGGAGGCAGGAGTCCATGAGGAGTGCCCCGCGGGCGCCGGGCCGGGTCTGCGCGAGCCGCTGGGCGATCGTCACGCCGAAGGAGAATCCGGCGTAGACGAGCCCGGGGGCGAGTTCGTTGGCTGCGGCGGTGCCGCGCTCCCGGATCGCGTCGAGGCCCAACTCTCGGGCGAATCCGAACCCCTCCTCGATGCTGCCGAACGTGCGGCCGGCGAACAGGTCCGGCGTGTGCACGGTGTGCCCGGCCTGTCGCAGGCTGTCGGCGAAGCTCCGGACCCCGTCGGTCAGGCCTTGGATGTGGTGGTAGAGCAGCACGTCGGCCACGGCGGTGAACCTCTCGCTAACGATCGAGATTTTTGGAACGTTCCATGATGCTAGTTTGTTACGTCATGGCGGACAACCCACCGGACTACGAGCTTGCCGATCGGAAGGCGCTGACCAGACCTGACCAGGTGAAGGCGATCAGTCACCCGCTCCGCACGGTCATCCTGCAGCTCCTCCACGAGCGGGCCGCGACCGTGACCGAGCTCGCGGCCGCAGTCGAGCGCCCCAAGAGCACGGTCGCGCATCACGTGGACGTGCTTACCCGCAATGGTCTGCTCCGCGTGGTGCGCACACGGAAGGTGCGGGCTGTCGAGGAGCGCTTCTACGGGCGCACCGCACGCATGTTCCACGTGGCAGCGGAGCCATCACCCGCCGGCGAACAGATGCCGGGCGACTTCAACGACTTCGAGGTGGCTGCACGCGAGTCCGCGGACGCGTTCGAGCAGGGGAAGCTCTGGGGTTTCATCCGGCATGCGCGCATCTCGGCGGATCAGGCCGCTCAATTCTGGGACCAGATGGCGGAACTGGTCGATTCGTTCGACCGGATGCCGAGGTCCGGCGAAACCATGTACGGGTTCGCGGTCGGCATCTACCCCACCGACCACCCGACCCTGCCAGCAGCGGAGTGATGCACGTACTCAAGGATCGGGAACGGCCTGATCGCACACCGGTCATGCTGGCTGGTGTCGTCGTCACTGACGATCGACGGGCCGGCAGACCAAGGCAGGCCCATCGTGTCCAGCTCGACGTCCTCGGCTGGGCGACGTCGGGTACGGCATTCCCTGACGCATTGCCGTGTGGAGTGCGCGCACCTGGCCGCCGACCGGGCGTCATCTGGGGTGGCAGACGCTGGGGTGGGGCCAACGCTCGGGTGGTAGCCGATGACAGCGTGTGGTAGCTCGCGTACGTTGACGTCGTGGCGACTTTCTGGACCTTGGGGTGCGACGCCGACGATCCCCAGCGGATCGCAGCCTTCTGGGCGCTGGCCCTCGGCTATGTCAAGGAATCCGGTTTCGACGAGCCCGACAACGCATCCATCGTCGACCCGGATGGCCGGGGCCCTGCCATTGGCTTCCTAAAGGTGCCCGAGGGAAAGTCCGCCAAGAACCGCATGCACATCGATATCCGAGTGGCCGGTCCAGGCCCCTGGGACATGGCCGAGCGCGCCCGGCTGATCCGGCAGAAAGTGCCCGAGCTGGTTGCCGCCGGCGCGACGGTGGTCCGGGAGGAGTGGTACGGCGACGACCTCGGGCACGTCGTCATGCATGACCCGGAGGGCAATGAGTTCTGCGTCGCTTGATTCATGGTCGGTACCGCGTCTCGGCATCCGGACATGCCGCCGTCCGAGTGTGGCGGCCGCCGGACGGGGCGTCCACGAACGAAGGTCATCGACCAGGACGATCGTTCGGCGGGCATCCACGCGATGATGATGATTGACACGATCGTCATGCGACATCCGGATTTGTCGCCGATCGGGCGTCACAGTACGCGAACGAGGACGGCAGAGCCCGGCGTGCGGTCGTGCCGATGGGCGTGATGTCTGGCTCGGCGAACTTCCGTCGACTCCATGCGGCCACTCGAGCTGCGGCTACAGACTCCCCGAGTCGGGCCAATTCGGCCAATGAGTGTTGGGTGGCCTGCTGGGCGCGTACCGCCCTGCATCGCCGGTCGTCAGGACGTTCGCGATCTGGCGGAATGTCTCCGACGCACTCGGCCGCACCCGTCGCCGAGCTCGGGGTGGTGCCACTGGTCAAGTTGGAGCACTTCAGGCAGGTCGGCGGGATTCGCTGGCGCAGTTCCGTGTCGTTGGCGAGCAGCAACTCGCGGTAGTCGGTACGAGCCGGCGGCCGGGGGTGGCGACCTGCGGGACCGGTCCGTCCCACGACGGCTTCCACCTGTTCGGCAGCCGCGAAGCGATGGTGCCCCGCACCTGCTGGTCATGCACAGCGAGAAGTTCACTACGAGTCAGCGTCACGACGGACGATCCCATCGGCGCTCCTTGTCGAGAAGCCGTTCGGCCATCCTCATCTGCCGGGTCGTGCGCGTTGGTCGGTCGTCGCTTCTAGGGGTCGTGGCCGGCCTCAGCGCCACGCTGGGGGTTGGTCCGCTCAGCCAGCGGTCGGCAGCGGTGGAAGGCCCAGCGATACGACGAAGCGGTCCGTCTGGAGTTCGACGAAGACGTGCGCGTCGTCGTGATCTTCGTCTTGCTCGTCGTCAGGGTTGCTGTCGTCCGGGCCGAGGTCTTCGGCCAAGTACGACCGAAGACTGGCAGTCTCGGCAGCACGGTCCGCGTCCGTGGCGGTGTCCTGTTGGCCTGCCCAACCAGGGCGAGCCGACAGCTCTGCCGATAGTCGGTCCGGCTGCCTGCTGCCGTGGGCAGGGTGGGATCACTGCATGGGCTGCGGTCGTGTGGTCCAGGTGGGGTCGATGCGGTCGAGCAGCGCGTCTTGATGGTCGGCGAGGTGGGCTGGCAGAGGTAGCGAGGCGAATCGGCAGGCAAAGCGTATGTCGCTGTCCTGCCCGGTTCCGGTGACGGTGTGCTGCCAGGCATCGGGTGTGTGAGCCGGAGTTCGTAGGTGGAAGTAGGTGGTGTGGCGGGGCTGACCGGTTTCGGGGTGTGGCCTGTGTTCCGTCCCGATCTCGCGGACCAGGCTGATGTCGTGCAGGCCGGTTTCCTCGGCGACCTCGCGTAGTACGGCGTCGGGCAACGTCTCGTCGGGCTTGACGCCGCCGGCTGGAACCTGGGTGCCGGCGTCGGGGTGGTCGACGTGGTCGAAGACGAGCAGTTGCACACCGTCGGGGGTGACCCGGACGACATAGGCGGCTACGCGGAGTCGCGGGATGAGCCTCATCTGTGCATTGTGCTCGGCCGCGATGAGGCGCATCGTCAGCGGCCGGGCCAACGGACGCACATGCCGCAAGTCGTGCGGGGTCTGGTGCGTGGCTGCCTCGCCCTTTGCTGACGCATGACTCGGCTGGCTTAGCCCGCCGCGGTTACGGACTTGCGGCGGGCCAGCGCCGTTGCGGCGAAGAAGGCGGCGAGGACGATCGCGGCTTCGGTTCCGATCGCGAGTGGGGTGAGCGGGAAGTCGAGCGCCCAGCCGAATGCGGCTGCGGCAGCGATGGCGGCGGCGATCGTGGGCGGCAGCAGCAGTGTCATCCGCGTAGCGGTGTGTCGGATGCGGGGTACGTCGCGCAGGGCGATGCGCACGGCGAGGACGGCGCCGGCGACGACGACCGCCGCGACGCCGCCGTAGAAGACACCAGCGGCAAGCCACACCGGTACGCGCACATCGCGCGGCAGGTCGAATGCCGCCACGAATGCCTGGTGCAGGCCGATGACCAGGATGTATCCCACGATGAGGGAGAGCACTGCGCCCGCGCTCGCCACGCCAAGCACCTGGCCGTACCGCGGTGGAATCCGCTGCACGCCGGCTTCCTCGGCGATCCTCAGGGCGAACTCGGTGGGGTCAGTGCCGAGAAGCTCCGCAGGATCGATCCCGTCGGCGGTTGCGGCGTCGAGTTCGCTTCGCAGGTCGGCAGCAAGAGTCGCCCGGTCACGACGGTGAATGCCGAGAGCGCGCCATTCCCGGTCTGCGGCGGCGAGGAGGTGGTCAACGGCCGGCGTCGACGTGCTCATGGTCATCTCCTGATTTCAGCGGACGGACGGCGAGGGTTTCGTTGACGACGCTTGCGAACTGGGTCCACTGCTCGCGCCAGAGGCTCAGTCGGTCATGGCCGGTGTCCGTGAGCCGATAGACCTTGCGGGGCGGGCCGTTGGGGCTGGGCTGCATCGCGTTGGCCACGAGTCCCAAGCGGTGCAGTCGGGTGATCAACGGGTAGACGGTGCCGTAGCTGACCGTTCCGAATCCGGCTTTGTCGAGGCGGCGGACGAGTTGGTAGCCGTGCGCGGGCTCGGCGGCAAGTAGCGCAAGCAGGCACATGTCCAAGCAGCCGCGCAGGAGCTGGGCCTGCCGGTCGGCCGCCTCGGCCGCCTCGCCTTTCACTACCATGTGACGCATAGTACGGCCGGTACTATGCGTCGTCTAGTAGGTGCCCCCGGAAGGCGGCGACCGCGGCTCAGATCCGCCACCCTCGCCACCCAGTGCTCCACGATGTCGCGGCACCTCACCAACCACGTTCGCTCGTGGAGGCCCCTCGTCCCTCGGGTTCTGCGGCAGATCCGACCGGAGCGCTACCGAGGTCTGACCCCGCACCACGAAGATCGAGCGCACGGATCTGCCGCCGACCGGGTGCCACGGACGGTGACTGCTCCCGAGGCCACCCAGCGTCCGGACGTAGCCGAGATGGCGGAGGCGCTCGTATGGTGAGTTACCGCAGTGCTGCTGCGAGGTCGGCGGCGTTGTCGAACGCGGGTGCCGCCCTTTCGGATTCGTCTTCCGTGAGCGTGACGGACTTGGCGCGGGTCAGCATCTCGGCCGCAGTCATTGGATCGTGCAGCACCATCGCGAGTTCGGCGCGGTAGACCAGGACCTCTACCTGCTCGACCGGGTCGTCGTCGGCTTGCGGGCGGGCCAATGCGCTGTCGAGGATCCGAACGGCCTGTCTGACGCTTCCTCTGGAATCGGCCTGCACGACAGCATTCGCCAGGGCCTTGGCCAGCCGTCCGGCAGGCGCGGCGGCCGGCATCGGCCCGGTGGTGGCGTCCCGGAAGACGCGGATCCAGTTGCCGCCCGGGTCGATGACGCTGAACCCGCCCAACCCGTCGGCGTTCTTCCGCGCCCGAGGCCGGGTCATCCGCGGCGTTCCGGAGACCAGGACCTTGCCGTACGCGGCGCGCATGCCGGCGGCGAACGCCCGGTGTAGTCCTTCGATGTCCGCGGTGAGGACGAGACAGGAGCCGTAGGACTGCTCCGGGTCGAACCCGGCGATTTCGAAGAACTGCAGATGCAGGTCTTCCCGCTGCATCCCCACACACGCGTTGGGCTTGCGCTGCTTGTACGTGGTGTGGAAACCGAGGACCCAGTAGAAGGCTTCGATGTCATCGATGGACGCGCACGGCAGCAGGGGAACGGTCCGCTCGTTGGTCACGCCTCCTTCCTAGACGTCGCAGGGTGTCCGTCGCCCATGGAAATGGCCGATCATCGCCGTCGGTCATCCGATCGGCCGATGAGGCAGAACCCAACGCCGCCCAAATCCGGACCCGGAGACATGGCACCGAGAGCCACCACACCGGTGAAGGTCGCCATCTGAATCGATGTCATGACGGCATGCTGAAAGGACGCAACGCATCGACGGAAAGCAATTTCGACGGCCAGGTTCCGACATCGCGGCGCATGGTGATCTGGCGCTGTCCGGGCGCCCCCGCGCAGCGACAGCGGCCAGAGAACTGCTCGGCGTTGTGCTGGTGATCGTCGCCGAGTCGATGTGGTGGGTGGCGGTGGCGTGTGCCTGAGGGGCGGTCCGTGCCCGGCTGCGCCGGACCCAGACGGCGACCGGCGGCGTTGGAGGTTCGTCCGGATACAACACCGTTATCCGGACGAACCTCCGCCTTGCCGGACCACCGCCTGGGCCTCGGCTCGCTCGGGCGAGCCTTGTGAAACGCGGCCTAGGTGTTCTGCCCAGAGAGGTTGGGGACGCGGCTGGCTGGTGGGTGGCCGCCGAGTGAGGTGTGTGCGCGGTGGTGATTGTTGGCGTGGAGCCAGGTGGGTAGGGCGGCTCGGCGGGCGGCTTCTGAGGAGTACGGCGTGGCGTAGGCCCATTCGTCGGTGAGGGTGCGGTGGAAGCGTTCGACCTTGCCGTTGGTTTGGGTTCGGAAGGGGCGGGTCTTCTTCATGCTGACGCCCAGTTCGTGGAGGTGTCGCGCCAGAGGAAGGACTTGTAGCAGGAGCCGTTGTCGGTGATTACCCGTTGGACGGTGATGCGGTGGGAGGCGAACCAGGCGTGGGCGCGGCGCCAGAACCCGGTGGCGGTTTCCTTGCGTTCGTCGTGGAGGATCTCGGTGTAGGCCAGCCGGGCGACCTCGGCCCGGCGCAGCACCGCGTGACACGTCGAGGCCGCCACGCCGAGCCGGCCGCCGATACGCGCGGGTCCCCACCGCCGCTTCGCCCGCAGGTGCAACACCTTGCGCTCCACCGGCGCGGGTGTGCGTCGCGGTGACCGACGCGGACGCGATGACCGGTCGACCATCCCCGCCGGCCCCTCGGCGCGGTAGCGGTCGGCCCACCGCTTCGCCATGGTGGGGCTGACCTGAAACCGTTCCGCGGCCCGACGCAGCGGCCACCCCTCGTCCACGACACAGCGGGCCAGACGCAGCCTGCCGGTCTCCGACAACGGGGCATTACGGTGGGGCACGAGGACCTCCCTGGGTTGGTGCGGCTGTCTGGTAGCTCCACACCTACTCGGGAGGTCCTCACCCTTTCAAGATCCCGGACACGTCACCAACGTCCATGGGCAGAACAACTAGTCGCCGTGGGTAAGTCGGGCGACCGGCTCCGAGCGGTGGTCGGCGTCGCGGTGGCGGCGGGTGCGCCGACCGAACGCGTCGGCAAGCCCCCACCGCCCCGGTACGTCGAGCAGTTCGATCCGGCCCACCGACGGCGGCAGGTACGGATCGACGGCCAGATGGTCCGGGTACGGGCTGAGCCCCAGCATCGTGCGAAGCAGGAGCAGCGGCGCCCCCGCCGACCAGCCCTGAGGGCTGCACGCCGCCGGGTACTCGACCGGGTAGCCGGTCAGGCTCCGCTCGTAGCCGGCGAATGCCTCGGGCAACCGGCCGTCGAAGTACCCGGACGCAGTGATCATGCCATCGGCGATCCGGGCGGCCTCCTCCCGGAAACCGTAGCGCCACAGACCCCAGGCGATGATCGAGTTGTCGAACGGCCAGACCGCACCGACGTGGTAGCCGACGGGGTTGTATCGGAGGTTGGTGGTGGACAGGGTACGCACGCCCCAACCGGTGAACAGGCTCGGTCCGAGGAGGTGGTCCGCCACACGGCGTGCCCGCTCCGGCTCGACAATGCCGCTCCAGAGCAGGTGCCCCATGTTGGAGGCGAGCGCGTCAACGGGCTTGCCCTCCGGGTCGAGCGCAAGCGCGTAGTACCCTTCCTCCTCGATCCAGAAATCGCGGTTGAACTGTTGCCGCAGTTGCGCTGCCTCGCGCTCCAGACGGTCGGCGTACTCGGGGTCGTTCCAGAACTCGCGGGCCATCCGCGCCCCGCGTATTTTGGCGTCGTAGGCGTACCCCTGTAGCTCGCAGGTTGCCCTGGGCAGGGCGGGCAGCCGACCGTCCCGGTAGGAGATCGAGTTCCAGGAGTCCTTCCAGCACTGGTTCTTCAGGCCGTTGCGGGTGTTGCGCCGCCGGTAGTAGATGTAGCCGGTGCCAAGCAGGTCGCCGTACTCGTCGATCCAGTTGAGCGCGGCACGGGCTTGCGGTTCGAAACGCCGTACGGTCTCCACGTCGCCGCTCCACCGCTCGTACTCGTCGAGCAGGATGACGAACAGCGGGCTGGCGTCCGCAGATCCGTAGTAGGGGGTGTGCGGCTGTTCCTCGAATGCCGCCGACTCGCCGTACCGGAACTCGTGCAGGATCTTGCCCGGCTCCTCCTCGCGGAAGTCGTCGAAGGTGCTGCCCTGCAGCGTCGCCAACAGGCGCAGCACGGGCGGGGTCAGGGTGGGCGCGAACGGCAGCGTCTGCAGGCTGATGAAGATGCTGTCCCGGCCGAAGAGAGTCATGAACCACGGCAGTCCGGCGGTCGGGATCGGGCTGGTCGCGGTCAGCGACGAGTAACGCATCGCGGCCAGGTCGTACAGGCTGCGCCTGTACGCCGCGGCGAGGGGTTCGAAGTCGCAGGCGAGTCGCGGCGCGTGGTCGATCCATTGTTCCAGCTCCTCGCGGACCTGTGGCCTGCTCCGCCGGCGGTACGCCTCCCAGACGGTGGCGGAACCGCCGCCGCCCCGATTGATGATCGGTTCCACCTGGAGTTCCACGTCCCAGCGGCCGTGCGGTTCGAGACGGATGTCGAAGGTCATGCCGCCGTCGTCAACCTTGGCCGGTTTATCACTGGAGATGATGGTGTCCCGGTAGAACGTCGCCCGCTCATAGTGCAGATGGAGGCGCCCATCCTCCTGGCACACCGATCGCTTACCGCGCTTTGGCTGATTCTCCTTGACCTCGAAGATGTCGGCGAAGTCGGCGTCCGCGTCTATCCGGATGGAGACGTCGGCCGGTTCGATGTCGTGGTTGAGGACTACGATCCGTTCGACGAGACAAATGCCGATGGTCTGCTTACGGATGACCGAGAGCTTGGCGTTGACGTAGTGCGTGGGCTCCCCGGGGACGAGGAAGAACCGGGTCTCGAAGAAGTGCAGATCGCTGCGGGACATTGGGCTGAGTCGCTCCCCGTTGACGCGCAGCACCCAGGTCGACAGGAAGCGGGTGTCGAACGAGAAGAGCCCAGCCGGTGAACCCGGGGAAGGGGTGACATCGCCACGCACGTCCGTGACGAGGAACGTGTTTCCGTCCAGGATGCTGAGCGTCTTCTCGACCATCAGGCGCCAGCTTCCTCATGGACGAAATCCCGTGGGTGATGGCCGGTTGGCGGTCCGGCGAACAGCACAGTGGCGAGCATGTGCACCAGCCCCAGGTGCCCCTCGACCACAAGCGCGTTGCGGAAGAACAGCGGCACGAACCGTTCCTCGCCCCTGACCAGCCGGTCGAACGTGTCGTTGTCGGTGCGCAGAACGGCGTCCGGCTCCGGCCGGGGCGTTTCCGAGTCTGGCCTGCGGACCCGGGCAGTCCCGCTCTCCAGGATGACGAACCACTGTTTCACGACGGTGCCGGCCGACTCTGTCACGTCCAGGCGGACGGTGCCCGTGGGCTCCGGCGGAATACTCTTGAAGGTACGGCTCTCCCCACGCTCCAGCATCTGGAGTGCGTCAGCCAGTCGGTCGCCCACTTGGCGTCATCACCCTTCCCTCGCGTGCCACCTCGGCATGACCGCGACCAGCCCTCCGCCGGGCCCGCATCACCCGCTGCGCGTGCCGCCCCTCAGATCCCGGACAGGGACGGGACGTCAGGCCCGAACGGGTACTGCCGGTCCAACGGCGAGATGGTGATCCACCGTAGGTCGGTGAATTCGGCGAGCGCCGCCCGGGAACCGAACCGACCCCAGCCGCTGGCCTTGACGCCGCCGAATGGCATCTGCGGCTCGTCGTGGACCGAGGTCCCGTTGATGTGGCAGATTCCGGCTTCGATCCGGCGGGCCACCTGCAAGGCGTTGGCGACGTCGCGGCTGAACACCGCGCTGGCCAGACCGAGCTCGGTGTCGTTGGCGACGTCGACGGCCTCGTCGACGTCATCCACCTCGATCACCGCAGCGACCGGCCCGAACGACTCTTCACTGTAGATGCGCATCTTCGGGGTCACGCCACGCAGTACGGTCGGTGGGTAGAACAGGCCGTCGGCTCGGCCCCCGATGAGTACCTCGGCGCCATTGGTCTGGGCGTCGGCGACGAGCGACGCGACGTGGTCGACGGCCCGCTGGTTCACCAGTGGGCCGAGCTCGGTCGACGGTTCATGTGGATCGCCCATGGCCAGCCTGCCGGCGTGGGCTACCAGCTGGTCGAGAAACTCGTCGGCGACCGTGCGCTCCACCACGATCCGCTCGGTCGACATGCAGATCTGACCCTGGTTCATGAAGGAGCCGGCGACGGCGGCGCGTACCGCCGCCGGGATGTCCGCGTCGGCCAGCACCAGCATCGGCGCCTTGCCGCCGAGTTCGAGAACTGTGCGCTTCAGATGCCGGCCGGCCGTCTCGCCGATGATGCGTCCGACCGAGGTCGAACCGGTGAAGTTGATGCAGCGGGTCCGCGGATGGCAGATCAACTCGTCGACAACGTCCGCCGCGTCGGCCGGCGCGTTCGTGATCACGTTGATCGCGCCGGGCGGCATGCCGGCGTCATGCAGGGCGGCGGCGATGGCCACATGGGTCGCCGGGGCCTCCTCGCTCGCTTTGAGCACCACCGTGTTGCCATATGCCAGCGGAAGCGCGACGGCTCGCACGCCGAGGATCAGCGGCGCGTTCCACGGGGCAAGGCCGACGACCACTCCCACCGGCTGGCGGATGCCGAGCGCGGTCATGCCGGGCACGTCGGACGGGACGACGTCGCCGACGATGCCGTACGTCTGCGCGGCCGCCTCGATGAGCATGTCGGTGGCGAGCTTCAGGTTGAACTGGCCCCAGCTGAGCACCGCTCCGGTCTCCTGGCACATCGCCCTGACGATGTCGTCGCCGCGTTCGGTCAGCAGACCCGCGGCACGTTGCAGCACCTCGCGCCGTTGCCCCGGTGGCCACGTTCCCCAGGTAGCCCTCGCGGCGGCTGCCGCATCAACGGCAGCCGCCGCATCAGCACGGCCGGCGGCGGCGACCTCGGACAACGGCTTATTGTCGACATTACGAACTTTTGTGGTCCTTCGCCCCGATCGGGCGGGTGTCCACCTACCGTCGATCAACATATCGACGGTGCGGATGGCGTCGGGCATGGCGACGCGGCCTCCCTCCAGTCGTGCGACACGACCTGTCGCTGCCACGGCGCGGCTCGACCCACCAGGGCAGCCAATGGCCGTCGAAGTCCGACATGCTGACCGGAATAACCGAGTTACACCACTTCCAGGAGAATACTTCTCGAGGCGACAGTGGGCGTGACTTCCGAAAGGAACCCTCCTCGTCAGGAGCCGCCACCGCCCGACCGAGCGCTCTACGGGGGTTGCATTCGGGCACGGTGAGCGCCGCGTCATGCAGCCTTGACCGGATGATCCGGGTGGCGGATCTTGGAGCGGGCGGGCGAGTTCGGGCGAGGCGGCCCCTCAGCTGGCGCGTAGGACCCGGTTGAGAAAGTCGCGTGCGAGTTCGGTGAAGGCGTCGAGGTTGGTTTCCAGCAGGAAGTGTCCGGCGTCCCAGAGGTGAATCTCGGCGTTGGGTAGGTCGCGGCCGAAGGCCGTCGCTCCGTCCGGGTGGAAAATCTCGTCGTTGCGGCCCCACACCGCGAGCAGGGGAGTCTGGTTGGTCCGGAGGTACTCCTGCAGCCGCGGGTAGAGCTCACGATTGGTGTGGTAGTCGCCGAACAGCCGCAACTGCACCTCGTCGTTGCCTGGCCGCTGCAACCGCGCGTGGTCGATGGTCCATGTGTCCGGGGAGACCACACTGGGGTCTGGTACGCCGTGGGTGTACTGCCAGATGATCGCGTCGAGGCCGAGCGCAGGCCGCAGCGCGGCCTCCGTCTGCGGATTCGGGTCATCGCCGTACGCCCAGATCGGCTTCCAGAACTCAGGCACGAATCCGGCCTCGTAGCCGTTGCCGTTTTGAGTGATGATGGCGGTCACCGGAGCGCTCGGTTGGAGCGCGAGCCGCCACCCGATCGGTGCACCGTAGTCCTGGACGTAGATGGCGTAGCGGTCGACGCCGATCTGGTCGAGTAACCCGGCGGTGAGCCGCGCCAAGGCGTCGAAGCTGTAGTCGAACTCTTCGACCCTCGGGCTGTCCGACTGGCCGAAGCCGAGGTGATCCGGCGCGATCACGTGGTACCGGTCGGCCAGCCTCGGAATGAGCTCACGAAACATGAACGAGCTGGTCGGGTAGCCGTGCAGCAGCACCACCGCAGGGGCGTCAGCGTCGCCTGCCTCCCGGTAGAACAGCTGCCGCCCCTCGACTGTGGCGTACCGGTGGAGCACCCGCATCCCTAACCCCCATCGCTAGTAAGACCGGTTAGCTACGCTACTGCTAGACTTCTAACCCGTCAAGGGCGGTGATGGCAGTTAGGGATCGTGATGGCGGCATCGACCGAGGAAGAACTTCTCCTGCTCATCCTCAACAGCACGCCACTCGTCGACGGTAAGCCGCAGGATCTCTTCAGCGACGCTACGGCGGCGCGTGCGACGCTGCGGCAACTTGGCGGCACCGGCACGTTCGAGGAGTTGAACGCTGTACGATCCGCCCGCTCCCTGCTGCAGGGCGTGACTCGCGGTGAGCTGACAGCCGACTGCCTCGCACCGCTCCTGGTCGGCGTACGCCAAGTTCCTCACTTGACGGCGACGCGCCTCGATTGGCGGCTCAGCGCCCCGGCGGATCACCAGTGTGTTGTACGGGCAGTGCTCACCTGGGCCAGCCTGCGCGAGAGCGCCCCCGGCCGCCTGCGGCCTTGCGCGAACGCCGAGTGCCGCCTCTTCCTACTCGATCGAAGCCGCGCCAACACTGCCCGCTGGTGCTCAATGGCAACCTGCGGTAACCGACTCAAAGCGCGGCGACATTACCGGAAGACACGAACGCAACCCTCATAGAGATCCGGGTAAGGCGCAGCGCAGCCAGCGTGACGTACGGGGGCTGAGGTCCCCCCGCTGTCGCGGAGTGGTGGTTACCTGGCGCCGGTTGGCTCACGCTGAACAGCGCGGTCGGCGAGCCGCTGCCGGGAGTCACCCCGGACGCTGGGCCGCGCACTCGGTCGTCATGCCTCTGCCCGCGCGGCGAGGGCCGTGTTCATTGCCGCGAAGCCTGACTCGGTTGAGCGCAACACGCCGGGCATCATCATCACGAGCAGTCCGGAGAAGCGTTCTGACTGGGTGAACCGGGTCGACTCGGTGGTGAGCGGTTCGATGTCGAAGGAGTGCGCGCCGTCGAAGATGCCTGGGACGAGCAAGCGGCCGAGCCACGCGAGCCGCCGCTCGGGCTCGACGGCGGTGACGGTGGGAGTGAAGCGACGCGGCTTAGCCCCAGGAAGAGCGATGGTCACCGCCAGCCGAGAACCACGGGTCAGGCTGCCATCAAGGTTCGTGATGAACGGGTTCCATTCCGGGTACGCAGCGGCGTCGGTGAGGATCGCCCATACGCGATCTGCGGGCGCGGCGATGTCGATCGTGTGGCTGACGGTAGGCATGATCGTCCTCTCGTAGTCTGGCCTGAGGGCGACTCATTGGCCAAATCGGTTGTGCGACATCGTGTCGCGTAGTTTCAGGTTATTTCGGGAATGAAGTCTGGCGATCCGAATCGCCGTCAGTCATCGTCGGGTCACCAGACTCGCACCCGTGGCGACAGTTCGCGTCAGTGGACGCTACTAAGATCCCGACCGGTCACACCGTGCCGACAACTTGTCTGAGCACGGCCGACGCTACTGTAGCCCGCGACCTGCTCGAGCACGGATCGGTCATGAGGGTGTTCAGGCCGGACTATCCCGTCCACCTGCAGGATGCGAGGAATCGGCTACTGGATGCGCTTGGCGAGGTGGGGCGACCAACCGGCGAGGCCTGATGCTCAGGCGGCACATGCAGTGCCGAGGTGGACGCTGCCGGACGAGGAGGTCCGCCGTTGGTCAGGGACATCAGCCGACAGCGATAACGCATAGGTTTGGGGCCATGCGATGGCTGGAGGTTCGACGGCATTCCCTGACCAAGAAGGGGTCCGGTCGAGGGCGGGGTTCGCACCTGTCCACGGAGGGTGTCGACCTCGCCCGCCGCGTCGGCGCGGAGCTTGGCACCTTTGGCTACGTCCTGACCAGTACCTCGCCGCGAGCCATTGAGACTGCCCTCGCCCTGGGCTACGCAGTCGATGACGCCATCGACATGCCCTCCGGATATGTGCCGGACGAGGTTGCCCACCACGACCAGTGGACCTGGCCGCGGCCCTACGCCACCTACGCAGAGCTGGTTGAACGTGGCGGAGCGCTAGCGGCAGTGGCGCACGTTCACCGGGAAATCTGGACCAGGGCGGTCCTGGCTGTGCCCGAGGGCAGCGGCGCGCTCGTGGTCTCCCACGGCGGTTGCATCGAACCGGCGCTGGTGAGCTGCCTACCTCAGGGGGACCACGCGTCGTGGGGTGCGCCCTTCGGCCACTGCGACGGTGCGCGGCTGGAATTCGACAGCGGGCGATTCACAAGTGTCCGCCTGTGTCGCGCGCCAATTCGGTAAGCCTGAACGGAAGACACTCGCGGAACCGTGCTGGCCTGTCGCGCCGCTTCGACCTTGAGTCCAAGTCAGAGGGAGTCGACGTAAGCGGTCCGCGTCTAAGGCGCTGTCCTGGAGAGCGGTGGCAACATTCCGAGCATCGCACCGGGTACCGTGCCGGAACGGGCCTGGCGGGCGCTGGCCGCCGTCGCGGCCCGGCGCGCGATTTCGATCGAACGGCAACCCACGGAGGATCGATGAATCAGGACGACGAGACGTTTCTCCGGCAGGCGATCGACATCGCCGACCGGGCCGGCGCGGCCGGCGAACGCCCGTTCGGCTCGCTACTTGTCGGCCCCGACAGTGACGTGTTGATCTCCGACCACAACACTGTGGTTTCCGAGGCTGACATCACCGCCCACCCCGAGCTGAAGCTGGCCCGCTGGGCAGCGCGGGAACTCGACCCGGAGGTGGCGGCCGGCACCACGATGTACACCAGCTGCCAACCGTGTCCGATGTGTGCCACCGCCATCGAACGCTCCGGCCTGGGTCGGGTCGTGTTCGCGCTCTCCGCCGAGCAGTTCGAGAGCGTCAAGCCGGCGACCCCGGCTCCGAGCCCGGTCCGGTACGACGGGCCGGCGCTGTTCGCCGAGGCCCGCCGACCGATCGAGGACCACTACTGAGGTGCTGACGGCACCGACGAAACCTGATCGCCAGGGCGACTCGATCGGTGCGATGATCGACATCTGGGTCGCTAGCTCAACTGGCTAGAGCATCCGACTGGTCAGCGCGTCCGCTCTCCGCCTGCGCGGCTATTGGGGCGCTTCCTTCTCCTGTTGGATCGGAAGGTTCGGGGTTCGAGTCCCCGGCGACCCACTGTGCCGTCGGCTGGGCCGGCAACAGCCGGAGCCGATCGGAACGGGGGGAGGCGAAGTGCTCGACAAGCTGATCATCCAGAAGACCTTGCGCGTACCGGCGAGCACCGGCCCGGCGGGCGACGGCAGGCCGGTGGCTCGGCAACTGGACGCGGCGCTGCTGGACGTCGGGTTCTCGGCGTCGCGGGCGCTGCTCGAACACATCGGCACGCTGGCCCCCGCACCGGCGATGGATCTCGCCGCCACGGTTGTCTCAGCGGTGCGGGAACTTGTCGGTGACCATGTCCAGCACAACGCCTATTTCATCGGCTTCCCGGACGACGTGCCGGACACCGTCGAGTTCTGGATGGAACGGCTGCGGGCGGCGGTACTCGCCGGTGGGGGCGCCGCGACCGACGGTCAGCTGCGGGAGGCGGTGACCTCGGGTGGGGTGAATCTGCTCGCCCTGCCGGGTTACGGAACGTACCAGCACAGTCATGCCGAGTTGCTGGCCGCGCACGACGACCTGGTCACCGCTGCCGGTGACCGGCTGAGCCTGCTGCGGCTGGGGGACACCGTCGAGGTGGAGGCGACGCGGCTCTACCTGGCCCTGGCCGGTAGCTCGGTGCCACTCGGCGAAGCGGACCTCGCGATTCTCGGCGAACTCGCGGTCGCGTGTGTTGACGAGGCCCAGCCGGGTGCGGTGCCGGTTCGGGAGAACCGGGCCGTGCTCAACGGCATCCGGCTCGTCCTGGGACGGCCGCTGATCACTGTGGACACCACCACCGACGTGCTGCGTCTTGCCTGCCAGGTTTCCGCTGGGGACGTGTCGCTCGCGACCCCCACGCGTTTCCGTGCCTTCCGACGTCCGGAGCGGCGGATGCTGATGGCAGCGCTTGACGAGGTCGTCGGTGCGAGCCCGGGCAAGCTCGGTGATGTCGTGCGCTACGCGGAGCGGTGGAAGCGGCTCGGGGAACGGCTGCACCCGCACGAGTACGGCCAGTGGCCGTACGCGCAGGAGGTGTTCACGGTCGCGCGGGGCGAGCGACGGGCACCCGGCCTCGCCGGTCGGGCGGAGGCGGCCATCCGTGCCGGAGCTGTCGGTCCGGCCGCGTCGGTGTTGTCGGCTGCGCCCGGCCTGCTCCTGCGTTCCGCGGACCGGTTGCTGAGGCTGGCGTCGGCGTCGGAGCGCGCCGCCGTGGTCGAGGCCGTCACCGGTGCGCTCGGCTCCGCGTCGGGTCGGGTGCTGCTCTCGCTGCGGGAGCATGTCGACAACCGGTCGACGCCCGCGTCCGCCCGGATGTACGTGAACCGTTCGCGTCGCGCATGGGTCGGACCGGACGAGCGGCCGCCGCTGCCGGCCGATCTGGTGGCCGAACTGTCGTCGCTGCTCGATGTCGAGATCAGCGCCCGGCTGCCGGCACTGGAACGGCCGCTGGTGGTGGACCCGGAGGTGCTCGACGTCGCGCTGCCGCTGTCCGGCAAGGCGACCGACTGTGGATTCGCGGTGCTGCCGAGAGGTTCGCGGTCGTCGGTCTCCGGTGAGCTGCTGCGCTTCTTCATGTACTGGCGTCAGGCCAGTCGTCGCACCGACTACGACCTGTCGGTGTTGCTGCTCGATGACGGGTTCCACACCGCGGGTCAGGTGTCCTGGACGAACTATCGCCACGAAGATGTGGTGCACTCCGGTGACTTCACCGACGCGACGGACGGTGCGACCGAGTTCATCGACGTGCCGTTGACGGTCGGCGGGCGGTACGTGGTGCCACAGGTCCACATCTATGCGGGTGAGTCGTTCGACGAGGTCACCGAGTCGATGTTCGGGTACCAGACGCGGACGCGGGACCAGCGCGGCGCTCCGTTCGACGCGCGGACCGTGCGGGCGCGCTCGCAGCTGCGCGGCCAGGGCCGGATCGCGCTGCCGGTGGTCTTCGCCAAGGGTGAGCGGGGCTGGCAGGCGGTGTGGCTGCACCTGTATCTGCCGGGCTGGCCGTCGTTCAACCGGGTGGAGGACAACAGGTTCAACACGGCCGACCGGGTACGCGCGCTGATGGAGCGGCGCTACCTCACCATGTCCTACCTCCTTGATCGCTGGCGTACCCGAGCCGAGGTCAGGGCGTGGGACGGCCGGTTGCCGGATGAGCCGGTCACCTTCGTCGGCGTGGAGGTGCCGGAGGGCCTGCCGGACGGGTCGGAGGCATATACTTTGGACCGGCTCGGTGAGCTGATTCCCTGATAGCCGGCGACGGCCGAGGCCATGCGGGTGCTTCCTGCTGTTCCGTTCGATTCGGAATCTCCGCGCGAGCGGAGAATCGGTGTTCAGCACCCGCGCCCTCCTCGGCCCTCGTCACCAGCCAACCGTCAAGGGTGGTCGGGGGAGGTGCTGGGATGAGTTTCCGGCTGGCCGCGTACGCCGTGTGTGTCGAGCACGAGCGGGTGCTCCTCGCCCGGCACGTGTCGTCGGCTGGTGAGACGAGCTGGAGCCTTCCGGGCGGCAGGGTGGAGCACGCGGAGGATCCATTCGACGCGGTGATCAGGGAGGTTGCCGAGGAAACCGGCTGCGACGCGGTGGTCGAGCGTCTGCTGGGCGTGGACTCCCGGGTGATTCCCGCAGCTGAGGCATGGTCAGGGCAGGTGCACCAGAACGTCGGCATCTTCTACCAGGTCCGCATCACGGCGGGTGTCCTCCGGCCGGAGCCGAACGGTGAAGTTGCCGAGTCGGTCTGGACCCCGATACCGGACGTGGTGCACCTGCGCCGATCCTCCCTCGTCGACGTCGGTCTTGCCCTGGCACGGACGCGTCCGGTAACCGGCCATGTTCCTCCGGTCCCGGTCGGCGGGCTCATACAGCACTGAGACCGCTGACCGCGTCGACGGTCGCCGGGCCGGTGCGGTCCCGGCCACCGGGCGGTGTGGCTGCTCAGCTCAACTGCGCCCGAGCCACCCAGTGATGGTCGTGGGGCGGGCAGAGACGTTCGGGCGGCGAGGGCAGCCAGCGGCACTCGCCTGCGTGAAGCTGCCGCAGCGTGTAAGCCTCCGCCGTCCAGCCCTGGTGGCGCAGGAAAGCGCCGAGGTCGTCGAGGCCGAGTTGGAACGCGGATCCCCGCGACCTCATGAAGGCCAGGAACGTCTCGTTGGCCGGATCGGTGTAGAAGTCGGTGTGCGGTGCGTCGACCAGCAGGACCGACCCGAGCGTCGACATCTTCCGGACGGTCCCGATCAGTCGGGTGAAATCCTCGATCTGAAAGTAGGGGAGCAGCCCTTCGATGATCCAGACCGTGGGACTGGCTGGTTCGTAGCCGGCCGCCAGCAACCGCTGAGGCCAGGTTTCCCGGCGAAGGTCCTCGCCGAGGGAGACGCGACGACAGGCGAGGCGGTCCCGGACCGGCTCCAGCAGCCGTTCCTTGGCCTCCAACTGGCCCGGCAGGTCGATTTCGAAGAACTGGGTACGTGCGGGCAGGTCCAGGCGCCAGGCGCGGGTGTCACTGCCCGCCGCCAGGCAGACCACCTGGGCGATCCCACCGGCAGTTGCCTCGCCGAGTGCGACGTCACCGAAGCGGGCTCGGACGATCACGGATCCGATGGTGCCGCCGGCCGCCAGGGCCTCGGCGGTCATCGTTCGGGACCTGGGCGTGCTCAGCAGCGCCGCGTACCGGTCCACCAGGTAGGCGTCCGCACGATCGTGTTCCATGGCTCTGATGACGGCGGTGATGAAGCCGGTCTCCTTGACTGCCTGGGACCTGTCGTCGCGTACCGCGGTGTCCGTCGCTCCGCCCGCCGGGATGCTGTCACCGCGCGTCTCTCGACGAGGCCGAGTGACGGTGAGCGACGGTCGCGAGTTGACCCGGTCCTGATCGAATTTCCCGGTCTGGGCGTAGCTGCGGGAGATCGCGGCGAGTTCGTCCTCGCTGAAGACGTCGCTGACATCGTCGAATCCGTGGGGCGCTCGCTCGTGCGCCAGGGTGATCACCCTTTCGGGGCCCATGGAGCGGTTCGCGTTCTGCAGTTCCGTCATCTGCGGGCGGCGTTCGTCCTCGTAGGCCTGGAGAGCGCTGCCCACCTCCGCCTGGGTGGCCAGGTGCCAGGACAGCACCCGGGCATCGACGATGGCCTGCGTGGCGCCGTTGGATCCGGCCGGATACATCGCGTGGGCGGCGTCACCGACGAGCGTGACGTTGTTGAAACTCCAGCGCGGAACGGGGTCTCTGTCGATCATTGAATACTGTTGTACGTCAGAGGTGTCTTCGAGCAGACGTGGCAGGTCCACGCCGGGAGGTGCCCAGCTCCCGAACTGGCGCAGGACGGCCGCGCGCCGCTCGGCGACATTCATCGGCTGACGCTTGTGTGCCTCGGCCTCGCCGTCCGGAAAGGCGGCGACCCAGTTGATCAGGGATCTGCCCGGGGTGTCGTCGCGGGCGATGGGATACAGCACGAGCCGCCGCCGGTCATCGCCGAGCACCGCCATCGTGCTTCCCGTCAGGAAGTCAGGTCCCCAGGTGGTCCCTCGGTACATCGTCATGCCGTTCGACGGCGGTGGCCCCTCCGTCGGGTAGAACGCCGCCCGGACGGCCGAATGGATACCGTCGGCGCCGATGAGCAGCTCCGTCTCGACGACCCGCGCCGAGCCGCCCCGGTCCAGGAAGGTCCCGGATGTCAGCCCCGGCTCGCTGTGCAGTCCGACCAGCCGCGCGTCGGTGACGATGGCGCCCTCACCCAGGCGTCGCCGTACCTCGTCGGCCAGGACCGTGACGAGTTCGGCGCGGGAGATCGAGAGCTGTGGCCACCGGTAGCCTGCCAGAGTGCCGCGGTCCTCGCGCCACACGAGATCCCCGCGGGTGTTGAACATCGCCAGTTCCTGGGTGCGGACCGCACGCTGCCGCAACTGGTCGAGCAGTCCGAGTTCCGTCAGTTCGCGAACGGCGTTGGGGAGAATGTTCAGCCCGAGGCCGTGCGGACGCAGCTGCGGCTCGGCCTCGAAGACGGTGACCTGGTCGAATCCTGCCGCGTGCAGACTGATCGCGGTGGCCAGCCCCGCGATCCCGGACCCAACAATCATGATTCTCACTGTCGGCAACTCACCCTCGTACGTCACGGCAGCCGGACCCGCTGCACAGCGGTGGCGTTGAGCATGGCGCTGTTCTGTCTGGTGAGGGCGAGGATCTCCTCAAGGAGCCCCACGCTTCCCCCGCCACTGCCCAGCTCGTAGAGCCGGAGTTCCTCGTGGTAGGCACGTCGTGCCATCACCAGATGCTTTCCGCGAAACGACGTGAGCGTCTGGAGGGCACGGCGCAGGCTCCGCGCACTGGACTCCACGTGCTCGTTTCTGGACGGCGCGCCGGGACGTTCGAGAGCCGCCACGACCCGGGATGTGATGGACGGCGTCGCCGCCCACTCCGCGTACCGCTCCTGCCACTGGGGCAGTGTCTGCGACGACACCTCGGAGCAGAAGTCGAGGTAGCCAGGGCTTCCCCGGTCGGAGGCCCACAGGAGCAGGTCGATGAGGAAGATCGGGATGTGGGCCGCCGCCGGGCCCATGTACGCCCGGCCCGCGACCCGGACGTCCTCGTAGAAGGGCCTGAGCACACGCGCGAAGAACTCGGGCGTGACAGTCGTCCGGATACCGCTCATGACCGTGTCCGCCACCGCGATGTGCGAAGTGAGCGACGCCATCCGGCCCGCGTGGGCAGGGGCGGCCGGATCCTCGTCGAGAAGCGACAGCCCGATGTCGACGGCGCGGGCGAGGTGCGGCACGCAGGTGCGTACCGCGTCGATCAGGCTGCGTTCCATCGGATGGCCCGTGTAGAGCCGCTCCCGCTCACCGACCGGGTTCCAGGATGTGTAGTGGTACACCGTGTCGCGCGGAATCATCCGGGTACGTCGCCCCAGCAGCTGAAAGGACCGGGTCGCACCGGGGACAACCTCGAAGGCGGACACCCCGTGCCGCTGCAGACTGCCGAGATACATGCCCAGGTCCCGCATGGCGGCGAGACACTCGGTCGTGGTGAAAGCCGCGATGCTCTCCTCGGAGGGAAGCGCGGCGCCGAGCACCCGTACCAACGCGGAGACATCCGCGGCCAGGTTCAGCTTCGGCAACACCCGAAGCTCGTCGTCCAACCTCAACGGGTCGAGCTTTCGAACCTGCTCGTTGTTCTCCTCGGAGATCACATCCACATCTGCCCTGCGGTGCACGTGAACCCTTCCCCCGGGCGGATCCAGCGATCTCCTCGATTCGAGCAGGAAGGCCTTGTGCCGCACCGATACCTGACAGAGCCCTGACAGATGTGGGGTGGCGGACCAGTCAGACGTGCCGGGTGGGTCGGTAGGTGAGTTCCTGGGTGCGGCCGTCGAGCGTCCGGCTCTCGATCAGCTCCAGATCGAAGTCGGCAGCCCCCTGGAAGATCGGCTCCGTGCCGGTCTGACCAGTGATCACCGGAAAGATCGTCACCTGGACCCGGTCGACCAGGCCGGCGGCCATCAGCGCCCGGTTCAACGACAGGCTGCCGTGCGACCGCAAGGGCACCTCGGACTCCGCCTTGAGCCGGGCGACGACGTCGACGGCGTCGCCACGCACCACCGTCGCGTCCGGCCAGTCCAGGGGGCCGTCGAGGGTGCTCGACACCACAGTCGCCGGGAGGTTCCGCATCCGGGTGACCCAGGCGTCCCGTACCTCGGACTCCTCGGTGCTCGCGGCCAGCATCCGCGCGAACACCCGGTACGTGCCGGCTCCGAACACCATGCGCTGCTCTCCGCTGTACACGGCGAGACGGTGCTCGAGCAACTCGGGGCCCTGCTTGCCCCAGTAGCCGCCCCAGTTGCCGCTGGTGGTGCCGAAGCCGTCGAGGCTGGAGAAGACGTCGAAGGTGTAGGTGGCGGTCATGAAGTTCTCCTTGTCCGGGTGAGTGCGGCGCTACGGGCCTGTAGGAAGGCACGCTCGGTCTCGTTCGTGGCCAGTGCCATGGCCTCGTCGTACGCGGCCCGCGCCGCCGTGTCGCGGCCGAGCCGGGCCAGCAGTTCGGCGCGGGTGGCGGGCAGCCGGTGGTAGCCGGGGAGGTCGATGTCCTCCAACGCGGCGAGGGCCACCGCCGGTCCGCGCACCTCGGCTACGGCGACCGCGCGGTTGAGCGCGACGATCGGGGTCGGTGCCAGCGTGAGCAGTTGGTCGTACAGGGCCAGGACCTGTCGCCAGTCGGTGGCGGCACCGTCGGTGTGCACCGCGCTGATCGCGGCCTGGATCTGGTACGGGCCGGGCCGGTTGCGGCGCAGGCAACGACGGACCAGGTCGTGGCCTTCGGCGATGAGGCTCTGGTCCCACAACGACCGGTCCTGGTCGGCCAGCAGCACCAGTTCGCCGGTCGGGCCGAGCCGGGCCGGGCGGCGTGCCTCGGTCAGCAGCAGCAGGGCGAGCAGGCCGAGGACCTCGGGTTCGTCGGGCATCAACGCGGCCAGCTCGCGGGCGAGCCGGATCGCCTCGGTGCACAGGTCCGTCCTGATCAGCGGTCCGGCGGTGGCCGCGTAGCCCTCGTTGAACATCAGGTAGAGCACGGTGAGCACCGGCGGCAACCGGTCCGGCAGCTCATGTTCGGCGGGTACCCGGTACGGGATGCCGGCGTCGCGGATCTTCTTCTTGGCGCGCACGATCCGCTGGGCGACTGTCGCCTCCTGAGTCAGGTAGGCCCGGGCGATCTCCGGTACGTCGAGGCCACCGAGCAGGCGGAGCGTGAGGGCGGTACGCGCGTCGGGGGAGAGCGCGGGGTGGCAGCAGGTGAAGATGAGTCGTAGCTGGTCGTCCCGCACCGGTCCCACCTCCTGGGGCTCGTCGGGTTGGTGCAGCAGCATCGCCTCGGCGTGCCGGGCCTCGCGGGTCGTCTCCCGGCGGAGTCGGTCGACGGCCCGGTTGCGTGCGGTGGTCACGATCCAGGCGCCCGGGTTCGGCGGCGGGGTCCGCCACTTCTGCAACGCGGTGGTGAAGGCGTCCTGGACCGCCTCCTCGGCGAGGTTGATGTCACCGAGGAGACGGGTCAGGGTGGCGACGCAGCGGCCGTACTCCGCGCGGTAGATGCTCGCCAGGTCCATGTCGGGTGACCGGCTCCGGTTCAGGCCTGGGACAGGTCGTCGAAGGGCCGCACCTCGACCGGGCCGCAGGCTGCCGCGCACTTCTCGGCCCAGGCCAGCGCCGCGTCGAGGTCCGCGCACCTGATGACCCAGAAGCCGGCGATGTGCTCCTTCGTCTCGGCGAACGGCCCGTCGCTCATGGTGGTGGCGCCGTTCTCGATCCGGACGACGGTGGCGCTGTCCGGCGACAGGAGTCCGCCGCCGAAGACCCAGGCGCCGGCCGCCTGCATCTCGTTGTTGATTCGATCGGTCTCCCTGAACATGGTCTGCATCTCCTCGTCGGACGGCTCCGGTGCGCCCTCGACGAAATGCACGGACAGCAGGTACTGCTTCATGACGGTCCTCCGGTAACTCGATGGGTGGGTGTGGTCAGGCGGCCAGGCGGCGCGCGACGGCGGGGATCACGATCGCGGCCGCGACCAGGTGGGTGAGCATCAGCAGTGCCCTGGTGGTCGTGCCGGCGTCGATGATCACGTCCGGCACCAGTGAGAGCACGGTCAGCGCCACCGTGGTGCGGACGAAGGTACGCCGAGGACGCCTGGCGAAGCGGGACAACAGTGCGGCGAGGACCACGCCGATCAGCGAGAAGGCAGCGGTCAGTACGCCGAAGCCACTGACCGGGATCGGGACACCGCCGATATCGAGGCTGATCCCAGCCGCACGGCCGGCGGCGGCGACGGCCATCGTGGCGGCGCTCGCGGCAGCCGTGGCGAGCAGGCCGGTACCGATCAGCGCACCGACGGTCGACGTGGTGGCGCGGGTCGCGGTGGCGCGGGTCGTGGTCGCCGTGGTGCTCATCGTGCCCTCCAGGAGGCGTACCGCCCGGCTCGGTGCCGGGCTCTCACCAGGGCTACGAAAAGAGCCAACCCCGATCGACACGTACGCCAGAATTTTTTCGAAGAAGTTCAACTCCGGCGTACGGGCGCGCCGGTCACCGGGCAGAGCGGGGCGAATCCGACGACTAAGGTGTCGATCACGGCGAGGGCTGGGGCCGGGCTTTCTGCGGATAGATCGTCTCGTGACGGGCCAGCATGGCGACGAACTCGCGGATCTTCCGCTCGCGGGTCTGCGCCCGCTTGACGCCGTTGACGCGGTGGATG
>NZ_JBFAML010000043.1:0-35086 GCF_040660295.1 Micromonospora sp. NPDC049891
AGCCCGCTGGTCGAGTACTACATCGTCGAGAACTTCGGTAGCTACAACCCGAGCAGTGGTGCCACCCGGCTCGGTAGCGTCACCACCGACGGTGGTACCTACGACATTCTGCGCAGCCAGCGGGTGAACCAGCCCTCGATCGACGGCACCCAGACGTTCTACCAGTACTGGAGCGTCCGGCAGCAGAAGCGCAGCAGTGGCACCATCACCACCGCCAACCACTTCGACGCCTGGGCCCGCGTTGGGCTGAACCTCGGCAACCACTACTACCAGATCATGGCGACCGAGGGTTACCAGAGCCAGGGAAGCTCGGACATCACCGTCCGGGAGGGCGGCAGCTCCGACCCCGGCAACCCGGGCAACCCGACCACCCCGCCGCCCAGTGGCGGTAGCGGCCAGATGATCGTCGGTCAGCAGTCCGGCCGGTGCCTGGACGTGCCGAACTCGAGCACCAGCAACGGCACCCAGCTCCAGTTGTACGACTGCTGGGGTGGCTCGAACCAGCGGTTCACCCACACCTCGAGCCGCCAGCTGACGGTGAACGGCAAGTGCCTGGACGCCGCGAATCAGGGCACCAGCAACGGCACGCGGGTGACCATCTACGACTGCCACGGTGGCGCGAACCAGCAGTGGAACATCAACTCCAACGGCACGATCACCGGAGTGCAGTCAGGGCTGTGCCTCGATGCCGGTGGCAGCGGTAACGGGGCGTTGATCCAGCTGTACAGCTGCTGGGGTGGAGCAAACCAGCAGTGGAGCCGCCGCAACTGATCCGTCGGTTCGGGGCCAGGCGCTGACGGGCCTGGCCCCGTGCCTCCTTGAGAACCACAGCGGTGCGCGCGAGCGCTACGACCCGGCGGCGATGGCGGGCGGGCGTCCAAGGGCCGGAGGCGATGCGGCTAGGCTGGGTCATTGTGCTCGTACTGGTGGTGGACAGCTCGACCCCGGCGGTGACCGCGGCGCTCGTCGAGGTCACCGCGAGTGGCGTCACGCCCCGGGCGCACCGGTGCACCGTCGACGCTCGGGCGCACGGCGAACTGCTCGCCCCGCAGGTCGACGCGGTGCTCGCCGACGTCGCCGCCCGGCCGGCCGACCTGCACGCGATCGTCGCCGGGCTCGGCCCGGGCCCCTTCACCGGGCTGCGGGTGGGGCTGGTCACCGCCGCCACCATGAGTCAGGTGCTCGACATTCCCGCCTACGGTGTCTGCTCGCTGGACGCGATCGGCCACCCTGCGGCGGCCGGTGAGCCGGTGCTGGCGGCGAGCGACGCGCGGCGCCGGGAGATCTACTGGGCGGTCTACGACGGCGCGGGCCAACGTCTCGTCGGGCCGGAGGTCGGTGCACCGACGGTGGCCGCCGATCGGGCCCGGGATCTGGGCGTGACCGCTGCCGTCGGCGACGGTGCCCACCGCTACGCCGAGGTCCTCGGGCTGCCGCTGCGACCCGAGCCGCGCTACCCGGACGCGATCGCGCTGGCCACCCTGGCCGCCGAGCGGATCCGCACCGGCGCGCCCGGTGACCCGTTGACGCCGCTCTACCTGCGTCGCCCGGACGCGGTGGCGGCGACCGCGCGCAAACCGGTCCTGCCGTGAGCCGCGGGCAGAGCGGTCTTGTCGTGAGCGAGGTGCGACTCGGCCGGTTCCGCTGGTGGCACATCGACGAGGTGCTGCCGATCGAGGCGGACCTCTTCGGTGCCGAGCAGTGGTCGGCACCGATGTTCTGGAACGAGTTGGCCCACGGGCATTTCTACCGGGTCGCGACCGACGGCGAGGGCGCGGTGCTCGGCTACGCCGGGCTCGCCATCGCCCCGCCCGACGAGGCGTGGGTGCAGTGTGTCGCGGTCCGGCGGGACGCGCAGCGCCGGGGGATCGGCCGGCTGCTGCTGGAGGCGCTGCTGGCCGAGGCCAACCGGGTAGGCGTACGCGCCGTGCTGCTGGAGGTCGCCGCCGACAACGCGCCGGCCCAGCGGCTCTACGCGATGCACGGATTCGAGCCGATCGGGGTACGACGCGGCTACTACCAACCGAGCAACACCGACGCGCTGGTGATGCAGCGCACCCAGGACTGAGACCCCATGGCTGACGAACCACTGATCCTCGGCATCGAGACCTCGTGCGATGAGACCGGCGTCGGTGTCGTACGCGGGCACACCCTGCTCGCCGACGCGCTCGCGTCCAGCGTGGACCAGCACGCGCGGTTCGGCGGAGTGGTGCCGGAGGTGGCCAGCCGGGCGCACCTGGAGGCCATCGTGCCGACAATGGAGCGGGCGCTGACCGAGGCGGGGGTGACGCTCGCCGACATCGACGCGATCGCGGTCACCGCCGGGCCCGGTCTGGCCGGGGCGCTGCTGGTCGGGGTGGCGGCGGCCAAGGGGTACGCGGTGGCCGCCGAGAAGCCGGTCTACGGAGTCAACCATCTCGCCGCGCACGTCGCGGTGGACACGCTGGAGCACGGTCCGCTGCCCGAGCCGGCGATCGCGCTGCTGGTCTCCGGCGGCCACTCGTCGTTGCTCCTGATCGACGACCTGGCCCGGGGGGTGACCCCGCTGGGCGCCACCATCGACGACGCGGCCGGCGAGGCGTTCGACAAGGTGGCCCGCCTGCTCGGCCTGCCGTTTCCAGGTGGGCCGTACATCGATCGGGAGGCCCGGGCCGGTGATCCGGCGGCGATCGCCTTCCCGCGTGGCCTGACCGCCGCGAAGGATCTCGTCGCGCACCGTCACGACTTCTCCTTCTCCGGGTTGAAGACCGCTGTGGCGCGGTGGGTGGAGGCCCGCGAGCGGGCCGGCGAGCCGGTTCCGATCGCGGACGTCGCCGCGTCGTTCCAGGAGGCGGTCTGCGACGTGCTTGTCGACAAGGCCCTGGACGCCTGCCGAGGTCGGGGTGTGGAGACGCTCGTGATCGGCGGGGGAGTGGCGGCCAACTCACGGCTGCGGGCGATGGCCGAGCAGCGGGCCGCCCGGCACGGCATCCGGGTCCGGGTGCCCCGGCCCGGCCTCTGCACCGACAACGGCGCGATGGTGGCGGCCCTCGGCTCGCACCTGGTCGCCTCGGGTGTCGCGCCCAGCCGGCTCGACCTGCCCGCGGATTCGGCCATGCCGCTGACCACTGTCAGCGTCTGAGGAGGACGGCGACGTGATCGTACGGATGTGGGAGGCGCGGGCGGAGCCGTACGCGCTCACCGACCTGATCACCTGGGTCTGCGACAGCGCGCTGCCCGAGTTCGAGCACGACCCGCTGCACCTGTCCAGCGAGGTCTTCACCTCCACCGACCACCGGGTCGTGGTGATCTCCAAGTGGCGCAGCAGCCCCCGGCCGCTGCCGGACCCGCCGGTGATGCTGCTCGCCCGGCAGCCGCATTCCTGGGACTTCACCCAGGTCGACCGCTGACGCGACCCCGGGGCTGACCGCTGACGCGGCGCCGGAACGCGCCGGTCAGCGGATGGTCACCGTGGTGGTGGCGGTGGAGCGGTCGATCTCGCTGGTCCGGGCGCTGATCCGCAGCGTCCAGTCACCGGCGACCGGGAAGTGGATCTCGGCGCTGCCGTGGTGCGGCTCCAGCGCGAACACGTCGACGGTGATCGGCTCGATGCCGGCCTCCGGCAGGGCTGCGGTGACTGTCCACTCCGCCACCGGCAGTTCCTTCGCCTGCGGGGTGTAGACGTACGCGTGCAGGCTGTTCGGGGTGCCGGCGACCGCCGGGTAGACGTCGAACTGAAGGGTGAACAGGTCGGTGGTGAGCGACTGCGCGACGCCCTCCCGGGTCACCCCGTCGGCCGCCGTACCGGCGGCGCGGCCGGGGGGCGTCTGCACCAGCACCGCGGTCAGCGCCAGCACCACCGCGGTCACGGCGAGTTCCACGCCGGCCGCCCGGGCCACCCACCTGGGCCGGCTCGCCGCGACCCGGCGGCGGATCAGCCGGCGTTGTCCGGCCGCGACGGCCAGCACCCCGGCCAGCAGTGCCGCCTTGGCCAGCAGCAGGCGGCCGTAGGTGCTGCCCCACAGGGCCGAGGGCCGGCCGAGTTCGATCGCGGCCTGAATGATTCCGGCGGTGACGAGCCAGGCCACGGCCAGCGTGGCCCACCTGGACCAGGCCGGCAGGATGCGGGCGAGGACCCGTTCGTGGGTGCCCCGGAGCAGGAACACGGTGAGGGTGAGCAGCCCACCCAGCCAGACGGTGACCCCGGCGATGTGCACTGTGGTCAGGGCGATGCTCACCGGCGGTACCGGCGAGGCGATCGGATGCCCCGCCAGTGGCCAGGTCACCAGGCCGGCCACGCCCACCGCCGCCAACGCGCCGGTCCGCCAGCGGCCGGCGGTGCCCCGGGTGACCGCCGGCAGCAGCACCGCGGCGAGTCCGACAAGCGCCAGGCGTACCGCCAGCACCACTCCGACGTCGGTGTCGGCGACCGCGCGCAGGTCGGCGGCGGAGAGCCGACCGACCGGCGTGCCGACCACCTGAGCGGCCTGCCCGATCCAGGTGCCGACCGTACCGGCGGCGACCAGCCCGAGCCCGACAAGCGCCGCGATCGTCGCCCCGCGTCGGGACCGGCGTCGGGGCCAGAGGGTCGCGGTGAGCAGCGGCGGGCCGACCGCCAGGAGCAGCCCCAGGTACCCGAGGTACTTCGCCGCCGGTACCAGCACCCCGGCCGGCGACTCGGACTCCGCCAGGGGCGGCTCGGGTGGGGTCGCCGACGGTGCTCCGGCGGCGAAGGTGAAACTGCCCGAGACCGGATGGCTGTCCGCCGAGATGACGCGGTAGCTGACCAGGTAGGTGCCGAGCGGACGATCCGAGGGCCGCAGGGCGATCCGGATGGTCCCGTCCCGGACCTCAGGTTCGCCGACGTTTATCCGTTTGCCGTCGGGGGCGAGGACCTGCACCCGGCCGGGGACCACGGCGATGTTCTCGCTGAAGGTGACAAGCACTTCGCGCGGCGCGTACCCGAGCACCTCGTCGCGTTGCGGGGTGGTGGCCACCACCACGGCGTGCGCCGCCGCTGGGCCGGCGGGGCCCAGGGCGGCGCACAGTGCGATGAGGGCCAGCCCGAGCAGGGCAGCGGCTCGGGTGCGGGCGGTCATCGGTCGGGGTGGTGGCGGTCAGCTGCGGCGGAACATGCGGTACGTGAGGAAGCCGCCGGTGCCGAGGGCGCCGAGGAAGATCGCCCAGATGAGCGTGTTGCTGACGCCGATCTGCGGGCCGGTGTTGGCCGACGCGGCGGCGAGCAGGCCGTCGTTGCCGGGGGCCGGCAGCGCGGCCGGCGGCAGCTCCGCCCAGCGGACCAGCCCGGTGCTCTCCAACATGATCATGTGGTCGCCGACGAACTTGTTCGTCGCGTTGGCCAGGTCGCGGACGACATCGTTGCGGGTACTGGCCCGCACCGCGCTGACCACGGGGAAGATCTTGCCGTGGGCGACCCGCAGCCGGGTGACGAAGATCTGGTCGAAGCGGGCGCCCCTGGCGTCCTTCATCTCGTTGAGCCAGCCCTGCTGTTCGGCGGTCGGCTGGTTGGGGATGGTCGCGCCGAGCTTGTTGGCGGCCTCCACGGTGAGTCGGTCCAACTCCTCGTGCTGACGGGCGATCTCCGCGCCGATCTCCCGGACCACCTGGGACTGGCCCTTCTCGGCGGCCATCTGCCCGGCCGGCATCTCCCAGAGCCCGGCCAGCCGCACCCCGTCGAGCAGGGCCTGGTCGGCGGCGGCGAGTTGCTGAGCGGCGGGTGCGCCCAGCGCCACGCCGGGCAGGACGACGAGAGCTGCGGCGATCGTGGTGAGCAGCACCGCCAAGCGACGGGACCGGTTGCCCTGCCGGCGACGAGTGGAATCCAGCGGTGCCATGTCTGCGGCGCCTCCTCGGACGAGAACCGATCAGTTGAGCGATGGACGCCGCACCCCGTCGGCCGTCCGCACACTGGTACGGATTGTCTGGCCGATCAGTTCACCGGTTGGCGAAACCGGCTCGCGAAAACGTGAAGTGGAGGTCAGCCGACGTCGAGCGGGTCGGCCAGCAGCCGGTCGAAGGCGAGTTCGGCGGCACCGACCAGGGGCGCGTCCTCACCGAGCTTCGGCGTGCGCAGCCGGACGTGTTCCAGGCAGGCGGGCAGCCCGTTCGAGTTGAGCCGGCTGCGCACCTGGGCGGCGGCGGCCAGATAGAGGTCGCGCATGGTACCGCCGAAGATGACCATCTCCGGGTTGAAGATGTTCACCAGGTTGGCGACGCCGAAGCCGAGCCAGTCACCGGCCTGCCGTACCGCGACCTGGGCTCGGGCGTCCCCGCGGTCGGCGGCGTCGAAGACCGCGAGCATCGCCTCCCGGCCCCGGGCGTCGGAACGGCCGGCGGCCCGGAGCAGCCCGTGCTCGCCGATCTCGGTCTCCCAGCACCCCCGGTTGCCGCACTCGCAGCGGGCCCCGTCCCGGGACACCACCATGTGGCCCACCTCGCCGCTGTAGCCGCCGTGTCCGGTCAGTCGCCGGCCACCGGCGATGATCCCGGCACCGACGCCGACGTCCCCGTAGAGGTAGATGACGTTGTCGCAGCCGGCTGCCGCGCCACGGGCGTGCTCGGCGAAGGCCGCCACGTCGGCCACGTTCCCGACAGTGACCGGCACGTCGACTCCGAGTTCGGTGCCGAGAGCCGTGCCGATCGGTTCGTCCACCCAGCCGGTGGTCGGCCCGAGCCGGACCAGGCCGTCGTCGCGGCGGACCATGCCGCAGACCGCCACTCCGGCACCGACGCAGACGGCGTCCTCCGGCAACGCCTGGCGCATCTCCTTCACCGCGCCGGCCAGCAGCGGCGCGGCCTCCGCGGCGGTGAGACCGCGTGGGCGGTCCAATTCCCGGCGGTCGAGCACCGCGCCGCCCAGCCCGACCCGGGCGGCCCGCAGCCGGTCCACCTCGATGCTGTACGCGTACGCGAAGATCCGGTCCGACTCGGGCCGGACGACCAGCGACGGTCGTCCGGCCCGGCCAGTTTCCCTCGGCGCCCCCTCAGTCACCAGGCCGGCCGCGGCGAGGTCGGCGGTGAGCGCGCCGATGGTGCTCCGGTTCAACCCCAGCGCGGTCGTCAGTTCCGCGCGCGTGGTCGCACCGTGCACGTGCACGAAGCGCAGCAGGGCGCCGAGATTCTGCCGACGAATCTCGTCCTGGCTCGGTCCCACGCGCATCGGTTGTGACTACTTTCGGTGGAGCGGATCAGCGGTTACCACTGGCTGCGGCGCGTCGGCGCGACAACGCGTCGACGCTGGCCGCCAGGAGCAGCACCACGCCGGTGACCACGTACTTGACGCCCGAGCTGTAGCCCATCAGGCCCATGCCGTTGTCGATCACCGCGACCACGGCACCACCGAGCACCGCGTCCAGCACCCGGCCCTTGCCGCCGAAGAGGCTGGTTCCACCGATCACGGCCGCACCCACGGCGTAGAGCAGCACGTTGCTGCCACCGGTGTTCGGGTCGACCGAGTTGGCCCGGCTCGCGGCGACGATGCCGCCGATCGCGGCCATCGTGGAGCAGATGACGAAGACCGAGATGCGGATCCGGTCCACGTTGATACCGGCCCGGCGGGCGGCCTCCTTGTTGCCGCCGACCGCGTAGATGTGCCGGCCGTAGCTGGTGCGCTGGAGCACGAAGGTCCAGACGATGAGCAGCACGGCGATGATCGGCACGACGATCGGCACGCCCTTGAGTGAGCTGATCAGGACGTTGCGGCTGCGCTCCAGGTTGAGCACGTAGACCGCGAGGCCGAGGATGACCGCCAGCCCGCCGATCCGGGCGAGCACCACCGTGATCGGGTCGGTGATCAGGCCACGCGCGGCGCGATTGCGGTGGCGGAGCAACTGCACGGCGGCGTAACCGGCGACGGCCACGGCGGCGAGCGCCCAGCCGATCACCGGGGGCAGGTTGCGGTTGGCGATCGCCACCAGCACCGGGTCGCGCACCGAGATGTTGCGTCCCTGCTCCATCAGCAGCAGTACCACGCCCTGGAAGGCCAGGAAGCCAGCCAGGGTGACCACGAAGGACGGAATGCCGATCTTGGCGACCAGGAGGCCGAGGATCGTACCGATCACCACGCCGGTGAGCACAGCGGCGATCACCGCGACGTACCAGGGGTATCCGAGCACGGTGACCACATTTGCCAGCACCGCCGCACAGACGCCGCTGGCGAAGCCGGCCGACAGGTCGATCTCACCCAGCAGCAGGACGAAGACCAGCCCCATCGCGATCAGGGTGACCGCCGCGCCCTGGGTGAACAGGTTGGCGAAGTTCCCGGCGCTGAGGAACGAGGGCCGCATGATCGCAAAGACCGTGCAGAGGACGAGCAGGCCGAGGACGGCGGGCAGGGCACCGATGTCGCCACCGCGTACCCGTCGCCAGTAGTCGCGGACGTGGCTGCCGACGGAAGGCGTCGGCGTGACGGCGGCGGGACCGTCCTGCTTGACGGCTGTGGTGCTCATGAGACGCCTCCCGTGGTGCTGTCGGCCGGCGCCGCGCCGTTGCCGTTGGTGGCCGGTTCGCTGGCGAGCCCGAGTTCGCCCGAGCGGCCGGCGGTGATCAGTTCGACCACCTGCGCGTGAGTGATGTCGGTGGTCTTCACCTGGGCGACCATCTGGCCGAGGTAGAGCGCGGCGATGCGGTCGGAGACGGCGAAGACGTCGTTCATGTTGTGCGAGATGAGCACGACGGCCAGGCCGTTGTCGGCCAGCCGCCGGACCAGTTCGAGCACCTGGGCGGTCTGCGCGACGCCGAGCGCGGCGGTCGGCTCGTCCAGGATCACCAGCCTGCTGTTCCAGAGCACCGCCTTGGCGATCGCCACCGTCTGGCGCTGGCCGCCGGAGAGGCTGGAGACGTGCTGGCGCAGCGACTTGACGGTGCGTACGGAGAGCCCGGCGAGGGTCTCGGCCGCCATCTGTTCCATTGTCGGCTCGTCGAGGACGATGCCGCTGCGCTTCTCGCGGCCGAGGAACATGTTCTGCACGATGTCGAGGTTGTCGCAGAGCGCGAGGTCCTGGTAGACGACCTCGATGCCGAGCGCCGCGGCGTCGCGTGGGCTGTGGATGTTCACCGGCCGGCCGTCGAAGACGAACTGCCCGGCGTCGGTCGGGTAGATGCCGCTGATGCACTTGACCAGGGTCGACTTGCCGGCGCCGTTGTCACCGACGAGCGCGGTGACCTCGCCCGGGTAGGCGGCGAAGGCGACGTCGCGTAGCACCTGGACGGGACCGAAACTCTTGTCGATCCCGCGTAGCTCCAGCAGAGGGGTCGCGGACACGGGGTTCTCCTTTGTCACGGAGGGAGATCGGAGCCCGTCCAGCGGCGGCAGGCCGCCCGGCACGGGCTTACCGTGCCGGGCGGCGCCACCTTAGGCGGGTGAGGTCAGCTGATGCCCGCTTCGGTGCAGAGCTTGGCGAAGTCGCCGGTGCAGACCTCTTCCTTGGTCACGAAACCGTCGGCGATCACGTCCTTGACGTTCTCCTTGTAGATCGCCTGCGGGGTGAGCAGGACCGACGGCACGTCCCGGTTGCCCTCCGGGTCCTTGACGGTCTGGCCGGTCTCCTTGCGCTCGCCCTTGGCCAGCGCGATGGCCAGCTCGGCGGCGGCGTCGGCCTCCTGCTTGACGGCCTTGTAGACGGTCATGCACTGGTCACCGGCGAGGATGTTCTGCAGGCCCTGCGTGGTGGCGTCCTGGCCGGTCACCGGGACCTTGCCGTTGAGGTTGTTCTTCTTCAGCACCGAGATCGCGGCGTTGCCGAGGCCGTCGTTGGCGGCGAGCACGCCGTCGATCTTGCCACCGGTCTGGGTCAGCATCTGCTCGAAGATCGTGGCGGCCTGGGCGTTGTCCCAGTCCGGCACGGACTGGTCGGGGCCCTTGGTGTACTCGTTCGCGTCGAACTTGGGCTTGAGGACCGAGTCGTACCCGTTCTTGAACAGGGTGGCGTTGTTGTCGGTCGGCGACCCGTTCAGGTACGCCACGACCGGCTTCTCCGCCTTCTGGTCGGTCAGGCACTTGGCCAGGCCCTCGCCCTGGAGCTTGCCGACAGCCTCGTTGTCGAAGCTGACGTAGTACTCCGCCGAGCCGCCGAGGGTGAGGCGGTCGTAGTCGATGGTGGCGACGCCCTGCGACTTGGCCTTGTCGAGGACGGCCTTGCCGGTGCCGGAGTCCAGGTTCACGATCATCAGCGCGGTGACGCCACTCGTGATCATCTGGTCGGCGATGGTCTGGAACTGGGTCTTGTCGCCCTGCGCGTTCTGGATGTCGTAGTCGACGCCGGCGGCCTCGAAGGCGGCCTGGAGGAACTTGCGGTCGGCGCCCTCCCAGCGGGCGGAGGACTTGCTGTCCGGCAGGATCACGCCGATCTTCGGGGTCTTGTCGGAGCCGGAGCCGGCCTGGTCGCCGCCGGAATCGTCGCCGCAGGCCGTCAGGCTGCCGAGGGCCAGCAGGCCCACGGTACCGACGGCGAGGAAGCCCTTGCGCATGTGCAGGGTCCTTTCGAGGGTGGGGAAGGGTGTCGGTGTTTTGTTTTGTTGTGTCCGGCAACGTATTGCGCCCCACACGCCAGCACAAGAGTGAGCCGGTCACGAGTTTGTTGTCGGCGGTAACAATTCAGCAACGCCCTCGACACCGTGCCGCCACCGTCCGTGTTCCGGTACCGGTGTCCGGTCGACTGCGGAGGCGCCGAGCGGATCAGGTGGCGGCGAGGGGCGCGGTGTCCGCGCCGGTGAGCGCGACCAGGGCCGCGGGGGCAAGTTCCACCTGGAGTCCCCGCCGCCCGGCCGAGACGTACACCGTCGGATGCTCCAGGGCGGAGACGTCGAGGACCGTGGGCAGCCGCCGCCGCTGACCCAGTGGGCTGATGCCGCCGCGTACGTACCCCGTGGCCCGCTCGGCCGCCGCCCGCTCGGCAAGCGTCGCCCGCTTGCCGCCGACGGCCGCCGCGAGTGCCTTGAGATCGAGATCGCCGGTGACCGGCACCACCGCCACGGTCAACGCCCCGTCGACCTCGGTGACCAGGGTCTTGAAGACCCGCTCGGGTGCCACCGCGAGCGCGGCGGCGACAAGCGCGCCGTAGTTGGGCTCGTCAGGCGAGACATCGTACGGATGGGTGCGATGGTCGACCTTCCGCTTCGCCAGCAGCGCGGTCGCCGGCGTGCCACGTCCCGCCATGTCCGCCAACCTAGCCCCGGCCCGAGGCCCGAACCAGTGTCTTCCCAGCCGGTGGTGCGCAGGGTCGGCGTTCAGATCGCCGGGCGGCAGACCAGGACCGTCGGGGCGCCCGCGGTACGGGTCAGCACCAGGCTCGCCGGCTGGTCGCCGGCCAGCCGCAGGTCGCGCCGGAGTCGCTCGGGCTCCAGTGCGGAGCCGCGCTTGAGGATCTCCACCCGGCCGACCCGCCGCTCCCGCAACAGCGCCCGCAGCCGCTTGAGGGAGAACGGCAGCACGTCTGTCACCTCCAGGCAGCGGGCGTACGGCGTGGGCCGGGCCGCGTCGGCGTAGAGGTAGGCGATTGTCGGATCGGCCAACGTGGCGTCCAGTTCGGCAGCGAGCTCGGCCACCAGGTGAGCCCGGACCACCGCCGGATCCGGGTCGTACACGAAGTTGCGCACCGGTCCGACCGGTGCCTCCCGCGTCCCTGACCCGGTCAGCTGGTGCGCCGCCGGCAGCTTCTCCTTGAGCACTGTCGCGCGGCGGGGCAGCTCGGCCAGTTCACCGCACCAGAGGGCCGCCTCGACCAGGTCGCCGTCGACGCTCACCCACTCGGCCTCGGCACCGGGCGGGATCAACGCGTGGTCGATCCCCGGCGCGACCTTCACCACCGTGTGCGACACCCGCTCGGCCAGGCCGGTCACGAAGTCCCACGGCGGCGAGTACGAGTTCGGGTCGAAGATCCGTCGGCCGGTACCGGCCCGGCGTCGGGCCGGGTCACAGAAGACCGCCTCGACCCCTGTCACGTCGAACGCGGTCGCGTCGCCACACTCGACGGTGACGAGGTCGGCCAGCCCGGCGGCCTGCGCGTTCGCCTCGGCCAGCGCGGCGGTGAGCGGGTCCGCCTCCACCGCGTACACCCGGATGCCGGTGCGGGCGGCGGCGAGCGCGTCGGCCCCCAGCCCGCAGCCCAGGTCGGCAAGCGTCGCCACCCCGGCGGCGCGCAGCCGCCGGGCGCGCCGGTCGGCGACAACCTGCCGGGTGGCCTGCTCCAGTCCCGGCCGGGTGAAGAACATGCCGTTCGCCGCGGGCCCGAACTTGCCGGTCGCCCGGCGGCGCAGCTCCGCCTGGGTCAGCGCCGCCGCCGCGAGCCCGGCCGGCACCCCCGCCGAGCGCAGCGCCGCCGCCGCAGCCAGCGGATCGCCGCCGGCCACCCGGACCGCCGCGTCGAGCGCGGCCGACCCCTCAGGGGTAAGCAACGCGGCGAACTGCTCCAGATCCACCCGCCCATTCTTCCGCCCCACCCTCGTCCACCCCGCCCGGCCTCTTGTTCGTGGTGCAGGCCGGTCGCGACGTGCGGCATCTCGGGCCTTTGGCCCGGTGGGAGGGTGTGGGTTGCGGCATCTCGGGCTATCGCGTCAGCGGGAGGGCGCATCATGCCGCAACTCGCGCACATCGGTGGGGGAGGGGCGGGCAACTCTGTAGGCCGAGCCGAGCCGAGCCGGGGCGGCCGGGGGAGCGCGCGGGGCGGGAACGGCGCAGCCGGATGCCGTGTCGGGTGAAGTCAGTGGGTGGGGCGGTGGGGGGCGATGAAGGCGCGCCAGGCGGCCGGGGTGAAGCCGAGCGCCGGGCCGGCCGGATCCTTGCTGTCGCGCACGGCGACCACGCCGGGCAGGTTGTCGGCGACCTCGACGCAGGCGCCGCCGTTGCTGTTGCTGCGGGAGGATTTGCGCCAGGCGGCACGGGTCAGGTCCATGACTTCGCCACTTCCTCGATCAGGCGGGCGGACTGCCGGCGCGGCAGCGCCTCACCGGCCACAGTCTCCCAACGCCGCCCCAGGCTGGCAAGGTCGTTCGGGCTGTCCACGGTGTGCCCCCGGAGCTGGTTGTCCAGGTGTGCCACCTCGGTGCCGTCGGCGAGCCGGGCCAGCACGAAGGGGCCGTTGAGTCCGACGTACCACGGGGTCTCGGCCGGGATGATCCGCACCTGGACGTGCGGGCGGTCGGCGAGGCTGCGCAGGTGCTCCACCTGCTCGCGCATTGTCGCGCGCTCGCCGACCTGCCGGCGCAGCACCTGCTCGTCGAGCACCGCGACGAGTTGCGGTGGATCCTCGCGGGCGAGCACCTCCTGCCGGGCCATCCGGGCCAGCACCCGCTTCTCGATCTGCTCGTCGGTCAGCGGTGGACCGGCCCGGAGCATGGCCCGCGCGTACGCCTCGGTCTGGAGCAGGCCCGGCACCACTGCCGGGTCGTACCAGCGCAGCGCGACCGCCTCCCGCTCGATCTCGCCCCACGGCCGGAACCAGTCCGGCTCGGCGTGCAGCCGGATCAGCTCCAGCATCCCGACGAAGAGGCCGCCGGTCTCCAGCACCTTGTCGAACCGGGCCAGGTAGTCGGCGCTCAGCTGGTTCGGGCCGATCTCCATCGCGCTCACCGCCGACGGAGAGTAGTTGATCATTTTGCTCAACTCCTCCTGGCTGAGCCCGCGCACTTTGCGGGCCCGGCGCAACTGGTCGCGTAGGAATCCCAGGGTTGGTACGTCCGCCATCTGTCCGCCCTCCGTGACGTGGTCGCGCCGGAGAGTAAGGGGTGGTCGATCGACGGGGAAGTGACTGTCGGCGTGTTGCGGTCAACCCTGGCGAACGGCGGCGGAAGACTGCGAAAAGAGTGGCGGTACGGGTGCGCGAGCGTGACGACACGAGGGTGGTGGATTGGCACTCTCCTTGACGGAGTGCTAGCCGAGGAATAACCTGCGATTAGCACTCTCACCCTGAGGGTGCCAACCTTCGGGCCCTGGTGTCCGGGGGTTGAACGCCAGGCGGACCGGCACCCGCGACGACGGCCCCGCCCGGTGGCATGTGGCAGATTGACGCCGGTCGGCATGCCGATCGGCAACGAAACCAAGTACCCCAGGAGGGTATGCCCGTGACTACCGCGACCAAGGTTGCGATCAAGCCGCTCGAGGACCGCATCGTGGTCCAGGCGAACGAGGCCGAGACCACCACCGCCTCGGGCATCGTGATCCCCGACACCGCCAAGGAGAAGCCGCAGGAGGGCACCGTCCTCGCTGTCGGCCCGGGCCGGATCGACGACAAGGGCAACCGCGTGCCGATCGACGTCTCCGTCGGCGACACCGTTCTCTACTCGAAGTACGGCGGCACCGAGGTCAAGTACGCCGGCGAGGAGTACCTGGTGCTCTCCGCCCGCGACGTCCTCGCGGTCATCGAGAAGTAAGCAACCGATCAGTGTCGTTGCCCCGGTCCGGCTCGCCGGGCCGGGGCAACGTCGCTTTCGAAGGGACATAGATGGCGAAGATCCTGAGCTTCTCGGACGACGCCCGGCACCTGCTGGAGCACGGTGTCAACGCGCTCGCCGACGCGGTCAAGGTCACCCTCGGGCCGCGCGGGCGCAACGTCGTCCTCGACAAGAAATTCGGTGCGCCGACGATCACCAACGATGGCGTGACCATCGCCAAGGAGATCGAGCTCACCAACCCGTACGAGAACCTCGGCGCGCAGCTGGTCAAGGAGGTGGCGACCAAGACCAACGACGTCGCCGGCGACGGGACCACCACCGCGACCGTGCTCGCCCAGGCCATGGTCCGCGAGGGCCTGCGCAACGTCACCGCGGGTGCCAACCCGGCCGGCCTCAAGCGGGGCATCGACGCCGCCGCCACCAAGGTCTCCGAGGCGCTGCTGGGCAAGGCCGTCGAGGTCTCCGACAAGAAGTCGGTGGCGCACGTCGCGACGATCTCCGCGCAGGACGCCACCATCGGTGAGCTGATCGCCGAGGCGATGGAGAAGGTCGGCCGAGACGGTGTGATCACCGTCGAGGAAGGCTCCGCCCTGCACACCGAGCTGGACGTCACCGAGGGCCTTCAGTTCGACAAGGGCTTCATCTCGCCGAACTTCGTCACCGACGCGGAGTCGCAGGAGTCGGTCCTGGAGGACGCGTACGTCCTGATCACCACGCAGAAGATCTCCGCGATCGAGGAGCTGCTGCCGCTGCTGGAGAAGGTCCTCCAGAACAACAAGCCGCTGCTCATCATCGCCGAGGACGTCGAGGGCCAGGCGCTGTCCACCCTGGTGGTCAACGCCATCCGCAAGACCCTCAAGGTCTGCGCCGTCAAGGCGCCCGGCTTCGGTGACCGCCGTAAGGCGATGCTCCAGGACATGGCGATCCTCACCGGTGCCGAGCTGGTCGCCCCGGAACTGGGCTACAAGCTCGACCAGGTCGGCCTGGAGGTGCTGGGCAGCGCCCGGCGCATCGTGGTCGACAAGGAGAACACCACGATCGTCGAGGGTGGTGGCCAGGCCAGCGAGGTGGCCGACCGGGTCGCCCAGATCCGCAAGGAGATCGAGGCCTCGGACTCCGAGTGGGACCGGGAGAAGCTCGCCGAGCGGCTGGCCAAGCTCTCCGGCGGTGTCGCGGTGGTCAAGGTCGGCGCGGCCACCGAGGTCGAGATGAAGGAGCGCAAGCACCGCATCGAGGACGCCATCGCCGCGACCAAGGCCGCGGTCGAGGAGGGTACGGTCCCCGGTGGCGGTGCCGCCCTGGCGCAGATCCTGCCGGTGCTCGACGACGACCTCGGCTTCACCGGCGACGAGAAGGTCGGCGTGTCGATCGTGCGTAAGGCACTCGTCGAGCCGCTGCGCTGGATCGCCCAGAACGCCGGCCACGACGGCTACGTGGTCGTGCAGAAGGTCACCGGCAAGGACTGGGGCCACGGCCTCGACGCCGCCGTCGGCGAGTACGTCGACCTGACCAAGTCCGGCATCATCGACCCGGTCAAGGTGACCCGCAACGCGGTCACCAACGCCGCGTCGATCGCCGGTCTGCTGCTCACCACCGAGAGCCTTGTGGTGGAGAAGCCGGCCGAGCCGGAGCCCGCCGCGGGCGGCCACGGCCACTCGCACGGCCACGGTCACAGCCACCAGCACGGCCCGGGCTTCTGAGCCCTGCCGTACGCCGGACGTGGGGCGCACCGTCGACAAGACGGTGCGCCCCACGCGCGTGAACGGGGCGGTCGCGGCTCCCGCCTGGCGTCAGTTGTGGATCCGGCCCGGCCTCGGTCGTGCCGGACGGCGTCGGACGCGGCTCCCGCCGGGCGTCGGACGTGGGTCGGGGCCGGCGTACCGGTGACGAGAGGTTACGAACGCTGACGCCGACTACCGGACCGGTGGCCGGTGGGAAACACTTGGCGGGTGAGCAGCACGACACCCCGGTTCGCCGCCCTGGCCGGCGTCGCCGCCGCAGCGGCGGCCATCGGCACCGCCGAACTGGTTGCCGTCCTGACCGGCCCCCGGTCGTCGCCGCTCGTGGCGGTCGGCGGTCTCGTGGTGGACACCGCGCCTGAGCCGGTCAAGCGGTTCGGCATCGAGGTCTTCGGCACCTACGACAAGATTGCCCTGCTTGTCGGTACGGCGTTGCTGCTCGGCGGATTCGCCGCCCTGTTGGGCATGCTGGCCGCCCGCCGGCTGACGGCGGGCCTGGCCGGCATCGTCGTCTTCGGCGGGATCGGCGCGGCGGCGGCCCTGACCCGGGCCGGTGCGGACGCCGCCGACGTGCTGCCGTCACTTGTCGGTGCGGCGGTAGGCGGGCTGGTGCTCTGGGCTTTCGTCGCCGGTCCGCTGGAACTCGACCCGTGGCCCTGGTCCCCACCGACACCGGCCGGCCCGCCGTCGGTGACCGGTCCCGCCGCTGCCGTGCCGGACCAGGATCCGGTCGGAACCGCCGGGGTACCCGGCGGCGCGGCGACCGACCCGACCGCGTCCGCCGGAAGCCCGTCGGCCCCGGGAGGGCCGGGGCGGCGGGTCGACCCGGACTCGCGGCGGCGGTTCCTCACCGGTGTCGGCACCGTGCTCGGGGTGGCTGCCGTGGGGGGAGTCGCCGGGCGGTGGCTGGCCGGCCGCCAGGGGGTGTCGGCCGCCCGCGAGGCGATCACCCTGCCGGCCCCGGTCTCCACCGCGCCACCGGTGCCGGCCGGCGCCGACCTGGGCCAGCCCGGGCTGGCCAGCTACGTCACGTCGAACCGGAGCTTCTACCGGATCGACACCGCGCTGGTGGTGCCGCAGGTCGATCCGGAGACCTGGCAGCTGCGCATCCACGGCCGGGTCCGCAACCCGGTCACGCTGAGCTACGCCGATCTGCTCGCCCGGCCCATGGTGGAGCGGTACGTGACGCTTGCCTGCGTCTCCAACGAGGTCGGCGGCGACCTGATCGGCAACGCGCGCTGGCTCGGCGTACCAATTCGGGAGCTGCTGGACGAGGTGGCGCCGCTGGACGGAGCCGACCAGGTGGTCGGGCGTTCGGTGGACGGTTGGACCTGCGGCACGCCGACCGCCGCGCTGCGCGACGGGCGGGACGCACTGCTCGCCGTCGGCATGAACGGTGAGCCGCTGCCGGTGCAGCACGGCTTCCCGGCCCGGATGGTGGTGCCGGGCCTGTACGGCTACGTGTCGGCGTGCAAGTGGATCACGGAACTGGAGCTGACCAGCTTTGCCGACTTCGACGCGTACTGGGTTCCCCGGGGCTGGTCGGCGCAGGGGCCGGTGAAGACGCAGTCGCGGATCGACACGCCCCGCCCGCGCAACCGCCCGGCCGCCGGCCCGGTCACGGTCGCGGGCGTCGCCTGGGCGCAGCACCGGGGCATCGACCGCGTCGAGGTACGCGTCGACGACGGGCCCTGGCAGGAGGCCCAACTGGCGCCGACGATCTCGGTGGACACCTGGGTGCAGTGGTCGTGGCAGTGGCAGGCCACCCCGGGCGAGCACACCCTCCAGGTCCGGGCGACGGACAGCACCGGCGAGCCGCAGACCGGCGAGCCGCGCGGTGTCGCCCCGGACGGCGCGACCGGCTGGCACGCCGTCACACTCACCGTCACCTGACCCCACCCCGCACCCCACCCCCGCCCAACCGGAACGCCGGCCCCCGACCGCACCGGTTGATCATGAAGTTGTTCATCGACACGCCGGTGGGGCGACAACAACCTCATGATCAACCAGCCGGTAGCGGCAGCGGCCGGACATGGCGACGCCGCGTCCGGGTCGGGACGCGGCGTCGGTGGTTCGGTTGGTCAGGCGACGTTGCGCTGGATGGGCATCGTCGACCGGTGCGAGCTGCCCAGCCGGGCCTCCAGCCGGTTGATGTCGACGCGGGTCTGTCGGCGGTCGGCGAGGTCCTCCCAGCCGACCGCGAGCAGGCGCAGCCGCTCGGACTCGCTGAAGCCACCCCAGACGCCGTACGGCTCGCGTACCGCAAGGGCGTGCGCGGCGCACTCGGCGCGGACCGGGCAGGTACGGCAGACGGCCTTGGCGGAGGATTCCCGGCGCAGCCGGGACGAGCCCCGCTCACCGTCGGGGTGGAAGAACTGGGCGCTGTCGCGGCCTCGGCAGGCACCGAGCCGCTGCCAGTCCCAGAGGTCGATGATGGGTCCGGGCAGTCTACGTACGTTCGACATCAGCACCCCTCCTCTCGCGCGGCACCGCGAGACACTCGTGGCCGGTTGTCCGGGCGGCGGGCCGCGCAGGCGCACCGTTCCCGGCCTGGCCACTCCGTACCCGGGTGCCTCTCGCCTCACACGTCTTTGATCCAAAACACTTGGCAGATTGCGGCATATGCCCTATCTGTCGGAAAAGTTGGGAGGATTGCCCGGAACCTCCTCCCGACCAGGGCTGCTCATGGTCTGCTCGTCAGCGGAGAGGAGATGCCTGTGCGTACCGTTCTCGTGTGCGTTCGAACGCCCCTTGCGGCGCAGCACCTGACCTCCGCGGCAGCGCGGTTGGGATTGTCGGGTGCCGTCCGGACGGCGGTCTCCGACCCCGAGGTGATGTTGCGGCTCGCCGAGCGTCCGGCCGATGTGGTGCTCGCCGACACCGCGCTCACCCGCCCCGACAGCGTCGGCTTCGTCCGTCGGGTGCTGGCCCGCGCGCCGCAGGCCGCCGTCCTGCTGCTCGGTGCCGAGGAGGCCGAGGCGGCGGCGGCGACGATCGGCGCCGGGGCGCGTGGACTGATCCAGGGTGTCGACCAGGATCTGACAAGTGCCGTCGCCAAGGCCCTGCTGCTGCTGGCCGCGCCCGGCCGGGCCAACCGGCACCGGATCGCTGATCCCGCCCGGGATGCTGCGGCCGTCGGAAGCCCGGCCCGGCCCGCGCCCGGTGGTCGCACCGGAGGCGAGGCGCCGACCGCCTGGCCGGGGACGGACGCGGCAGGCGGACCGGCGATGGTGCCGGCGCAGCGTGGCGACGACCCCGCTGAGCCGGGTGCCGAGTCCGAGCCGGACAAGCCGACGTCGCCGGCCCGGACCGACCGGTCCGCCATCGGCCTCACCGAGCGGGAGCTACAGGTGCTGCTCGGTATGGCCGAGGGCAAGAGCAACGCCGAGATCGGTCGGGAACTGTTCGTCTCCGAGGACACCGTGAAGACCCACGCCCGGCGGCTGTTCCGCAAGCTCGGCGCCCGCGACCGGGCGCACGCCGTGGCCGCCGGCTTCCGGGCCGGGCTGGTCGCCTGACCTCGCCGGCCGAGCTGTCCCGGGTTGAACCGGTGGTGGCCGGTCAGCGGTCCGCGCCGGGCTCGTCCTCGGTGCCTTCGCTGAGGGTGTCGTGCACGCCGTCGGCGTAGCCGCGGGCGTAATCCCAGGTGACGTAGTGATCGGGGTCGGGATCGTAGGCCGGCTCGTGCACCCGGGGACGCCCCGAGCTGAGCAGGTGCCGCAGGTTGCCCCGGAGCAGATCCCAGTCGAAGTAGTGCGGCTCCCGGCAGTCCTCACACTCGATGACGAGCCCGCGTACGCCGATCGGCGCGAGCAGCGCCTGGTAGATCTCCAGGTCGGCGAGGTCCTCCAGCACATCCTGGCGCTCGACGTCGGTCAGCGGGTCCAGCGGCGCGTCGTCGCCGGGGGCGTCCAGGTCGGCCGCCGGATCGGTCGGGTCGCCGGTGAACGGGTCGATGGGATCGTCGTGCACCCTCTCACCGTAGTCCCATGCCACCGTTGACGCCTGTCCCCCGGTCGCGCGAGCCGTTACCGGTGCGGGTGCCGCGCGGTTCAGGTGGAGAAAGCTTCAGTGGGTACGATGAGGCTGACGCACCCTCGCCCGGCGTTCGCCGGTGCCCCCCGTGCCACCTCGCTGAAGCCCGGTTCGAGCAGCTCAGGAGAGCAATCGTGGAGAATTCGCCCCGTACCGACCTTTCCGCCGGCATCGAGGGCGGCGAGCTGGGCGGCCATCTGCCCGAGCTGCCCGCCGGTTCGGCCAGGGTGGTGCCACTGGGGCTGACCTTCGACGACGTGCTGCTCCAGCCGGGCGAGTCCGACGTGGTGCCCAGCCGGGTGAACACGATCACCCGGCTGACCCGCAACGTCTCGCTCTCCATCCCGCTGCTGTCCAGCGCGATGGACACGGTCACCGAGGCCCGGATGGCGATCGCGATGGCCCGTCAGGGCGGCATCGGCGTGCTGCACCGCAACCTCTCGGTGGAGGACCAAGCGCTCCAGGTCGACCTGGTCAAGCGCTCCGAGTCCGGGATGATCACCAATCCGGTGACGGCGAGCCCGGAGGACACCCTGCGCGAGGTCGACCAGCTCTGCGGTCGCTACCGCATCTCCGGGGTGCCGGTGGTGGACGCCGAGGGGCAGCTGGTGGGCATCGTCACCAACCGGGACATGCGCTTCGTCTCCGACCCGGCCGTGCCGGTCCGCGAGATCATGACCAAGGCGCCGCTGGTGACCGCCCCGGTCGGGGTGAGCAAGGACGAGGCGCTCGGCCTGCTGCGCCAGCACAAGGTCGAGAAGCTGCCGATCGTCGACGGCTCCGGCAAGCTGCGCGGGCTGATCACCGTCAAGGACTTCACCAAGAGCGAGCAGTACCCGAGCGCCACCAAGGACGAGGCGGGGCGGCTGCGGGTGGCGGCGGCCATCGGTGTCGGCGAGGACGCGTACAAGCGCGCCCGGGCGTTGGTCGACGCCGGCGTCGACGTCATCATCGTGGACACCGCCCACGGTCATCAGCGCGCCGTGCTGGAGATGGTCAGCCGGCTCAAGAAGGACGTCGCCGTCGACATCGTCGGTGGCAACGTGGCGACCTACGCCGGTGCGAAGGCACTCGTCGACGCCGGAGCCGACGGCGTGAAGGTAGGTGTCGGCCCGGGGGCCATCTGCACCACCCGGATCGTGGCGGGCGTCGGCGTTCCGCAGATCACGGCGATCATGGAGGCCGCTCGGGCGGCCCGCCCGGCCGGCGTTCCGGTCATCGGCGACGGCGGCATCCAGTACTCCGGCGACATCGCCAAGGCCCTGGTCGCCGGTGCGGACACGGTGATGCTCGGCAGCCTGCTGGCCGGCTGCGAGGAGAGCCCCGGTGAGCTGATCTTCGTCAACGGCAAGCAGTTCAAGACGTACCGCGGGATGGGTTCCCTCGGTGCCATGCAGTCCCGTGGGCAGGCCAAGTCGTACTCCAAGGACCGCTACTTCCAGCAGGACGTGACGAGCGACGAGAAGCTGGTCCCGGAGGGCGTCGAGGGGCAGGTGCCGTACCGTGGGCAGCTGGCCCGGGTGGCCCATCAGCTGGTCGGTGGCCTGCGGCTGGCGATGGGGTACGCGGGCGCGGAGAGCATCCCCGAGCTGCACCAGCGGGGTCAGCTCATCCGGATCACCGCGGCCGGGCTCAAGGAGAGCCACCCGCACGACATCCAGATGACCGTCGAAGCGCCCAACTACCACACCCGCTGACCCCTCCCACCACCCCCGAACACATCTGGAGTGCCCATGCGTGACGTGGTCGAGATCGGGCTGGGTAAGACCGCGCAACGCGGCTACCACCTGGACGACATCGCCATCGTGCCGTCCCGCCGGACCAGGGACGTCGACGACGTCTCCACCGGGTGGCAGCTCGACGCGTACCAGTTCGGCATTCCGTGCGTCGGGCATCCCTCCGACGCGACGATGAGCCCGGCCTCGGCCGTGCGGCTCGGTCAGCTCGGCGGGCTCGGCGTGCTCAACGTCGAAGGGCTGTGGACCCGCTACGAGAACCCGAGCAAGGTGCTGGAGGAGCTCGGCGGTCTGGACGAGGACGCCCGAGCCACCAAACGGCTCCAGGAGGTGTACGCCGAGCCGATCCGGCCGGATCTGATCACCGAGCGGGTCCGTGAGCTGCGCGAGGGCGGTGGCACGGTGGCGGTGCGCGTGTCCCCGCAGCACACCCTGGCGCTGGCGCCGGTCATCCTCGACGCGGGCGTCGACATCCTGGTCATCCAGGGCACCATCGTCTCGGCCGAGCACGTCTCGACCACCGACGAGCCGCTCAACCTCAAGGAGTTCATCGCCGACCTCGACCTTCCGGTGATCGTCGGCGGCTGCACCGACTACAAGACGGCCCTGCACCTGATGCGCACCGGCGCGGCCGGCGTGATCATCGGTATCGGTGGGGACGAGTGGTCCACCACCGAGTCGGTGCTCGGCATCCGGGTACCGATGGCCACGGCGATCGCCGACGCCGCCGCGGCCCGGCGCGACTACCTCGACGAGACCGGCGGCCGGTACGTGCACCTCATCGCCGACGGCGACATCCGGACCTCCGGCGACATCGCCAAGGCCCTCGGCTGCGGCGCGGACGCGGTGATGCTCGGCGAGCCGTTGTCGCTGTGCGAGGAGGCACCGGCCGGCGGGTCCTGGTGGCACTCGGCGGCCAGCCACCCGTCGCTGCCCCGCGGCGCCTTCGAGGCGGCCGGCGAGCCGCTCGGTTCCATGGAGCGCCTGCTCTTCGGCCCCGCCGACGAGCCGGACGGCCAGCTCAACCTCTTCGGCGGCCTGCGCCGCGCGATGGCCAAGTGCGGCTACCGCGACCTCAAGGAGTTCCAGAAGGTCGGCCTGGTCCTGGACCGCTGACCTGACCCACCGCGCCGATCATGCAGTTGTGGCACCCGGTTGAGTAGCTGATGCCCGTTTCGCCACGTGCCACAACTGCATGATCGCGGCAGGTGGCGGCAGTAGGCTCGGGCCGATGAGCAGCGGGTCTGGTAAGTGGTGGGGGGCCGGTGCGGTGGCGGTGGTCGCTGCCGTGGTGGCGGCGGTGGTGCTTGTCGGCGGCATCGGGGACCGGGAGCCTGCCGGGTTCCGGGCGGGCAGCGTCGATCTCGGCGACCCGTACGTGCCGGGCAGCGGCAACGGCGGGTACGACGTCGCCCACTACCGGCTCGGAGTGCGGTACGACCCGGCGGACGACCGGCTGACCGGCCGCGCCGAGATCACCGCGACCGCGACCCACGGGTTGTCCCGCTTCAACCTGGACCTGTCCGGGCTGGAGGTCAGCTCGGTGACAGTGGACGGTGCCCCGGCCGAGCACCGGCGGGACGACGACGAACTGGTGGTCACCCCGGCCCGGGGGCTCGACTCCGGTAGCCGGTTCACGGTGGAGGTCGCCTACGGCGGTGTGCCCGAGGCCGACGCCGACGGCGTGCTGGGCACTGGCGGGTTCCAGCACACCGACGACGGCGCGATCGCCCTCGGCCAGCCGCACTCGGCGGCCACCTGGTTCCCGGTCAACGACCATCCGTCGGACAAGGCCACGTACGACATTGAGGTGACCGTTCCGGACGGGCTCGCCGCGCTCAGCAACGGGGTACCCGGGGAGCGGACCAGCGCCGACGGCTGGACCACCTGGCGCTGGGCCGAGCGCTCGCCGATGGCGAGCTACCTGACCACGCTGGTGATCGGCGACTACCGGGTCCAGACCGGCGACCACGCCGGCAAGCCGATGGTCACCGCCGTACCCAACGGACTGTCGGCGACCGGGCCGGCGGCGACGTCACTGGCCCGCACCGGCGAGATCGCCGACTTCCTGACCACCCGCTTCGGGCCGTACCCCTTCGAGTCGTACGGCGGCGTGGTGGTCTCCGACAACCGGATCGGGTACGCGCTGGAGACCCAGTCCCGGCCGGTCTACGGTCCGGGTTTCTTCCGCGACGGCGAGCCGAACTACAGCGTGGTCGCCCACGAACTGGCCCACCAGTGGTTCGGCAACAGTGTGGCGCTGGCCCGCTGGGGTGACATCTGGCTCAACGAGGGTTTCGCCAGCTACGCCGAGTGGCTGTGGGAGGAACACGACGGCGGGCGCAGCGCCCAGCGCAACTTCGAACTCCAGTACGGGGCAACCGACTGGACCCGGCGCACCCTCGATCCCGGCCCCGGCCAGATGTTCGGCACCGCCGTCTACAAGCGTGGCGCGCTGACCGTGCACGCACTGCGGCGCACCGTCGGCGACGACGCCTTCTTCGAGATCCTGCGGACGTGGACCAGCGAGCGCCGCGACGGCACCGCCACCACCGCCGACTTCATCGCCCTGGCCGAGCGGACGTCCGGCCGCGACCTGGGCTCATTCTTCGACACCTGGCTGACCGGCACCGCCGCACCCGGCCAGCCCTGACCGCCGCCGCCGGCACCTCGTCCCGGCCAGCCCTGACCGGTGCCGCCGGTGTTTGGCCTGGCGCTGACCGGCGCCTCGTCCGGCTGGCCACTCCCGGCCGGAGAACGGCTTGCTGCCACCGCCGGATCGACGTTCTTCCAGTGATCATTTGATCGGTAGGCTGCGGCCTGCGATCGGACGGAGTCGGTCGCGCGGGCCGGCCGTCGGTCGGTCACGTGTCACGGGGAGGACGTGCGATGACAGGTGTGCGGACGCACCTGCGGCGGAGCGTGGCTCTGCTGCTGGTGGGGGCGTTGGGGTTGACCGGCTGTGATTCGGCCGCCCCGGAGGAGACGGAGCCGAGCGCGGCGACGCCGAGCGAGTCGGCCGCACCGGCACCGGACTTCCAGCCGGGTGCCGCAGGGGCCGGGGATCCGTACTTTCCCAGCTACGGCAACGGCGGCTACGACGTCGCCGGCTACACCGTGAAGGTCCGCTACGACCCGGCGAAGGACCAGCTGAGCGGCGTCACCACGGTCCAGGCCAAGGCGACGGCCGACCTGTCGTCGTTCAACCTCGACCTGGCGCACCTGACGGTCAGCGAGGTCACCGTGGACGGCGCACCGGCGCAACACCGGCAGGAGAAGAACGAACTGGTCGTCGCTCCGGCCGACGGGCTGGCGTCCGGTCGGGACTTCACCGCCGAGATCACGTACGCGGGTAAGCCGAAGTCGCTGAAGAACCAGGCGGTCGGTGAGGGTGGCTGGCTGCACACCAGCGACGGCGCGATCGCCCTCGGCCAGCCCGAGTCGGCCAGCACCTGGTTCCCGGTGAACGACCACCCGTCGGACAAGGCCACCTACCGGTTCGAGATCACCGTGCCCGACGGCCTGACCGCGATCAGCAACGGCGTTCCGGGAGGCAAGACCAGCGCCGACGGCTGGACCACCTGGCGCTGGGCCGAGAACACGCCGATGGCCAGCTACCTGAGCATGGTGACGATCGGAAAGTTCCGGATCACCGAGGGCAGCCACAAGGGACGGCCGGTGTTCAACGCGGTGACCACGAAGGTGTCCAAGGGGGCGGCGGACGCCTCGATGGCCAAGACCATCAAGGTGGCCGACTACCTGGAGACCGTCTTCGGGCCGTACCCGGTTGAGGCGTACGGCGGTGTGGTCGTCTCGGACGAGCGGATCCGGTACGCGTTGGAGACGCAGAGCAGGTCGGTCTACTCGGCGGGCTTCTTCCGGCGGGGCGAGAACACCGGCGTCGTCGCGCACGAGGTCGCCCACCAGTGGTTCGGCAACAGCGTGGCGCTGAGCCGGTGGCAGGACATCTGGCTGAACGAGGGTCTCTCGTCGTACGCCGAGTGGTTGTGGGCCGAGCACACCGACGAGTTCACCGCGAAGGAGGCGTTCGAGATCCGGATGGCGCGGGTCCCGGCGGAGGTCTGGCGTACGCCGCCCGGCAAGCCGGGGGTGAAGAACATGTTCAGCGAGTCGGTCTACCAGCGCGGCGCGATGACGGTGCACGCCCTGCGGGTCTCCGTGGGCGACAAGGCGTTCTTCGAGATCCTCAAGACCTGGGCGCGGGAGAAGCGTGACGCCAACGCCACCACTGAGGAGTTCGTGGCGCTGGCGGAGCGGGTCTCCGGAGAGAAGCTGGACAAGCTCTTCGACGCCTGGCTCTACGGCAAGAAGAAGCCCGCCGTTCCGAAGCGTCTCTAGCGTTTCTCCGCCACCGGGCGAGACGTGCCAGCGCCCGGTGGCGGACCCTCAGCTCTTCACCTTCAGTTTCGGGTGTTCGGCCAGGAAGGCCTCGGCTTTGCCGGCGCGCAGTTCGGTGAGGAAACGACGTCCGACGGAGGTCAGTTCCTCGCCCCGGTAGGCGTTGCCCCGGCCCACCGAGGCCCCGGGCAGTCCGACAAGCGTGACCGACTTCGGCGGCAGCGTGCCGAGGGCGTACGCGAAGTCCACGATCCGCCGTCCGCCGACGTAGAGCAGCGCGTCGCCGAGCGCGGCGACCACCTGTTCGACCCGCTCCGGCTGCCGGGCCAGGTCCTGGTCGAGGATCTTCCCGATCAGTGCCTGGATCAGTTGCTGGTGGTGGCGTTGCCGGGCGTAGTCACCGCCGGGCAGGTAACGCTGGCGGGCGTAGTCGAGTGCCTGCCAGCCGTTGAGGTGCCGATCGCCGGGCTCGTAGACCATCTGTGGTCCGACGTAGCCGCCCACGCCGGGGCCGGGCTCCCGGTGCTTGCCGTCGGGTTGCCGGTGTCGCGACACCACTCGCTGGTCGATGCGGATGTCCACGCCGCCCAGGCTGTCGACCAACTCGTCGAAGCCGCCGAAGGTGAGCACCGCGCCCGCGTCGATGCGTAGGCCGGTGTAGTCGCTGACCGTGCGGCGCAGCAGTTCGTACCCCTGGGCGGGGTCGGGCCGCTTGGGGCGGTCCGGTACCCGGCTGCCGTAGCTCATCGCGTGGGTGAGCTTGGTGCGTCCGCCCCGGTAACCGGCCGCCTTGTACGCCGGGATGTCCACCACCAGGTCGCGGGGGAGGGAGAAGAGGTACGCCTGGGACAACCCCGCCGGTACGTGCAGCACGAGTACCGCGTCGGCGTGCGGCTCCCAGCCGGGCACACTAACCCGGGTGTCGACCCCGACCAGCAGCAGGTTGAGCGGACCGGTGATGTCCGCTCCCGGCGGCGGGCTCGGGCTGGGGCTCGCGCTGGGTGACGCGCTCGGGCTGCCGGTGGCGGCGGCCGGTGTCCGGCGGTCGTCGCTCACCGTACGGGCCACCACCACGCCGATCACCGCGACCACCGCCAGCGTGGCCAGACCGGCCAGCGCCAACGTCAACCGTCTCCGGTCTCCTCCGAGCATGATCCCCCGCTTCCTTAGGGCGTCCGTCGAAGTCCCTGGCCGACCTGCGACTCCGCCTCGGCTCGACGGAGACTTCGACACCCGCCCTGGGTCGATACCGGTCCAACGCGCTGAGCCGGGTTCGTGGTTGCGTCCCGGTCGGGCGAAACTGACGCGGTGCGGAGCATGATCGCGCGTAATCAGGTCCTGGCGCGAGAGCTACTCACGAGTAATGATGCGTGCATGCGGTACGACGTGGTGGTCATCGGGTCGGGGTTCGGCGGCAGCGTCGCCGCGTTGCGGCTGGCCGAGAAGGGCTACTCGGTGGGCGTACTGGAGGCGGGCCGGCGGTTCGCCGACGACGAGTTTCCCCAGACGTCGTGGCGGCTGCGCCGCTTCCTGTGGGCACCGCGGCTGGGCTGCTTCGGCCTCCAGCGCATCACGCTGCTCCGGGCGGCCGACCGGCGGGCCGGCGGCGGGGTGCTGGTGCTGTCCGGAGCCGGCGTCGGTGGTGGTTCGCTGGTGTACGCCAACACCCTGTACGAACCCCTGGACGCCTTCTACGACGACCCGCAGTGGCGGCACCTCACCGACTGGCGGGCCGAGCTGGCCCCCCACTTCGACCAGGCGAAACGGATGCTCGGGGTGACCACGTACCCGGTCGCCACCGGGGCGGACCGGGCGATGCGGCAGGTCGCCGAGCGGATGGGAGTGGGGCACACCTTCCACCCCACCCCGGTCGGTGTGCACCTCGGCCGGCCGGGGGAGCGGGCCGCCGACCCGTACTTCGGCGGGGCCGGCCCGGAGCGTACCGGCTGCACCCACTGCGGCGCCTGCATGACCGGCTGCCGGGTCGGGGCGAAGAACACGCTTGTCAAGAACTATCTGTGGCTGGCCGAGCGGCTCGGTGTCCGGGTGCATCCGCTGACCACGGTGACCGCGGTCCGGCCGATCGACGGTGGCGGGTACCAGGTGCACACCGAGCGCACCGGCGCGTGGCTGCGCCGGCGGCCGCAGGTGATCCACGCCGACCAGGTGGTCTTCGCCGCCGGAGCGCTGGGGACCCAGCGGCTGCTGCACGAGATGCGGGAACGTGGCGACCTGCCCGGGCTCTCGTCCCGGCTCGGCGAGCTGACCCGGACCAACTCCGAGGCGATCCTCGGCGCCTCCGTGCCGCACCGACGGGCCCGTGAGCGTGGCGTGGACTTCACCGAGGGGGTGGCCATCACCAGCTCGTTCCACCCGGATCCGCAGACCCACATCGAGCCGGTCCGCTACGGGCGGGGCTCGAATGCGATGGGGCTGCTCCAGTCGCTGCTTGTCGACGGCGGGCCGCACCGGCTGCGTCGTTGGCTCGGCCAGTTGCTGCGGCAGCCCCGGTTGGCCGCCCGGATGCTCTCCGTCCGACGCTGGTCGGAGCGTACGGTGATCGCTCTGGTCATGCAGTCGGCGGACAACTCGTTGACCCTCCGGCTGCGGCGTGGGCCGCTCGGCCGCCGGCTCGTCTCCGGGCCGGGCCACGGCACCCCGAATCCGGCCTGGATCCCGGCCGGCAACCAGGCGGTCCGGCTGCTCGCCGAGGAGATCGACGGTACGCCGGGCGGCGCGCTCACCGAGCCCTTCGACATCCCGGTGACCGCGCACATCCTGGGCGGGGCGGTGATCGGTGCCACCCCGGACGACGGCGTGATCGACCCCTACCACCGCGTCCACGGCCACCCCGGCCTGCACGTCGTCGACGGTGCCGCCGTCTCGGCCAACCTCGGCGTCAACCCGTCCCTCACCATCACCGCCCAGGCCGAACGCGCCATCTCCCTCTGGCCCAACAAGGGCGAGCCCGACCCCCGCCCCGCCCCCGACGCCCCCTACCACCCCCTAGCCCCCGTCCCACCCCACCACCCCGCCGTCCCCCCGCACGCCCCAGCCGCCCTCCGCCACCCCTGACCTCCGCGATCTTGCACTTTGTGTCGCCGCATAGCGCCATACAACGGGCATAACGGCGACCGAAAGTGCAAGATCGGCGGGGGTGGGTCGACGGGGGCGGTGGGCGGGGGGAGGGGGCGTCACGCTGGGTAGGATTGCCGGCTATGAGCCTGCCGCGCCCTGTCCTCGTGGTCGACTTCGGAGCCCAGTACGCCCAGCTGATCGCGCGCCGGGTACGCGAGGCGAAGGTCTACTCCGAGATCGTCCCGCACACCATGCCCGTGGCCGAGATGCTGGCCAAGAACCCCGCCGCGATCATCCTGTCCGGCGGCCCGGCCAGCGTCTACGAGCCGGGTGCTCCGCAGGTCGACGACGGGCTGTTCACCGCGGGCGTGCCGGTCTTCGGCATCTGCTACGGGTTCCAGGCGATGGCCCGCTCCCTCGGTGGCACGGTGGCGCGCACCGGCGGCCGGGAGTACGGCGGCACCCCGCTGCGGCCCCGCCTCCTCGAACCGGGCGTGCTGCTCCGCGACCTGCCGGCCGACCTGCCGGTGTGGATGAGCCACGGTGACTGCGTGACCGAGGCGCCCGAGGGCTTCACGGTGACTGCCGAGTCGGCCGGTGCGCCGGTCGCCGCGTTCGAGGACGTGACCGGGCGGCGGGCCGGCGTGCAGTTCCACCCCGAGGTGGGGCACACCGCGCACGGGCAGGAGATGCTGACCCGCTTCCTCTACGAGATCGCCGGGATCGAGCCGACCTGGACGGCCGAGAACATCATCGACGAGCAGGTGGCCCGGATCCGCGAGCAGGTCGGCGACAAGGAGGTCATCTGCGGCCTCAGCGGCGGGGTGGACTCGGCGGTCGCCGCCGCACTGGTCCACAAGGCCGTCGGTGACCAGCTCACCTGCGTCTTCGTCGACCACGGCCTGCTGCGCGCGGGCGAGGCCGAGCAGGTGGAGAAGGACTACGTCGCGGCCACCGGGATCAAGCTGAAGGTGGTCGACGCGGCCGACAGGTTCCTCGGCGCGCTGGCCGGGGTGACCGACCCGGAGCAGAAGCGCAAGATCATCGGACGGGAGTTCATCCGGGTCTTCGAGGCTGCCGCCCGGGAGATCGCCTCGCACGGCGACGTCGAGTTCCTGGTGCAGGGCACCCTCTACCCGGACGTGGTCGAGTCCGGCGGCGGCACCGGCACCGCGAACATCAAGAGTCACCACAACGTCGGCGGGCTGCCCGAGGACCTCAAGTTCGCCCTGGTCGAGCCGCTGCGCACGCTGTTCAAGGATGAGGTCCGTACGCTCGGCCTCCAGCTCGGGCTGCCCGAGGCGATGGTCTGGCGGCACCCGTTCCCGGGCCCCGGCCTGGCCATCCGGATCATCGGTGCGGTCGACCGGGAGCGGCTCGACGTGCTCCGCCGGGCCGACTTCATCGCCCGTCAGGAACTCAGCGCCGCCGGCCTGGACCGGGACGTCTGGCAGTTCCCGGTGGTGCTGTTGGCCGACGTACGCAGCGTCGGTGTGCAGGGTGACGGGCGCAGCTACGGGCATCCCGTGGTGCTGCGCCCGGTCTCCAGCGAGGACGCGATGACCGCCGACTGGTCCCGCCTGCCCTACGACGTGATCGCCCGGATCTCCACCCGGATCACGAACGAGGTGGCCGAGGTCAACCGGGTGGTGCTGGATGTCACAAGCAAGCCGCCGGGCACCATCGAGTGGGAGTGACGCGGTGCCCCGTCGGGGCGCGATGACGGCGGCTCACGCGGGCGGTTGAGGCGCTGGCCGCGGCGTCGGTTCCGGCGTCGCCCCGGTGTCCGGCGGGTTGTTGACGTCGCCGATGTCGGCAGGTGTCGACGGTTCGGGGCGGGCGGCCGGGACGTCGGGGTACGCCGTCGGTGACGCGGGTGGGGTGGCGGCCGGCGGCCAGGTGGTCGGTGCCGGCGGTCCGGCGTGCGGCACCGGGCCGGTCGGCCCGGGGAACGGCCAGGCCGGGTGCGGTGTGGCGGTCGGCTGCGGGGGCGGGCCGGCGGCGCCGTGCGGCGCGCCGGGCGCCGGGTGCGGCCAGGCAGGTGCGCCGGCCGGCTCCTCGGGCATCAGGAACCACATGATCGGGTACGCGAGGGCGGCGATCCCGCCGGTCACCAGCGTGACGACGGCGAATGCCACCCGGATCAGGGTGGGGTCGACGGCGAAGTAGCGGCCGAGGCCGCTGGCCACACCGGCGACCATCCGGTCGGTGGTCGGGCGGCGCAGTTGCCGGTACGGAGCGTGAGGTGTGGACGTCATGACTCCACGGTCCTCGTCGCGGAGCGTATCGACCTCGGTGACCGCCCGGATCCTTACCCTGAACCGCCTCTCAGGGGCGAGTGATCAGTCAGGAATCCGACTCTTTTCCGCGTCGGTAACGGGTGACGGGGAGAATTTGGCTCCGTGACCACCATGCTGGAGCCGCTGCGCAGGATCGCGGCATACGCAGTCTGTACTGATTCCGTAGAGCGAGTGCTGCTGGTCCGCGCATCGGAGCGCTCCGGCACCCCTGGCACGTGGTCCCTGCCCGGCGGGGCGGTCGACCACGGCGAGGACCCACACCACACAGTCGTCCGCGAGACCGCCGCCGAGACCGGCCTGTCAGTGGCCGTCGCCGGCCTGCACGACGTGCTGGCCGACATGCGGGCACTGCCCGAGCGGGGCATCACCATCCACACCGACCGGTTGGTCTACCAGGTGTCGGTCCGGGGCGGCTCGCTCACCGACCGGGTCGACCGGCCGACCGACCTGGCCCGCTGGTTCACCCGGGACGAGGCGGCGCAGTTGCCGCTTCGCTCCTTCACCGCCCGCGCGCTCGGGCTGCCCGCCTCGTCGGCGGACATCGTGCCCGACGAGGCGCCGGAGTTCCCCTCCTTCTACGCGGTGCCCGGTCCGGACGGGCTGCACCGGGCGCAGCGCTTCGCCGCGTACGCCGTGGTCACCGACCCGGAGGGGCGGGTGCTGTTGACCCGGGTCTCCGACGGCTACCCGGGTGCGGGCTGCTGGCACCTGCCCGGCGGCGGCACCGACTACGGCGAGCAGCCGGGTGCGGCGCTGATCCGGGAACTGGTCGAGGAGACCGGGCAGACCGGGCGGCTCGTCGAGCTGCTCGGGGTGGCCTCTCACCGGGACGCTGCCTCGCTCGGCCCGGAGGGTTACCCGATCGACTGGCACGGGGTGCGCGCCTTCTACCGGGTGGTGGTGGACCAACCCGCCCCGCCCACCGTCGGTGACGTCGGCGGTTCCACCTGCGAGGCCCGCTGGTTCGCCCGCGAGGAACTCGGTGCCCTGCCCACCGACCGCCTCACCGAAGTCACCGCCGAAGCCGTCCAGGCCGCCCACCTGACCTGACCCCCCACCCCCACCCCACCCGTGCGCGGGCTGATCATGAAGTTGTTGCCGGGACACGCCGAGGCGCGTGGCGATAACTTCATGATCGACGCAACGAGGGCGGGGCGGGATGGGCGCGGTGGGAGTGGCGGGGATGGTGGAGCGGGTGCGGCGGGTGGGGGCTTACGGGGTGCTGCGGGACCCCGATCGGCGGGTGTTGCTGGTGCGGGGCTCCGCACGGGCGGACTTTCCCGGCGTCTGGTCACTGCCCGGCGGCGGGCTGGAGCATGCCGAACATCCCGCGCACGCGGTGGTCCGTGAGGTCACCGAGGAGACCGGGCTGACCGTCGAGGTGACCGGGCTGCGGGCGGTCGTCGCGGATGTGGTTCCGTACCCGGACCTCGGGGTCGCGCTGCACACCGACCGGATGCTGTTCGACCTGACAGCGGTGGGCGGGCGGTTGCGTGCCGAGCGTGACGGCAGCACCGACCTGGCCCGTTGGCTGACCCTGGACGAGGCGGCGGAACTGCCGCTGCTGGCGTTCACCGCCGAAGCCGTCGGTCTGCCGGTCGTTCCACTGCCGGCCGGTTCGCTGCGCCGCCGGGAGCCGTTCGCCGGTCCCGGTGCCGGCCGCCGCCGGCAGCGCTTCGGGGCGTACGGGGTGGTCACCGATCCCGACGGACGGGTGTTGCTGACGTTGATCGCCGAGGGCTATCCCGGAGCGGGGCGGTGGCACCTGCCCGGCGGCGGCACCGATCATGGCGAACAGCCCGTCACGGCGCTGCTACGGGAACTGGTCGAGGAGTCCGGCCAACTGGGCAGGGTGACCGAGCTGGTCGGGGTGGACAACCTGCACAATCCGGCGGCCCTGGGTCCGGAGGGGTACCCCCTCGACTGGCACGGCATCCGGATCGTCTACCGGGTGCAGGTCGACGTGCCGACAGAACCGGCAGTTACCGAACTGGCCGGCGGGTCCACCGCTCGCGCCGCCTGGTTCGCCCCTTCTGAGCTGCGAAAACTTCCGTTGACTGAGATCGCCGAGATGGCCCTTGTGCCGTCCAGGTGACCCACGGTGGGCGTACCTGGCTGATCTCGCCACCGGGCCGGTGCGGACGACCTCCGGTACAGTCGAGGCAGGGCAGGTGTAGAAAACGGGCGATGGTGTCCCGGATGGGAATAAGACGGCGGTTCGCGCGGTTAAGGGAGATATAAGTACCGCCGGCAGCTATCGCCATTCCCCCACCCCCTGTGCGATGGTGTACTCCGCAAAACGGCTGCCGGGCCAGGAAGGTCCGGCACGAGACAGCCGGACGCCCGCCCACGTGGCGGTAAGCCGATCCGGTGATGGAGGAAACGTGCCGAGAGCCCCATGGCGCCGGCGTCGTACGACTGACAGCCCGCGTCCCGCAGGGCGAAGCTGGACGGGCCCGCTGCGCCGCAGCGGCACCCTCGCCCGCCAGGTCCTGCTGGTCCGCGTCGGCCGCCGAGGTGCGGAAATGCACGGCGCGACCGACGTGTTGCCCGAGCCCCGGTACCAGGACCGCCCGCGTCGCCGGTACGGCCTCAAGCGGTTCCACCGCACCGGGATGGAAACGATCGCCCCGGTCAGCCCGCTGGTAGGCCCGGTCACGGTCAACCCGCCCGTCGCGCCGACCCCGGTGCTGGGCGAGTCGACAGCGACACCGGCTCCGCTGCTGCCCGGTGAGCGGACCCCGGCCCGGCGGATGAAGTTCGCCCTGGTCAACGCCTGCACCCTGGCCAGCCTGCTGCTCGGCATCAACGCGATCTTCGTCGCCATGCAGGGTGAGGTGCGGCTGGCCGCGCTTCTCCTGATCGCCTGCGTCGCGTTCGACGGCCTGGACGGCGCTCTGGCCCGCAAGCTCGGGGTGTCCAGCCCGTTCGGCGCCCAGATGGACTCGCTTGCCGACATGTGCTCCTTCGGGCTCGCCGCACCCGTGGTGGTCTACGCGTCGCTGGCCGGCTCCGCGCCGACCGCCGCCGCCGCGGTGGCCGCTGCGCTCGTCGCCGCCTGCGCGGCCATCCGCCTGGCGCGGTTCAACGTTTCACCCAACGACGGGCGGTTCTTCTCCGGCGTACCCACCACCATGGCAGCCGCCGTGCTCGCTCTGATGGTGGTGATCGGCATGCCGGTGCCGGGGGCGGTACAGATCGCCGGGGTGGCGCTGCTCGCCTTCACCATGGTCAGCAGCTTCCCGTACGCGAAGCTCGCCCGCCTGGTCAAGCTGCCGCCGTGGGTCTGGCTCGCTCCGGTGATCGGTGCCCTGATCGACGTTCGACTCACCTTCGGGCTGATCGTGGTCGGTTACCTGATCAGCGGCCCGGTGCTCTGGCTGCGTCAGCGCCGCACGTCGAGGTCGGGGCGGGCGCGCGAAGGCGGTAGCTACCCGGCCGGCGGGGTGAA
>NZ_JBFAML010000044.1:0-34843 GCF_040660295.1 Micromonospora sp. NPDC049891
AACGCCCGGTCTCATTCCGAACCCGGAAGCTAAGCCCTCCAGCGCCGATGGTACTGCACCCGGGAGGGTGTGGGAGAGTAGGACACCGCCGGACATTCTTCCGTTTGAGGGCCACCCGTCAGGGGTGGCCCTCAAACGCGTGTCTGAGCCTCGTCGGGCACCATTTTCGCCAGTACGAGGAACGCCCGACCTGTCCTAGGCTTGCTCCGTGGACGGTGTGCTGATGTTCCTGGTGGTCGTCGCCTGTCTGGCCGCGATCCTGGGCGCGCTCGCCTGGCTGGGAGTTCGTGTTCGTCACCGCGGTATCGGCGGCGAGATGATGGGCCCGTTCGAGGAGATCTGGCATCCGGCTGCCTATCGATCTCGCGTGGAGATCCGAGTGCAGGAAGAACGCATGGTTCCGACGCCGTCTCGCGATGACTTAGGTAAGCGGCGCCGTCGAGTAGCCGGTCAGGCATTGTGACGAAGCTCGTCGGAGTGCCTCGACAGGGAACGGCCCCGCCGGCGCGAAGCTGGCGGGGCCGTGTCGGAGCTGGTGCCGGCTGCGTCAGGAGGGTTCCTTGGCGCAGATGAAGCGGGGTTCCGCGCTGTAGGTCCAGCTGAACTTCTCCCGCTTGACGACCTTGCCGTCCTTCTTGATGACCCGGAACGCGTCCTGGGTGAAGCCCTGGCTGCCGTTGGCGGGAATGCAGCTCGGCCCCGGTTCCAGGTAGACGGTCTTCGGTGAGGTGATGTTCCGCCGGGGCCCGTACTCGGTCTTCACGCTGTCCCAGATCTTCGTGCTCCACATTGACACCGTCACCGAACTGCCGGTGTAGGAGGTGTCGATCAGGACGCCGTAGTCGGTGTTGTTGCGGAACTTGAAGTCGAGGTTGGGCCAGAAGATGGTCGACTCGATGACCGCCGGGTACCGGCTGAAGTAGTACGAGTGCGGCTTGTGCTCGACGTCCTCCAGGCCGGCGTAGTACGAGGCGTTGAAGAGGGTCGTCGTGAACTGCGAGGTGCCACCGCCGACCCCCGGCACCAGCTTGCCGTCGAGAATGACCGGCGCGTCACGGTAGCCCTGTGCGTAGCCGCGTTCGCCGGTGTGACCGTTCAGGGAGAACGTTTCGCCGGGCAGGACCACCGTCCCCTTCACGTCGTTGGCGATCGTCACGATGTTCTGGCTACGCGGCGAGGAGAGCCCGCCGGTGAAGTTGGTGGTGAAGGAGGAGACCTTCTCCTTGATTCCCAGGCCGCGGAGCTTCTCCGCAGTGAGCTTCGGCTCGACCGGCTTGAGCTCGGCGGAAATCGTACGGTCCTCGCCGCGAGGCAGGACGGTGAGCAGATCGGTGCCGAGGTTGCTGGTGTCGACCTGCTTGCCCGCCCGCCCGTCGACCACCTTCGGCTTGCCGCCGGAGATGGTCATCGTCGCGTCCTTCGGCGCCACCTCGACCGTGCCGAGCTTGTTTCCGAGTGCGGACCGCAGCTTCTTCACGTCCACGCTGGGCGTGAGCTTTCCGGACTTGTCAGCCTTGAAACGGAGGCCCTTCGCGATGGCTTCCGGCGGGATGGTGACCGAGCCACGTTCGGTGGTCAGCTTGACCGGTGCCGCCACGGCCGGCTCAGCCAGCTCGGCGACCAGCCTGTCGACTTCCTCGGCGGTGGTGGCCGGGTGGTTCTCCACAAGCGGGACGGTCACCGGCTGCCCACTCAGCCAGCCCTGCTTGACGGCGTCGGCGGAATGCTCCGGGTCGATGCTGAGGCTGGGCTTCGGGTAGCGCACCTTCGGCTTCGTGCCGGAGAAGGTGATCGCCGGCATGGTCATCTTCCGGCCCTGGTCGCCGACGAGCTTCGTCAGCGCGGTCTCAAGCTTCGGCACGTCGACCGAGATCACCGGCTCGACCTCCCGCGAGCCGACCAGGCGGTCGACGGCGTGGGCGTTGGTTGCCGCGGCGGCCGCCACGGTGGCGTCCACGTCGACGGTGAGCCCCACCTCGGCCGGGTTGATCTCGGCTGTCCGCTCGCCCACGCGTACCTGGATGGGAGCCTGGAGTTCGGCGGCGCGGCGGTCCAGCTGCTCCCGCAGCTGCCGTGCCGCATCCGTCCGGCTGCGTCCACCGAGCTCGGTGCCGAGCACGCTGGTGCCACGGGGCACGTCCCCCGCATAGGCCCAGACGGCCACCGCACCTACCGAGCCGAGCACGGCGGTGGCCACGCCGGAAGCGAGCAGCAGCCGGAACCGACGGGACCGGGGTCGGTCACCGCCCGGCGCGTCGGGAGCCGGTCGCGCCGGCTCCTCGATCGGCCAGCTGACCGCAGTCACCTGCACCGTGGGCCGGTCGTCGGCCGGCGGTGGACGTTCTTCGCCGTACAGCGTCACAACTACCTCTTAGCGACATACCGCGTGCGGAGCCGGGGATCCCCACTCCGGGAGAGAACTACGGTAGCCAACCAGACCACCTGCGGGGAGCCCGAGTCGGTCCGGATCGCCAGTTGCACGCGTTCGGCGTGTCGGACGGCCAAAAATATCACTCACGGTGATGGTCGGGTGGTCCGGGTGTCAGCGCCGTCGGGGACCGAACACCAGCCAGGCCATCACCACGGCGGCCAGGGCGGCGGCGGTCAACGAGCAGGTCAACACCCCGGTCAACGTGCGCGGAGCGATAAACGTGGCGCTCGCCGCCAACCCGGCCGTCGCCAGCCACAGCGGTGCGGCTGGCCACCGGGCGGCGGTCGCCACCCGGTCGTTCACCAACATGAACACCACCGCGTAGAGCGCTCCGACGGCCGCGAACATCGGAGCCGTCCCGGCCAGGTGCAGGTAGTCGGTGCCGCCGACGAGCCGGAAGGCCAGCTCGCCGCCGACCGCCGAGCTGACCACCAGGACCGTTCCGCAGGCCAGGATCAACGCCAGCGCCACCAACCGGGCGCGCCGATCACCCTGGGCCAACCGGGGCAGCACCAGCACCGTGACGACCTGAGGAGCCCAGAGCGCACCCTTGGTGAGGACCGCGCCGACGGCGTACGCCCCGGAGGCGGCCGCCGGTAGGAGCTGACGGGCGAGGATCAGGTCCGCGTACGAGATGGTGAGCATCGCAAGCGTCGCTCCGCACGCCGTCATCACCTGCCTGGCCCCCAGCCGCGACGCACCGGTGATCGGGGCAGGGCGGGTCTGTTCCGGGTCGACGGCAGGCAGGCGGGACGTGGCCGGGGCGGTTGGTCGCGGCTGCGCGGGTGGGCTGGCGAGACGGGCCAGCAGCGGCAGGGCGAGCAGGCCGGTCAGGGTGGCCAGGAGCAGGCACATTTCCGGTCCCCGACCGAGCAGCAGGCCGGCGACGAGTCCGCCGTAGCGGCCGACGGCCACCCCGACCATCGCCGCGGCGAGGCGCAGGAAGCGCTGGTTTCCCTGAAGTTCCCCGAGCCACCGGCCGCTGAACACGGTGGCGAACGTGGTGGCCGCGAGAAGCAGCGTGAGGGCCAGCGGCAGGCGCAGGGCGACAGTCAGCACCGGTGCGGCGGCCAGCGTCACCCCGGCAGTCACGGCTGCGGTTCGCAGCCCGAGGCGGGCGGTGTCACCGGTGCCGTTGCGGGCCCGGTGAGCGGCCACCGCGATCTGCAGGCCGAAACCGGGGACCGCCGCGATCGCGGCCAACGCGAGGACCGTCGCCAGCGCGCCCAGGTCTGCGGCGCTCAACCGGCGTGCACCGAGCATCGGAACCACGTACGCCAGCGCGTTCGTCACCACGGTCGCGACGGTGACCGCGGCACCTGCCGCGCCGAGTCGCACACGCGCGTTGTCCCTGCTCGTGGTCTGGGCCATGCCACTCCGCGTCGTGTCGGTCGTCCGCGCGGACGACCCGGCGTCTTCGGGCCGCGATCCGGTCGGGACGGCGGCCCGACCGGAAGACGGTACCGGCAGCTGGACCGTCCCGACAGCCCTGCACCGGTGACCCCTGCCCAGCGGACCCGGAAAGGTCTAGTGTGCTGCCCCATGGCGTCGACGAAGCTGGCCCCCGCAGCGACCTCCGGACTGGCGGCCCTGCTCCCTGCCCGACTGCTGGCGGGAGCGATCCGCCGCGCGTACCCGCGGGTGGAGCCGGAGCTGGCCCGGCTTGCTGATTTCGTCCCTGCCGGCGGCACCGCGGTCGACGTGGGTGCCTGGTACGGGCCGTGGACGGCCCGACTGCTCCGCCGGGCCGACCGGGTGGTTGCGGTGGAGCCGACCACGGCGCTGGCCGGGCAGCTCCGAGTGGCCTTCCCGGACGTCGAGGTGGTCGAGGCGGCCGTCTCCGACCACGAGGGCACGGCCACGCTCTACCTGCCGGAGGGCGGGGCGATCGTCGGCACCTCGTCTCTGGAGGACGCGGCGCAGGGCCCTGCGGTGTCCGTCCGACGGATCACGCTGGACTCGCTCGACCTGACCGACGTGCGCTTCATCAAACTCGACATCGAGGGTCACGAACTGCCGGCGCTGCGCGGTGCGGAGCGGACCGTCCGGCGGGACCGTCCGGTACTGCTGATCGAGGTCGAGGAGCGGATCCAGCCGGTGGAGCCGCTGCTGGACCTGCTGACCGGCTGGGGCTATCGCGGATACGTGCTGCCGGATCGGACGTGGGTGCCGTTGGCCGACTTCGACCTCGGTGGGCATCAGCGTGCCGCGATCGCCCGGGTGGGTCAGGGCTTCGCCCGCCGGGTGGTGTGGCCCCGCCCCCGGTACGTCAACTCGGTGCTGTTCCGCCCCGAGTGACCGGTTGGGCGGCCAGGTATGGCGCGCCCGGCCGCCGACCGGCTCGGGCCTACTCCGGCTTGGGTGCCGGGTTGCCGATCGCGATCTCGTTGGTGCAGAGCGACACGTCGCTACCGGCCACCGTCAGTTCGACCGCGTCCCCGCCGCCGACGATGCGGAAGAAGCGCTGGTTGAGGCCCTTCTTGACGGGGAACTCGGCGGTGCCGGTGCCGAACCGCAACGTCGCCGTGCCGTCCGCCGAGCTGAGGTAGCCGATCCGGGCCACCCAGTGCCAGTCGTCCCGGGGCTCGTTGAGCGGCATTCGTACCGTCTGCCCGCTGCCGACCAGGTAGCCGCACCCTTCCTGGGGCCCCGGCTGGATCGTGCTGCCGACGATCGTGGCCACCTGGATCCGGCCGAGGGAGTCCAGCACCGAGACGTTGTCGGCCTCGTCCACGTACGTCGGACGGGTGCCGAAGGCGCGGAAGAACCGGGACTGCAGGTTGTACGGCCAGGACAGGCTCGGTACGACGTTGTCCGGTACGGGGCCGTCGAAGAACACGGTGTCGGGGGGCGCGCTGGCCATCTCGATCCGAACGGTGTCGATGTACGACCGGCTCGACTTGAGCGCCCACTCGTCGCTGTACCGGGACGTGGTCCACACCGTGCCCAGACAGACGGCGACGAGCATCAGGGCGAGCATCACGTTCACCGCCTCCCGGTAGCGCTCGGGCAGTGGGCCGAGCAGCCCGGGAGGGGGAGGTCCGAGCGAGTCCGACCGGGTGCCGGCCGGCGGTCGTCGGTCCGGCCGGGTCGGTTGCTCGTCGGTCTCCGGCGAGGGCGCGGCGGGGGTCGAGGCGTCACCTGCATCCGGCGGGCTGGCGGGGGGCGGCTCGACGGCCGGGGCACGGACTTCGCCGGCCTGGCCGTCCGGCACGGAGTCGGTGACCGAAGCCGGCGGCGGCGTCGCGTCCGGCTCGGTCTCCGATGCCCGTTCCGGCTCGGGGTCGACGGGGGCTTCGGCGTGGATGACGCCGAGCCTGGCCACCACCTGAGGGGGTCGTCCGGTCCGGACCGACTCGGCCAGCACCGGCGTGGTCGCGCCGGCCGGGGGTACGGTCGGACCGGCTGGCGGCGCTGCGCCGCTCGGTACGGCCACGGCCTGCGGGACGCTGCGTTCCGGCGCCGCCGCGTCTCTCGGCTCGGGTAGAGCCTCGGGCGCCGCTGGCGGTGTGTCGACGGTGGGTGGTGCGGTCTCGCCGGAGACCCGGGACGGCCGGGCCAGCCCGACCACTGCGACGCCGAGACAGATGGCGGCCACCACCACGACGTCGCTCACGTAGCGGGGAACCCCACCGGCGACGCCACTGAAGGTCGAACCGAGCCGCGTCGCGGCCAGCATCGCCGCCACCAGCACCAGGTACGACCCGAGCAGCAGCCAGGCGCGGCCGGCGCGGCGGCGACGGCGTACGGTCGCCACGACCAGGGCCACGAAGATCGTCCAGGCCACCCAGGTGCCGAGTTCCGGCGGTGCCGCGACCGGGGCACCGTCTCCTGCCCCGAGCCACTGCCATGGCCCGCCCACCAGGCCCGGTACCACTGTGGACCCGAGCATCTGGGTGATGAACGAGAACACCTCGCCGGCCGACGCCGGCCGTCGCAGGGAGGACTCCGAACTGCCCAGGTAGGCGGCGAGGAAGCCGAGCGACAGGGCGGTCAGCAGCAGCCAGGACGGCCACCAGCGGCGGATCGTGGTCCAGATGGTGCGGAAGAAACCCCCGTCGGCGTAGAGGGCGGCGGTGAGCAGGAAGACCAGCGCCACGACCAGGATCGCCTTCTCGAAGAAGACGAGGCCGAGCAGGACGGAGAGAGCCAGCGTGACCAGGTGCCGTTTGCGTCGGGTCTGCACGTAGCTGACCTGCGCACCCACCGCGAGCACCATGGCGATCTGCATCGGCAGCATGTTGACCCCGACAGCCCACCAGGAGGTGGCCTCCAGGGTCAGCGGGCTGAACATCAGCGCGCCGAGCGGCAGGAGCAGCAGCCAGGACGGTTGCAGCAGTCGACGCAGCAACTGGAAGAAGGCGATGCCGAGGATCGCCTGTCCGATCGCCATCAGCAGCACGTACGGCCAGTAGGCCATCCCGACGTGTTCGGTGATCAGCCAGGTGAGCAGCCGGCCACCGGGCATGAGGTGGTTGTTGTAGAGGGTGAGCAGGTGCTCGATGGTCAGGTCGGACTCTGCCGCCTGGGTGATCATCACGTAGTCGTCGGCCGCGAGGAAGCCGCGGGAGGCCACCTGGGCGCGCCACAGGACGCTGAGGGCGATGATGGCGAGCGCCGCCGATCGGATCCGGTCGCCGCTCAGCCAGCCACCGCGGCCCGGTGCGGTCGTACCGTCCGATTCTGTCGACGAACCCTGATCAACCTGAACCGAGCGCACCGCGTCCGACCCCGCGGTCCGGCTGACCGTAAGGGGAGGTTGAGAAGGGTTCGATGCCATGGCGGGAAGACTGCCACACCGACTGTCGCACCTCCCATCAGGTCAACGGATGGTTCGGTGGTGACCGGGCCGCGTCGCCGACGGCCGCGTACAGTGGCCGCCACCAGCGCGGCCGGTCGCCGCGCACCGGCAGTGGTGAGGTCGACGGATGCGGGAACGGCTGGTGCCGCACGCGGTGGCCGCCGCCGTGACGGCTGTGGTGCTGGCGCCGCTGGCTCTTCCCGGTTACGTGCTGCGCTACGACATGGTCTTCGTGCCGAAGGCGGTGTTGAGCTGGGAGATGATCGCCCCGGCCACGGCCCTGCCCCGGGCGGTACCGCAGGACGCCGTGGTGGCACTGGCCAACCAGCTGGTCCCAGGATGGCTGCTGCAGCGGCTGGTGCTGGTGGCGATCCTCTACCTGGCCGCGCTGGGTGCCGCGCGGCTGGTGCCGACCGAGCGGGTAGGGGTGCGGGTGGTGGCCGCGCTCGGGTACGCGTGGACGCCGTATCTGGCCGAGCGGTTGCTGATCGGGCAGTGGGGACTGCTTGTCGCGTACGCCGCGTTGCCCTGGCTGGTGCGGGCCGCGATCGGGGTGCGTGGTGCCGAGCGGGGTGCCCTGCGCCGGCTGTTGCTGGCGGCGGCGGCGTCCGCGATCACCCCGACCGGCGGGTTGCTCGCCCTGGTCGTGGTCACCGTGCTGCTGGTCGGGCGGTACCCGGGGGCGGTCCGGGTGGCACTGACCGGGGTGGGTACGACTGTGCTGTTGAACGCGCCGTGGCTGGTGGCCGGGTTTGTCAGCGCGGGGACCGGCCGGTCCGACCCGGCCGGTGTGGCGGTCTTCGCCGCCCGAGCGGAGAACTGGGCGGGGCCCCTGGTGGCGCTGGCCGGCACCGGCGGTATCTGGAACGGGCAGGCCACCCCGGCCTCCCGGAGTGGCTGGTTGGTGCCACTGGCGACGCTGCTGGTGCTGGCGGTCGCCGGGTACGGCCTGTCGCTGCTGTGGCGCCGCTGGTCGGGGCCGGTGGCCGGTCGGCTCGGGCTGCTGGCGGTCGCCTCGTGGCTGGGTGCCGCGCTCGGGGTGCTGCCCGGCGGGGCGAGTCTGCTGGGCTGGTTGGTCGCCGCCGTGCCCGGTGCCGGGCTGCTCCGCGACGGGCAGAAGCTGCTGGTGCCGTACGCGCTGCTGCTGGCGGTCGCCGGGGCGCTCGGAGCGGAGCGACTGGCCGGGCAGCTCGCGGCCCGGTTCGACCTGGCCACCGGGCGCGTGCTGCTGGCCGGCGCGGCGTTGCTGCCGCTTGCCGTGCTGCCCGATCTCGCCGTCGGCGGGGTGGGGCGACTGCGGCCGGTGGCGTGGCCGGCGGACTGGGAGACGGTGGCGCGGCTCGTCGACGAGCGGCCGGGCGAGGTCGTCTCGCTGCCGTTCCAGGAGTACCAGAGCTATGCGTGGAACGGCGGCCGGGTCGTGATCGACCCGGCGCCGCGTTACCTCGGCGTGCCGGTTCTGATCGACGACACGCTGCGCGTGGACGGCACTGCTGTCGCCGGGGAGGATCCTCGCGCAGCCCGGCTGCGTGAACTGATCGCGGCCGGCGAGCCGGTGGCGGCGGCCGGTCCACGCTGGGTGCTGGTGCAGCGCGCCGCCGGCCCGACCCCGGATCCGGCGACGCTGGCCGGACTGCGGCCGGCGTACACCGGTGCCGAGCTGACGTTGTACGAGAATCCGGCCTGGCGTCCGGTGCCCGGGCCGAGCCACCCCGGTCCGGTGGGCCTGGCGCATCTGTTGGCCGGAACGGTGGTGCTGGCACTCGTTTCTTCGGGCACTGCGCGATTGTGCTACCGCGTGGTAGCGTCCCGGCACGCGAGTCCCGCGGAAGGAGAAGGTGGATGAGGAACCTGCCCGCGTTCGTCGCCGTCGGGGTACTCGGGGTCGTGCTCGGCATGCTCGGCAGCGTCGGTCTGGCGAACGTGCTCAGCCCGTCCGCCAAGGAGGCCGCTAACTCCAAGGTGAGTGAGCAGACCGAGGCCCCGCTGTACGGCACGCGCTGACCTCGAACGGCGGAAAGGCGCCCGCAGCACGCGGGCGCCTTTCGTCGTGTCCAGAACCGACGGCGGGAGCGCCGCCGGTCAGCCGGCTGGATCCGTCGGTCAGCCGGTGCGGACGGTCGCCTCGGTGACCAGTTGGGCGAAGCGGGCACCGGTCGCCGTCCAGGTGTAGCGGGCCGCGTGGGCCAGCGCCGCCTCACCCATCGCCTTGCGCCGGACATCGTCGGCGAGCAGTTCCCGGACGACCGCCGTGAACTCCTGCTCGTCGTCGACGAGCAGGCCGGTCTCCGTGTCGACCATCGCCTCGGCGACCCCACCGGCGTACCTGAAGGCCACGGTCGGGGTGCTGCGCGCGGCGGCCTCCACGATGGTGAGACCCCAGCCCTCCTTGAGTGACGGGGTCAGGGCGAGCCAGGCGGAGCTGAGCAGGGCGTGCTTCTCCTCCTCGCTGACAAAGCCGGTGAACCGCACCCGGTCGGTGATCCCGAGGGCGGCGCACCGTTCGCGCAGCGGCTCCTCCCACCATCCCTGTCCGGCCACCACCAGCTCCAGCTCGGGCAGTTCCTCGGCCAGTTCAGCGACGGTACGCAGGGCGATCTCGACCCGTTTGTGCGGAACCAGGCGGCCCAGCACCAGCAGCGACGGGTGAGGGGTCCGGGGCAGTGACGGGCCGGTCACCGGAGGGGTTCCGTTGGGCACCACGTCGATCTGGGCGGCGTCGACTCCGAGGGTCGCCAGTTCGGCGCGACTCGCCTCCGAGACGGTGACGTAGCGGCACCGTCGGTAGAGCCGTACCGCGAGCCAGGATTCGATCCACCAGCCCAGCCGGCACATCCACGGCCCGAACACCACAGGCCACTGCTCCCGGTGCACGTGGTGGACCAGCGAGATCACCGGCCGCCCGGCGTAGAGCGGGGCGAAGAACGGCACACCGTTGCAGACGTCGACGATGAGGTCCGGCCGGCCGAGGCCACGACGGCTCAGCGCGCCCCACCCGAACCGGCCGGCCAGGCAGATCAGCGCCGCCCGGAGGTAGACGGTCATCCGGGAGCCACGGCGCAGCACCCGTACGCCGGAGTCGGTGGTTCCCGCCGGACCGGCGTTGTCGTGGGCGGCACAGAGCAGAGTCACCTGGTGACCGAAGGTGACCAGCTCGGCGGCGATCCGCTCGATGTAGACCTCGGAGCCGCCACCCTCGGGGTTGGTGGTGTCTCGCCAGTTGAGGAACAGGACGTGGCGGGAGGGGGTGCCGGAGTTGTCCACGCTGCTCCTACCGGTGAGTAAGTGAGCACGATCGCGCCACCCTAGGGCGGTCCGGCCCGGCTGCGCAATGGGCAGATCCGGCGGCGACGATCCGGTAACGGGTCGTGGACGGGGGGTTTGCCGACGGGCGGAAACCTTGGCAGGGTGTGCAGCGCAACCGCGTGCGATGCCCGGTGCCTGGTGGCCGATCTCGTCGCGGCAGGTGTTGTGACCTGCGGTGGGACATCGCCCGCAGGCGTGACGAGGAGGTGAGGCGGCGGTGGTTGCCGACCGTCCCGCGCCGACGCGCGCCCTGTCCCGCCGCTCACCGGTGGTGCTGCTCAGTGCCGCCCTGGTGCTGCTGCTGGCCGGCTGGGCGGCGGTGGCGTACATCCGAGCTGACCGGGGCACCCCTACCTGCGTCGAGCAGGTCCGACTCCGAGTGGTGGCCGCCCCGGTGATCGCACCGGCGCTCGACCGGGTGGCCCGAGCCAACGCCGGAAGCCAACCGTGTGTCTCAGTCGAGGTGCAGTCCCGGCCGTCGGCGGCGGTCGCCCGGGAAGTCGCGAACGGTGGTGACGTCGGGGACGCGTGGTTGCCGGAGTCGTCGTTCTGGCTGCGTCGGGCCCGTGCCGCCGGCGCGTTCGAGGTGCCCGGGCAGGGCACGTCGGTGGCGAGCACCCCGGTGGTGCTGGCCGTCGACGAACGCCTCGCGCGTCGATCCGGCTGGCCGGACAAGCCGCTGAAGTGGGCGTCGCTGCTGGGTACCCGGGCGAAGACGGTCCAGGTCGGGCTGCCGGATCCGGCGGCCGACCCGGCCGGGGTCAGCGCCCTGCTCGGCGTCCGGGCCGTGGCCGACGACAACCGGGACTCGGCCGCGACCGTGGCGGCGACGTTGCGTCGGCTCGCCGAGCGGACCTTCAGCCCGGCCGAGGAAGCCAGCTCGTTGACCCCGAACCGGGATCTGCCCGGCCGGGCGAACGTCGTGGCCGCCAGTGAGCAGGCGGTTCTGGAACACAACGTGCTGGCGGCCTCCGGCAAGCTGGTCGCGGCGTACCCGGAGGTCGACGTGCCCTGGCTCGACCTGCCGTACGTGGTGCTGCCCGGCGCTCAGGGCCGGGCCCGTGACGCCGGTGGTGCCTTCCTCGACAAGCTGCTGACCGGCGAGGCCCGGGAGGTGTTCGCCGGCTACGGATTCCGGACCTCGGCCGGTTTCCCGCCGGCGATGCCGGAGGACGACCGGCTGCGGGCCGAGGAACGCCAGCCGGTCCCGCTGCCCGCCGAGGAGAGGGTCAGCGACGTGTTGACCGGGTGGAGCGGTGTGCAGCGCAGCGCCCGGATCGTCACCCTGCTGGACATCTCCGGCTCGATGGCCGCGCCGGTGCCGGCCGGTGGCACCCGACTCGACGCCACGGTGCGGGCCGCCCGGGAGGGCGCGGCGCTGCTGCTGGACAACAGCGAACTCGGCATCTGGGTCTTCTCCACGAAGGTCGACGGCGACCGGGACTATCGCGAGATCCTGCCGGTGCGTCCGCTGGGCGGTCAGCGCAAACAGTTGACCGAGGCCCTGGCGGAGGTCCGGGTCAAGCCGCAGGGCGGCACCGGGCTGTACGACAGCACGCTTGCCGCGTACCGCGACGCGCGCCGCAACTGGACCCCGGGACGGATCAACCTGGTGCTGGTGATGACCGACGGGCGCAACGAGGACGACGACACCATCGGGCGGGCCGACTTCCTGGCCGAACTCAAGCGGTTGCAGGAACCACGCCGCCCCTTGCCGATCATCTTCATCGGTCTCGGTACGGACATCGACCCGGAGGAACTGAAGGCCATCACGAAGGTCACCGGCGGACGCGTCTTCGTCACCGAGCAGCCGGGCGGAATGCGGCGCATCTTCTTCTCGGCGCTTGCCGACCTGAGCTGCCTGCCACCGGAGTGCCGCCGATGAGGGGAATGCCGGCGCGGCTGCGTCGCTCACCCGGCACCGTGCTGTCGCTGCTGCTGCTCACCGCGATCGCCTTCGGCCAACGGCCCGGTCAGGTCACCTTCGACACCAAGCTCGACCTGGCCGCGAACCCGATCCACTTCATGGCCCGGGCGCTGCACCTGTGGAACCCGGAAGCCACCTCCGGGGAGTTGCAGAACCAGGCGTACGGCTACCTGTTCCCGATGGGGCCGTTCTTCGCCGTCGGGCAGTGGCTGGCGGTACCGCCGTGGATCACCCAGCGGCTCTGGACGGCACTGCTGCTGGCCGCCGCCTTCTACGGTCTGCTGCGGCTGGCCCGGGCGCTGAACATCGGCACCGAGCCGACGCGGTACGCGGCGGCGCTCGGCTACGCGCTGGCCCCGCGCATCCTCACCGAGGTCGGCGCGCTCTCCTCGGAGACGCTTGCCGCCTCGATGCTGCCCTGGGTGCTGCTGCCGCTGGTGACCGTACGCCGGATCGGTTCCCCACGCCGCGCCGCCGCACTCTCCGCCCTGGCCGTGCTCGGCATGGGCGGGATCAACGCGGCGGTGGTGCTGATGGCGCTGCTGCTGCCCGGCGTCTGGCTGCTCACCCGACGTTGGGACCCGCAGCACCTGCGCCTGGTCGCCTGGTGGTGCGTCTGCGTCATCGGGGTCTGCCTGTGGTGGATCGTGCCGTTGCTGCTGCTCGGCCAGTACAGCCTCCCCTTCCTCGACTACATCGAGTCGTCCACCACGACCACCGCGGTGGCCTCCCTGTTCCAGGCGGTACGCGGCACCAACCAGTGGGTGGCGTACATCGTGCAGGGCGAGCCGTGGTGGCCGGCGGGCTGGCTGCTGATCGACCACCCGGTGCTGATGGCGCTCACCGCGGTGGTGGCGTTGATCGGGCTGGCCGGGCTGGCCGGCAACCTGCTGCCCCAGCGGCGTTTCCTGGTGGCCGGGTTCCTCACCGGGCTGACCCTGCTCACCATCGGTTACGTCGGAGCGGTGGACAGCCCGGTCTCCGGGCTGGTCCGCGATCTGCTGGACGGCCCGTTGGCGCCGTTCCGCAACGTGCACAAGCTCGACCCGGTGCTGCGGCTGCCGCTGATGCTCGGCTTCGCGCACGGCGTCGACGCGGTGGCCACCCGGATGCATCACGCCGTGGCCCGCCGCCGGCCCGGGATCCGGCTGCGGCCGCTGGTCTTCGTACCGGTGCTGCTGCTGGTGCTGGGGGCCGCCGCACCGGCCTGGCTGGGCCTGTTGCGTCCCGGCCCGGGCTGGTCCGACCTGCCGCCGCACTGGCGGTCGGCGGCGACCTGGCTCGCCGACCGTGACGCGCTGGCCCGCACGCTCGTGGTACCCGGCTCCGGCTTCGGGCAGTACGACTGGGGACGCACCGTCGACGAGCCGTTGCAGGCGCTGGCCGGAGCGCCGTGGGCGGTCCGCCACCAGGTTCCGCTGGGCTCGGCCGGCAACACCCGGATGATGGACACCGTCGAGGAGGTGCTGGCCAGCGGCCGGGGTTCGACGGGTCTGGCCGACCTGCTCGCCCGTTCCGGCTTCCGGCACCTGCTGCTGCGCAACGACATCGACCGGACCCAGGTGGATGCGCCGCCGGTGACGGTGCTGCGCCGGGCACTTGCCGACTCGCCAGGCATCGCCCGGGTGGCGACCTTTGGCACCACCGACGCACTGTCCCGGACCCTCGGCAGCCCGGTGGACGACGGCGCCGGCTCCCCACCGGCCATCGAGGTGTACGAGGTGCAGCGGCCGGTGCCGGTCGCCTCGGCGGTGCTGACCGCCGACGTGCCGACGGTCAGCGGTGGTCCCGAGTCGCTGCTTCCCCTGCTCGAACAGGGGGTGGTGGAACGGGACCGACCCGTGGTGCTCGCCGGTGACCGGGACGACTCCCTGGACGACGCCGTCGGCGAGAGGTGGATCGTCACGGACGGCCTGCGCCGTCGGGAACGCGACATCGGTCGGGTCCGGGACAACCTCTCCCAGACGTTGACCGCGAACGAGGCGGGACGGCAGCGCCGCGTCGCACTCGACGTGCTGCCCTTCTCCGGCGAGCAGCACCAGACGACCGCGACCTACCAGGGCATCCGTGAGGTGACTGCGTCCTCGGCCGCGAGTTTCGTGGACAGCCTCGGCCCGGCCGATTCCTCCCACCTGCCGTTCGCCGCGGTCGACGGTGAGTACGCCACGGCCTGGCACTCGGCGCCCCTGGCCGGACCGGTCGGGCAGTGGCTTCAGGTGGATCTGGACACCCCACGCCAGGTCGACAGCGTGCGACTCGCGTTCGTCAGCGATCTGGCGGTGGGCTGGCCGGTGGCCCGGTTCCGACTCACCACCGACCGGGGCTCGGTCGACCACGAGGTGGCCACCACGCTGGGCGGTCACTCGTACTACACGTTGCCGGGTCCCACCAGCCGGATCCGGGTGACGGTGCTGGCGGTGGCCGGTGGCCGGCTCGACGGTGGCGTCGGCATCCAGGATCTGTCCATCCCGGACACCGAACCCCGCCGTGCGCTGCGGGCCCCGGCGGATCTGCCGGACGAGTTGTCGACGCCGGTCAGTTGGGCGTTCAGCCGTGGACCGGCGGACCGGCCGGCGTGCTACCCGGCACAGCGCACCGGCACCGACCCGCTGCCCGGTGGCGGCTCCGGCGGGGCGTCCGGCCGGCCGGAGGGCACGGTGATCAGGTGCGACCGTTTCCTGGCCCGGGTCGGTGAGGAACCGCTGGGCCTGGACCGGCTGTTCCGCAATCCGGCCGCCGGCACGTATCGGATGGAGCTGTCGGCAGTGCCCCGTCCGGGTGGTGAGCTGACGCTCTCCGGCACGAAGGTGAAGGCGACCTCGTCGTCCCGGCTGAGCGGTGATCCGGCGGTCGCCGCGTACGCGGCAGTCGACGGTGACCCGACGACGGCCTGGTTGGCCGGCACCGGAGACCTGCGTCCCACCCTGAAGCTGAGCTGGTCCGGCGAGCGTCGCATCGACCGGCTGCGGCTGCGGGGCAGCCAGTTGCCGATCGGCTCGCTACCGCAGCAGGTGGAGATCCACACGCCGGACCGTGAGGTGCGGGCGTCTGTCGAAGCCGACGGGACCGTCCGTTTCCCGGCGGTGCGTACCGACCGGATCGAGATCGTGGTGCGGGAGACCGAGCACCGGTTGGCCGATCTGCGGGGCAACGGGTGGCCCGCCACGGCGGGCATCGCGGAGGTGGAGATCCCGGCGCTGGCGAGCCTGCTGAAGCCCATCGACACCGACACCCGGGTGGTGGAGCGCTGCGGTGACGGACCGACGGTCGAACTGGACGGTTTCCGTTACGACACCTCGGTCTCCGCAAGTCTGGCCGACGTGCTGGCCGGCCGGCCGGTGCCGGTCCGTGTCTGCGGCGAGGACGGGGCGGTGCTGGACCTGCCGGCGGGCGGGCATCGGCTGGCCACCTCGCCGTCGGAGGGCTTCGTCGTGCAGGACGCGACCCTGCGGCCGGACGACGACGGGAGCACCGGACCCCGACATCGGGAGGTCACCGTGCTCGACTGGGCGGCGACCGACCGGACAGTACGGGTCGCCGCCGGTGAACAGGCGTTGCTTGTGGTGCCGGAGAACGCGAACGCTGGCTGGACGGCCACTCTCGACGGAGCGACGCTCGTCCGTTCCCGGGTGGACGGATGGCAGCAGGCGTGGGTGCTGCCGGCCGGCGCCGGCGGCGAGGTCCAGCTCGTCTTCGCCCCCGACCGGGCGTACCGGGGCGGTCTGGCGGCCGGCGCGGTGGCGGTGGTCGGCGTGCTGGTCCTGGCCTGCTGGCCGGTGCGCCGCCGGACGGCGACCGGCGGGGACGAAGCGGACGCCCTGCCGGCGGAGGCTCCCGGCTGGGCGATCGGTGCACTGCTTGTGGTGCTGCTCGCCGCGCTGGGTGGGGTGCTTCCGGTGGCCATCGTGCTGGCCGCGATGCTGCTGCGGCAGTTGGCGGTACGAGCCCTGCCGGTGGTGGTGCTCGGCGGGCTGACCGTGGCAACCGTGACCGCCGTGGCCGGTCGGTTGCAGGGCCACGGACAGGACTGGGCGTACCGGTCGTGGGTGCAGGCGGCGATGCTCGTCGCGATCGGCGCGGTGGTCGCCGCGGTTGTTCCGGTCCCCGGTGCACGCCCCGGACCGATCATCGCGCATGATGTGACGCCGGGCACGTCCGGTGGGCCGCCGGACGCGGCCGCCGGCAGGGGCGAGGACGAGGACGGGACGGTGGCGCGGTGACGGCAGCGGACGACCGTACACGGCGGGCGGAACGACGCCGTTTCGCCTCGCTGAGCCGGTCGGTAGCCCTGTTCCGGGCGTTCCTGGTGGAGCAGACCGACCCCGACCGCTTCTACGGACTGCTGGCCACCGATTCGGTACGTCAGGTCTCCGGCTACACCGCGCTGGCTGGGCGGACGGTGCTCGACGTGGGTGGTGGCCCGGGGTACTTCGCGGCCGCCTTCCGAGCTGCCGGTGCCCGCTACATCGGGCTGGATCCGGATGTCGGGGACTTCTCCGCAGCCGGTGAGTCGGTGGCGGGGATGCTGCGGGGCAGCGGCACGGCACTGCCGGTCCGTACCGGCAGCGTTGACGTGGCGTTCTCGTCGAACGTCGTCGAGCACGTGGCCGAGCCACCCCGGATGCTCGACGAGATGGTGCGGGTGACCCGGCCCGGCGGGCTGATCTTCGTGTCGTACACGCCCTGGCTGTCGCCCTGGGGTGGCCACGAGACCGCGCCCTGGCACTATCTCGGCGGCAACCGGGCCCGCCGTCGCTACGAACAGCGGATGGGACGGCCGCCGAAGAACCGCTTCCGGGAGACGCTCTTCCCGGTCTCGATCTCCGACACGCTGCGCTGGGCGCGGGGCAACTCTGAGATCGAGGTGCTGGATGCGTTGCCGCGATATCACCCGTGGTGGGCACGGTGGGTGATCCGGGTGCCCGGCATCCGGGAGGTGGCGGCGTGGAACTTCGTGCTCGTACTGCGTCGGACCGGGGAGCGGCAGCCCGGTGCGGTGGAGAAATCAGAGCTGACCGGGGGTCGCGTGGCTATGTGACTAGGTAGTAACCTCGCGGCCATCTCACTTATTGACATCGACGAAATAGAGCTCCTCAGGGAGGAAACATGAAGCACCGCGCCGTGGGTGCCGTGCTGTTCGGCGGCGGCGTACTGCTCCTGGCGCTGGCCGCCGGGCTGGTGTTCGTCGTCAAGCCCGCGATGACCAAACTGCCCTACGACCTGGAGCCGGCGACATCGGTGGCCGAGGCGAAGGGCGCCACGTTCCTGCAGATCACCAACGGCGCGGTCGCCATCAACCAGAGCGACCTGAGGTCGACCATCCAGGTCACCCCGGAGCGTGCCAAGACCGCGGCGCTCAGCGGTGACCTCGCCGGGGACGCGGTGGTCTGGCGGGTCGGCCAGACCGTCGAGCGGACCGACACCAAGGAACTGGTCAGCGCGTACGGCGCCGAGCTGGCACTGGACCGGGTCTCCGCTGCGGCCGTCGAGTGGAACGAGCAGTACCTCGACGAGAGCGGCACGCCGGAGAAGATCTCGTTCGCCGGCCAGGTCTACAAGTTCCCGTTCAACTCCGCGCAGGGCAACTACGAGGTCTTCGACCGGGATCTGCGGCAGACCCGGATGGCTGAGTTCCAGGGCACCGAGGACATCAACGGCATCGAGGCGTACCGCTACGAGCAGGTCATCACCGACGAGAAGCTGCCACTGGCCACCGACCGGGTGGCGCTGCTGCTCGGCGCGCTCGCTGCGGGCTCGACCTCAGGTGACGTCGTCTACAGCAACACCCGTACGGTCTGGGTGGACCCGGTCACCGGCTCCTACCTCAAGGTCCGGGAGCAGCAGAAGAAGGTGCTCGTGCCGAACACGGGCGCTCCGGTGACGCTGCTGGATGCCGACTTCTCCTACAACGAGGAGACCGTGGCGTCCTCCGTCGAGCGGGCCGAGGAGAGCCGGGGCCGGCTCAACATCCTCGGTGTGTTCGCGCCGCTCGGGCTCGCCGTGCTGGGCCTGGTGCTGATCCTCGTCGGGCTGCTGGTCTCGCGTAGCCGTACCCCGCGTACCGAGCCCCGGCACGCCGCCGCCGCGGACCCGGCACCGACCCGGGTCGACCAGCCGCCGGTGCGTGACGACGAGCGGGAGGGCGGACCGTTGACCGACGAGATCCCGCCCGCCTCGACCAACTGGAAGTCCGAGGAGTCCACGGTGCCGAGCCAGCGGTCGGCGCAGGGCGAGTCGGAGAAGCAGTAACACCGGAACTGACGTCGCGGGGCGGGCCTGTGCAGGCCCGCCCCGCGACGTCAGAGTCGGGCCAGGGCCCGGCGGAGCGGGTCGAGGCCGAGCCCGCCCAGGTCGAGCGCCTGCCGGTGGAACTCCCGCAGGTCGAAGTCGGCGCCCTTGCGGGCCTTCGCGTCCTCCCGCGCCTGAAGCCAGATCCGCTCGCCCACCTTGTACGACGGTGCCTGCCCCGGCCAGCCCAGGTAGCGGTTGAGTTCGAAGCGCAGCATCTCGTCCGGCACCCGGCAGTGCGCCCGGAGGAACTCCCAACCCAGTTCCGGGGTCCAGCGTTCGCCCGGATGGAAGTCGAACGGGTTGTCCTTGGGGATCTCCAGCTCCAGGTGCATGCCGATGTCCACGATCACGCGGGCCGCCCGCAGCGCCTGACCGTCGAGCATGCCGAGCCGGTTGCCCGGGTCGTCCAGGTAGCCCAGCTCCTCCATCAGCCGCTCGGCGTACAACGCCCAGCCCTCGCCGTGCCCGGAGACCCAGCAGAGCAGCCGCTGCCAGCGGTTGAGCAACTCGGCCCGGACGGCCGTCTGGCCGATCTGGAGGTGATGCCCGGGGACCCCCTCGTGGTAGACCGTGGTCACCTCCCGCCAGGTGGAGAAGTCGGTGAGGCCCTGCGGCACCGCCCACCACATCCGGCCCGGTCGGGCGAAGTCCTCGCTCGGCCCGGTGTAGTAGATGGAACCGTCGCTGGTGGGTGCGATCATGCACTCGATGCGCCGGACCTGCTCCGGGATGTCGAAGTGGGTGCCGTTGAGGTCGCTGATCGCCTGGTCGGCCAGCTCCTGCATCCAGTCGCGGAAGGCGTCCCGACCCCGGATGGTGCGGGCCGGGTCGGCGTCGAGCGTCGCCACGGCCTCGTCGATGGTGGCGCTCGGACCGGCGATCTGAGCGGACACCGTCCGCATGTCGGCCTCCAGCCGGGCCAGCTCCGTGAACCCCCAGGCGTACGTCTCGTCGAGGTCGATCCGGGCCCCGAGGAAGTACTGGGAGGCCAACTCGTAGCGCTCCCGCCCGGCGGCCTGCTTCTCCCGCCCGTGCGGGGCGAGTTCGGTACGCAGGAACTGCCCGAACTCGGCGGTCGCCGCGGTGGCCGCCGCCGCACCGCGACGCAGCTCGGACCCGAGCGCGCCCTCCTCGCCCAGCCGCTCGACAAGCCCGTGGAAGACGTTGTCACCGTCCGGATCGACCCAGGTGTCGCACTGCTTGGCCACCTCGATCAGTTGTGCGCGCGAGCTGACCCGTCCGGCGGCCGCCGCCTCGCGCAACGTGGTCTTGTACTCCTCCAACGCGCTCGCGAAGAGGTTCAGCCGGGCGGCCAGGTTGGCCCGTGCCGGCTCCCCTTCGGTGGGCATCAGGTCGAAGACCATCCGGATCTCGTGCAGCCCGCTGGTGATGACGCTGACCTCGCTGGCGGTCTCCCCGGCGTCGTACCGGTCCAGTTCGAGGCCCAGGCGTTCCTGCATCGCCTCCCGCGCGGTGCGTTCGGCTTCCGTCTCCGGCTCGATGGTGTCGAGCTCGGCCAGGGTGCGTCGGGTGAGTTCGGCGCGTGCCGCGTACCCGTCCGGGGACAGGTCGTCGAACTTGTCGTCATAGCCGGCGATGCCGACGTAGGTGGCGCCGGTCGGGCTCAGCGCGGCCCAGTCGGCGACGTAGCGATCCGCGAGATCGTCGATTCTTCCCACGCTGCGCACCCTACGCGAGGCGGACGCCGAGGTGGTGCCGCCAAACCGGTCAGGGCAGCAGGTCGGCCGGGTCGAAGTCGATCGGGAACGGCTCGCCGGCGCGCAGCCGGTCACCGCTGACCGCCTTGGCGAGCGTGTCGTATCGTACCCGCCGAGATTGCCGAGGGTGAACAGCTCCACCGCGACGTGCCGTAGCCGGCGCGAGATCTCCACCCGCATGAAGTGCGGTACCCGCCCCTCGGCGCAGCGCCTCGGCTTGTCGACGACGTCCTGCCGGCGGCTGCCGGGGGAGACGAACTCCACGGCCATGGTGCAGAGGTGGGCGGGGATCCAGCGGTCCTCCTCGTCCGTCTTCGGCAACGCGTGCAGCACTGTGATGTCCGGCTGGATCCACCGCTGCGCGGAGAAGGTCAGGTTCACCTGACCGAAGACGTGGAAGCCGTGGGCCTCGGCAACGGGTGAGAGTAGATGGGCGAGTTCGATCTCGCCGTAGCTGCTCGTGCCGACCTCGGCGGGTGTCCTGACCAACCTGCCGTCGATGCACTCGTACCGCGCATCGGGTAGCTCAGGCAGCGGGAGGTAACGGTCGGCGAACTGGGTCGTCCACATGCCGTCGAGGTCGACGAGCGGGCCGAAGCGCATCGGCATCGCCATGGCGTTTCACCTCCTCGGTCGGTCAACGCCCGACAAATGGATGCGGTTTCTGTGGCGCGCGACACGACGGCCGAAAACCGCGGGACAATGTCGGACCCCGGGGGCAGAGTGTCAGGGGTGACAGGCGACTTCACTCCTGACCGGCCGGCGCTGCGGAGCTGGCTGCCCGGCTTCATCGCCCTCGCCGCGATCTGGGGCTCCAGCTTTCTCTTCATCAAGGTCGGGGTGGCTGAGCTGCACCCGCTGCACCTCACCCTCTACCGGGTGGGAGCGGGCGCGCTGACCCTGCTCGTGGTGCTCGCCGTGCTGCGTGACCGGTTGCCCCGCGATCCCCGGGTCTGGGGTCACCTCTTCGTGATCGCCGCCTTCGGGGTGGCGCTGCCGTTCACCCTGTTCGGCTACGGCGAGCAGCGGGTCGAGTCGATGCTCGCCGGCATCTGGAACGCGACCACTCCGCTTGTCGTGCTGCCGCTGGCCGTGCTGGTGTTCCGCACCGAGCGGCTGACCGCACGCGGTGCGGTCGGGCTGGCGCTCGGCTTCACCGGGGTGATGGTGGTGCTCGGCGTCTGGCAGGGCGTCGGCGGTGCCCACTTCGTTGGCCAGTTGATGTGCTTCGGTGCCGCCGCCTGCTACGGCCTGGCCATCCCGTACCAGAAGAAGTTCATCGCCGGCAGCACCCTGTCCGGGTTGTCCCTGTCGGCGGCGCAGCTGATCGTCGCGACGCTCCAGCTCGCGATCGTGGCGCCGGTGGTGGCCGGCGCGCCGCCGCTGCCGACCGCGCTGTCGCCGCGGGTGCTCGCGGCCGTGCTGGCGTTGGGTGCGCTCGGCACCGGGCTCGCCTTCGTGATCCACCTTCGGAACATCCGGATCGTCGGCGCGACCACCGCCTCCACCGTGACGTACCTGATCCCGGTGTTCGCGGTGCTGATCGGTGCCGTGGTGCTCGGCGAGCGACTCAGCTGGCACCAGCCGGTCGGCGCGCTGATCGTGCTGCTCGGTGTCGCGGTGTCACAGGGCCTGCTCGGCCGACGGCGTCGTCGGGTGGCACCGGGTGTGGGCACCCCGACGGCTCCTGTCGTCGAACCCGCCGCCCGCTGACCGGAGGCGGGCGGGCCGGGCGGTTGGGCAGGCGTCAGTCGCGGGTCCAGGCGACCAGCTCGTCGGCCGCCCAGGTGTTGATCACACGGTCCGCGGGGACTCCGCACAGGGCGGCCCGCTCGCAGCCGAAGCGCTGCCAGTCCAACTGGCCCGGGGCGTGCGCGTCGGTGTTGATGGCGAACCGGCAACCGGCCTCCAGCGCCCGCCGGATCAACCGCTTCGGCGGATCCTGCCGCTCCGGGCGTGAATTGATCTCCACGGCGGTGTCGTGTTCCACGCAGGCGGCGAAGACGGCGTCGGCGTCGAAGTCGCTCTCGGCCCGGGTCCGGGCGCGGTGCCCCCGGTCGCCCGGTCCGGTCACCCCGGCCGGCCGGGACGAGACCATCCGACCGGTGCAGTGCCCCAGGATGTCCAGGTGCGGGTTGGCGACGGCGGCCAGCATCCGCCGGGTCATCTTCGCCCGGTCGTCGTTCAGGCCGCTGTGTACCGACCCGACCACCACGTCCAGCCGGGACAGCAACTCCTCGTCCTGGTCGAGTGAACCGTCGGCGAGGATGTCGACCTCGATGCCGGTGAGGATGCGGAACCCCTCCGGCAGCGCCTCGTTGAGCCTTGCCACGTGGTCGAGCTGGCTACGCAACCGGTCGGCGGTCAGTCCCCGGGCCACCTTCAACCGGGGCGAGTGGTCGGTGAGCACCAGGTACTCGTGGCCCAGTTCGACGGCGGCCAGTGCCATCTCCTCGATCGGTGACCCGCCGTCGGACCAGTCCGAGTGGGTGTGGCAGTCGCCGCGCAGGGCGGTACGCAGGGCGGTGGCCTCAGCGTCCAGGTCGGTGCCCTCGGTGGCGACGAGCCGGCGCAGGTAGACCGGTTCCTCCCCGGCCACCGACTCGGCCACACAGCGGGCGGTGACGTCACCGACCCCGGCCAGCTCGGTGAGCTTGCCGGTGCGGGCCCGCTCAGCCACCTCCTTGACCGGCAGCGCGGCCAGCGCCTTGGCCGCCGAACGGAAGGCGCGTACCCGATAGGTGGCCTCGTTCGCCCGTTCCAGCAGGAAGGCGATCCGGCGCAGGTCGGCGATGGGGTCCCGCTCGGTCATGCCATGCAACCTACGCGGCCGCGCCGCCGGTCGGGGTACGACCGGCGGCGCGGGGCGGATCACGGTGCGGGATCAGGCGTACGGCAGCCGCACCAGGGAGCGGTCACCGACACCGAGGGTGGTGGGGTTGTTGCCGATGGCCGACCACACCTCCACCCGGACGGTGCCGCCACGCAGATTGCCGAGGGAGCCGCTGCTGGAGTGCAGCCCGGCGCCCTGGGTGTAGTGCTCCCAGCCCGACACCGGGTCGGTGGCGAAGTAGCGGTACGTCTCCACCCGCTCCCAGCTGCCGTCACCGGTCAGGTCGTACGAGACGCGGGCCTGCACCCCGTTGCCGACCGCCGTGCCGGCGTCCAGGAAGAGGTCGAACGCGGTCTGCCCGCCGTTGTGGTTGAGGTTGAGGCCGGTCGCGGTGAAGACCACCGGGTTACGCGGCGTGCCGTCGTGGTTCGCGCCGCCGGCGCTGGTCACGGTGGTCGTGCCGGCGGTGCCGGACGCACCCAGACCGCCTCCGGACAGCAGATAGCGCACGGGCGAGCTGGACGGCGGGTCGGTCGGCGTCGGCGTCGGGGTGGGAGTGGGCGTCGGAGTCGGCGTCGGGGTGGACGTCGGCGTCGGGGTCGGGCTCGGAGGCGTACCCCCACCGGCGCTGCCCCCGCTCCAGGTGTGCGCCCCACTTGTGGTGGTACGCCCGGCCGCCACGGTCAGCTGCGTCCCGTCGGAGAACCGTACGGTCAGTGGCGAGCCGGAGATGTTGCTGGCCACGTACGTCCGGGCGCCGTTGCGGTTGAACACCGCGGCCAGCGGATGGTCGGCGGTGACCCCGGTGTCGACCCGGCCGAGGGCGGCCAGATTACGGATCCAGTGGAAGGTGTGCGCCCGGCTCTCTCCCTCCTCCGGCGTGTAGCCGGGGTTGGCGCGCAGCTTGGCCAGGGCCGCGTCGGCGTCACCGAGGGCGAGGAACTGCCAGTGGATGTCCTGCCAGACGGTTGGCTCGCCGCCGTTGTTGCGGACCAGTTCGGCGTACTTGACCGAGTTGTAGTCCGGGTGCTGGCCCAGGTAGAGGTGCCCACCGGTGTTCGGCAGCAGGTTGATGCCCTGGATCATCTCGGGCTCGGCGCTGAACCAGGTGGCGTACGCGCCGCCGTCACCCCACACCATGCCCACGTTGGAGTGCCCGAACTCGGCGGGGAAGTTCTCCCCGGTGACGTCGAACCAGTACTCGTGGATCGCCGCGGCCTGGGTGGTGTAGAGGAAGATGCCGGCGTCGCGTACCGCCGTGTTGCCGGTGGCCTGTCCCCACTGGATCAGGGCGTTGGCGAAGTTCATCCCCTCCGACGACGACTCCTGGTTGTTGCCGCTGGCGAACGCGCCGTGCCCGGAGGCCCAGTCGTGCCCGGCGTAGATGTCGAAGTCGCGCAGGTACGGGAAGCGGGTGTCCGACCTGTCGTAGTTGTTGGCGTCCCGGATGAGCAGGTCGATCATGCCGCCGTACTGGTCCTGCCGGGCCCAGTTCGGGTCGAACTTGGCAAGCGTCGCGGCGGCGGCGATGTAGTAGCCGTAGTGGAAGTGGTGGTCGTTGAGTTCCTGGTCGGAGCCGTACGACGCGGGGTAGCCGATGAGCGTGCCCCACCGCTGGTCGTAGTAGAAGAGGCGCTCGGTCTCCCCGGACGACGCGGTGAGCCAGTCGTTGAGGGTGGAGCGGATGGCGTTCAGCGCCGAGGTGCGGGTCTCGGTGTCCCCGACCAGGTCGGCGATCTCGGCGATGCGGGCCGCCCGGCCGAGTCCCTTGCCCGTCCAGTAGGTGTCGCCGCCGCGCTGGTCCATCGGGTTGCTCCGCACCGCCGCCAGGTGCTGCCGCAGCGTGGTCAGGTCGGCGCCGGCCCCGGTGGCGACGGCGGGCAGCTCGGGCAGTACGCCGTTGAACCGCATCGAGGTGCGGAACTCGCCGACGCCGGTGACCACCTTCATCCGGCCTCGGGCGGACGGGTAGGTCGGTGTGATCGGCGTGGCACCGGACAGCGCCCGCCACTGGTGCGGGTAGAGGCTGACCACGGTCCGGGTCTCGGTGCCCTCGCGAGGCGTGGTGGTGAAGGTGTACCGGGTCTCCACCCGGCTGGTCGACGCGTTGTAGGTGTAGCTGACCCGGGTGCCGGTGACGTGGGCGTGCGCGTACTGGCCGTAGCTGGCGGCGAGCTGGGTGCGGGCGGTGCCGCCGCCGGTGGCCGGCAGCAGCGCGACGCTGAAGTAGCCGCGTCCGGCGAGGCTGGAGCTGATCCGGCTGCCGCTGACGGTCCACGTCGCGCCGGACGGCGCGTACGCCACGTAGTCGTGGCCACGGACGGTGAAACCGATGCTGTTTCCGCTGTTGGACCAGACCGTGGGGCTACCACCGGTCGCGTTGATCACCGCGTCGCCGCCGCTGGTGCGGAAGTACGCCAGCGGCAACCCGTGGCCGATGGTGGCGCGCATCGTCCGCGCCCCGTCGCTCCAGTACGGGGTGACCGTCCAGTCCGTCCAGTCGTCCGCCAGCACGTTGGGAGCGGCCAGCCCGGCCACGCCGACCCGGATGTCCTCGACGTAGGGGTACTTGAACTCGCCGACGCCGATGGCGGTACCGGTGATCGTGGGAGTCGAGGTGGCCGAGAAGCCGAGCCCGTCGGTGACGGGTTGGTAGGACACCGGATGTGCGTGCAACGGCTCGCTGAAGGCGCAGTTCAGGCGCTTCCACAGCAGCGAGGACCACCAGTCGTTCGTGGGTACCGGCCCGGGCGGGGCGGCGTTGGTGGCGAACTGCCGGGGGTTGGTGGTCAGGTTTCCGCAACCGCCGGGGAGCGGGCCGACGGGTGTGGTGGTGTAGCTGCCGGCGCCGACCGGCGCGGCCTGGGCTGCGGAACTGGCGATGACGGCCAGCCCGCCGAGGACGAGGGTCGCGGCGGCGGTGGCGGCCAGGATCCGATGGTGGGGGCGGCGTGGGGCGGGAGGTCTCATCTTTCCTCCAACGCGTGCCGGCCCGGCCGCGCCGGTCGGCGCACGCTTCGTCGGTATTGTGAATTTAGTTACCTGAGAGAGCGCTCTCTTGCTACGGCGGACGGTAGTTCACCGGCGAGACCTGCGTCAATGTTTCGGACTGATGAAACGCGGATGACGCGGTATCAGCGCGCGGGCGGCTTGCTCGGGCAGCCGTGCTTGCGATGCCAGGCGGCCACCTCGGCCGCCGGCTCCCGGTTGCCGCCCTTACGCCACGAGTCGAGATACGGCGCGGGCCAGATCACGCCCCGGCGGATCCACCAGCCGTCCTCACCCAGGCACGGCGGGGAGATCCCGAAGTGCAGATGGCAGACGTTGTTGGCGTTGCCCGTCCGGCCCACGGTGCCGAGCCGCTGACCGGCGCGTACCCGCACCCCCGCGTCGATGTCCTCGGCGATCTCGGTCAGGTGCGAGCCGTAGTAGCGCACCCCGTCGTCACCGATCACCGACACGGACAGGCCGCCGTTGTAGGGCCCCTGCGGACCACTCTTTTTGTACCGGTCACGCCGGCTGACCTCGCCGATCTCGCCGTCGGTGACCGCGACGACCGGCTCACCGCAGTCGGCGAAGATGTCCGTCCCCGGATATGCCGAGTGGGTCGGGTGGTACGACGCCTTCCTGGCGCGTACCGGAAAGACGTGTGGCAGGCCCGTGCGCGGCGTCGGTGCCTCCGTCGCGGCCGGCTGGTCGGCGATGTCGGGCGTCGCGGTGGGTCCGCCGGTGGTCGCCGCGGTCGGGCTGGTCTCGGCGGTCGGGCTGGTCACGGCCGTCGGGCCGGCGCCCGTCGGCGCGTCAGGCGCACCACAGCCGCTCGCCGCGAGCACCGGCACGAGCAGCAACACGGCGTACGCGCGCCGGCGTCCGATCGTCAGCGGAACCATCCGGCCATCCTGACAGACTCGATACGGTGGTGGGCACAGCGTCCGTGCGTGTGGAGGAGTGGTACCGGTGTTGCCGTACAACCCGTCCGGCCTCTTTCCCTCCGGGCGGCCGCCACGCCCCACCTACCGCGAGCCGAACCCGGTCGGCGGCGCCGGTGTCGCGGCCGGAGCGGTCGGCACCCTCCTCTGGCTGGTCCTCTTCGGCCTGCTCGGCGGCAGCCTCGTCGGGTACGTCTGGTGGACGCTGTTCGCTGGTGGGCTGGCCTGGCTCGCGGCCCTGGCGTTGGTCAGGTACGGCGACCGCGGAGTGGGCGCCGGCATCGCGATCGTCACCGCCGGAGGGTGGAGCATCGCCGTCGCCGCGGTCGCCACCCGCTGGGCGAGCAGCGGTGACTGGCCGCTCTGGTGAAGCCCGTCGGCGGCGACTGCGGTGCGTCGTCGCGCAGACACCGAAACCCGTCTTGACTGGATGGCCGTAACTCGGCACTCTCCCGGTATGGCCTGGACCACTCCGCGGCTGGATCCCGATCGCAGCCGCCGCCGCCTTCAGCTCCTGGCGCAGTTGGCGGACGCGCGCGCGGTACGCGAACGCGAACGGCCACAGCGCGCCCGCACCGAACGGCTCCGCCAGCTGATCGCCACTCGCCGACGTCTCGCCGGCTGAGCGGCCAGGAGATCCTTTCCCCAGGAATCAACCCTTTTCGACCTCCCCTCGTGGTCCGTCGGACCGCAGGGTCGGAGGTGGCGTGCACGCGCCGCACAGGTCGAAAAGGGGTTCAAATGACCGGCCCTTCGGGGCGTTGACCGGTCGCCTGCCGACCCGACCGGCTAACGTGCACGCGTAACGGATCGGCGAGTGCTGTGCCGAGGCAACTTGGGGGAAACCGTGTCGTACTTCGCTGCGGCCGTCGTGCGTGAGAAGGGCGGTTGGACCGCCGCCGAGCTGAACCTGCGGGGTGCCGCCGACGTCGACGAGGTCGCCGAGCGACTCCGCGACGTCGCCCCGGACGCGGACCTGTCGCTGTTGTTCGTCGAGGCGGACGACACCTACCTGGTCATCCTGCGTCTCGACGAGGGCGAGGACCTGCGGGTCTTCGGCTCCGATTCGGCGTACGCGGAGGAGTCCCGGCTGGGTTCGCTGCTGGTCGGTGACCTCAAGACGTCGGTGACCGGGCTCGACGACACCGAAGAGGTGCGTCCGGCCGCCACCAGCGGTGGCGACGACAACGAGCAACCCGCCGTCGACCCGGAGGCTGACCCGGTCGGCGAGGCGGATCTCCTGACCGACCTGGGCATTCCCGCGCAGCGGCTGCTCGCCCTCTGTGCCCACGAGGGGATGATGCCGGCCGACGTCACCGCCGAGATCTGCCAGGTGCTGGGCTGTGTCGACGACGTCGAGGAACTGCGTGAGGTCTGAGCCCTTCGACGTGACCGATCCGGCGCTGGAGACGGTCCGGCCGGGGCAGGTCACGCCCGGTTCGGTCGGTCGCGCCGGGCCGGGAGCGGACGAGGACCTCGCCGACCCGACCGGTACCGGCCGACGGCAGCGGCACGAACTCTGGATGCGCCGCGCCCTCGAAGTCGCGGTGACCGGCCCGGCGGCCGAGGTCGGGGACGTCACTTCTCCGGCCGGTGGTGCTGCCGGCTCGGTGGCCTCGGGGGGCGGTGACGAGTTCGCCGAGCCCGGCCAGTCCGGTGACGTGCCGGTGGGCGCGGTGCTCTACGGGCCGGACGGCAGTGAGCTGGCGGTCGGCCGCAACGAACGCGAGCTGACCGGTGACCCGACCGCGCACGCCGAGGTGCTCGCGTTGCGCCGGGCAGCCCAGCGGCTGGGCCGCTGGCGGCTGGACGGCTGCACCCTTGTGGTGACCCTCGAACCCTGCACGATGTGCGCCGGGGCATTGGTGCTGGCCCGGGTCTCGACAGTGGTCTTCGGCGCCTGGGAACCCAAGACCGGTGCCGCCGGTTCGCTCTGGGACGTGCTGCGCGACCGCCGGCTCAACCACCGTCCCGAGGTGTACGGCGGCATCCTGGAGGCCGAGAACGCCGCCGTCCTGCGCGCCTTCTTCCGCTGACGGGCCGAGGCGTCAGGAGCGGAGCAGCGTGGTGGCGACCGCCCGGGCGGTGTCGGTCCACGGGGCGGGTCGCAGGGTCGCCGGGTCGAGGCGGACCACCGCGCGGTGTCCTTCCGCGTACGTCGTGCTGCCGTCGAGCGAGTGGAAGCGGAAGGCGTACCGGGCGCTGCTGGTGCCGAGCTGCTCCAGCCAGAAGTGCACGGCGACCGGGCCGGTGCCGGTGACCGGGGCGAGGTAGCTGATGCTGAACTCGCGTACGGCGTGGAACACGTCCGGTGTGCTGGCCCGTCCGGCCTGGTAGGCGACCCCACGGTCGGACCAGTACGCGGTGAGCGCCCGCTCCAGCAGCAGCGCGTACCTGGCGTTGTGCAGGATGCCGAGGGCGTCGAGGTCGTCAAAGTGGACCATGGCGTGCTCGACATGGCCGTACTCCACGGCGGGCTGTTCGGCGACTGCGTGACTCATGACGGGCCTTCCGGTAGCAGGGCGGGGTCTGGGCAGAGCGCCCGCAGGTGGTTCAGCACGCCGAGGCGGGCGTGCCGGTAGGTGACCTCCGGGTCGAGCAGGCGGGAACGCATCGCGGCGGCGATGCCGAACGCGTCGATCTCGTACGCCAGCAGCGCGACATCCGTGCCGGCGGGCAGCTCGCCGAGCTCGACCGCCTCGGCGACGAGCCGTTCCAGGAACGCCGTCCAGGCGGCGAAGACCTCGGCGAGCCGGTCGCGGACCGCGCCGGGCCGGGCGTTGAACTCGAACTCGGTGGTGGCGAAGAAGCAGCCGCCGGGCAGCACCCGGCCGGCGTAGAAATCGATCCGCGCGTCGTGCAGGGCGTGGATCCGGCGTACGCCCCGGGGGGTGCGCAGCGCCGGGCCGATGATCCGTTCCTGCCACTGGGCGACGGCCCGGTCGATGGTGGCGAGCTGCAACTCCTCCTTGGAGCGCCAGTGCGCGAAGAGGCCGGACTTGCTGACCCCGAGCGACTCGGCGAGATGGCCGAGGGAGAGTCCGTCGAGGCCGCTGGCGGAGGCCAGGCTGACGGCGGTGTCCAGCACAGCGGTGCGGGTGCGCTGGCCCCGGGCGAGCCGACCGTCGACGTTCATGCGGCGAGACTACTAAATAAGAACGACCGGTCGGATATATTTCTGCGGTGACGGTCGTCACCGGCGGCCGACACGAAAGCGTCCCGCCACCGCACGGGGGGTGGCGGGACGCCGCTTGCTCGGCTCAGGCGACGATGGTGTCCAGGGCGATCTCGACCATCTGGCTGAAGGTCTGCTCCCGCTCCTGCGAGGTGGTCTTCTCGCCGGTCTTGATGTGGTCGCTCACCGTCAGCAGGGTCAGGGCACGCGCCTTGAACCGGGCCGCGATCGTGTACAGCGCCGCGGACTCCATCTCCACCGCCAGCACGCCGTACTCCGCCAGGCTGTCGTAGAGGTCCGGCCGGTCGGTGTAGAAGGCGTCCGCAGCCAGGATCGGCCCGACCCGCATGGCGATGCCACGCCGCTCGGCCACCTCCACCGAGGTACGCAGCAACCCGAAGTCGGCGACCGGGGCGTAGTCGATGAGCCCGTCGAAACGCATCCGGTTCATGTTCGAGTCGGTGGACGACCCGATCGCCGCGATCACGTCGCGCAGCTGAAGGTCCTCGCTGAGCGCGCCGCACGAGCCGACCCGGATCAGCGACTTCACGCCGTACTCGTTTACCAGCTCGTGGGCGTAGATCGAGGCCGAGGGCATGCCCATCCCGGAGCCCTGCACGGAAACCTCGACCCCGTTCCAGCGGCCGGTGAAGCCCAACATGCCCCGCACCGTCGAGTAGCAGTTCGCGCCCTCGAGGTAGGTCTCCGCGATCCACTTGGCCCGCAGGGGGTCACCCGGCATCAGGACCCGCTCGGCGATCTCGCCCGGCTTCGCGCCGATGTGCGTACTCATGGCAGAGATCCTGCCAGGCCAGCCCGGCCGGGACCGGTTCGGTGTCGGAACCCGTGGTCCTGTACCCTCGTCGGCGGTGGCGTGTCCGAGTGGCCTAAGGAGCACGCCTCGAAAGCGTGTGAGGGTTTACGCCCTCCGCGGGTTCAAATCCCGCCGCCACCGCTCGTTAACAGCGAGGACGCCCGGTCGATCCGCAGGGATCGGCCGGGCGTTCCGCTTGTGGTCTCAGTTTCGGTCTCAGTTCGCTCTTAAGAGGCCGGTTTCGGCTTCTCCGCCGGGGTGTCCCAGAGCAGTCCGCCCACCCGCTGGGCGATGTCCCGGCGCACTTGGGCGGTGAGGTGTTGGTACCGGGCCGCCATCGCTGAGTTGGACCAGCCCATGATGCCCATCACCGCCCGCTCGGCCACGCCGAGGATCAGCAGCACCGTGGCGGCGGTGTGCCGGGCGTCGTGTAACCGGCCGTCGCGGAGTCCGGCGAGCCGGAGCAGCCGCTTCCACTCGTCGTAGTCCGTGCGCGGGTTGACCGGGCCGCCAATCGGTGTGGCGAACAGCCAGTCACCGTCCTCCCAGAGTTGGGCGGCGGTGACGCGCTCCTGGTCCTGCTCGTCGCGGTGCTTACGGAGCAGCGCCACCAGCTCGTCAGGGAGCCCGATGCTGCGCCGGCCGGCCCGCGACTTGGTCTCGGCGGTATCGGCCCGTACCTGGCGGCGATCGGGGCAGTGCCCGCCGTGCTTCCGGCCGCACGGCGGGCGGCACCCGTGCTCCCACCTCGGCCGCTGCCGGCCGCGACGGACGGTCAGGGTTCCGGCGTCGAGGTCGACGTCCGACCAGCGTAGGCCGAGCGCTTCCCCTTGGCGCAGGCCGAGGGCGAGCGCGACCGCCCACCGCGCGCTGTTGCGCCGGCCACGGGTGGCGGCCATGAGCCGCTGTACCTCGGCGACCGTGTACGGCTCGATCTCGTTTTTCCGGTAGACGTGGTGCCTTGGCGAGGGTGGCCGGGTTCTTGGCCAGGTGCCCCCGGCGTACCGCCTCGTTGAGCGCCGTCCGGATCGTTCGGTGCGCCTGGTGAGCGGTGGCCGGGGCGCTGCCCTTCTCCTGCATTCGCCGGTAGAAGCGCTCCAGGTGCTCGGGTTCTAGGCGCTCGATCCGGTGCGCTCCGAGGCCGGGGATGAGGTGCCGGTAGACGGCCACCCGGTAGCCGGCGAGGGTGTTCTCTCGCACGGCCGGGGCCGCAATGTTCTCGACCCAGTGAGTGAGCCAGGTCTTCACCGTCCAGCGCTGGCCGGCCCTGCGTACCGTGCCGCTGTCCCGCTCCCGCTCTAGGAGCCGCACCTTCTTGATGACGGTGGCTTCGGTCTTTCCGCGGACGTGCCGGCGGTCCGGCGATCCATCGTCCTTTACGCCGACAGTGACCCGGCCATGCCAGGAACCGTCGGCGCCGAGGTAAATGCTCGATGCGCCGTTCGGTTTGCGTCCCATTGGCGGGCTCCTTTAGTCAGGCGGCGCGATCGAGGGGCGTGGCGTTGGTGAGCAGCTTCCGCACGTACTCGTCTAGGCAGAACGTCGGCACGCGGCGGAGGCGGCCGATGGTGACGGTGCGGATCTGGCCGGCCTTGATGAGGGCGTACATGGTGGTGCGGCCAATGCCGAGTCGTTGGGCGGCTTCTTCGATGGTCAGGACGACACGGTTATCTGGCGTGGACACAGCTTCTCCCCGTAGTTCCGGTGTGTTGAGAGCGCCGGTGGCGGGCGTTCTCATCGGGCGAGGGTCAGTTGATAGGTGGGGCAGGCGGATCGATGATGGCCGCTAAAGCGGCCCGCCGAGAGCGCCGTGGCGCCGAGATTTGGTATCCCGGTGTACGGCGTAGGGCATAGCCGTCTCCGTGGCTCTCAGCGGGCCGTTCCTGCGGTTCGGTCTGTCACCAGCGACGTGCGGTGACCCGATGCCGGGGGTATCCGTACCATCCGTACCAAGCTCGTTTTGCCTGGTCAGGTGCGGTACGGATTGGGGTGCTGGTACGGATTGATGCGTACCAGGGGCACGGCCGGGCGGGGTTGGTGGTACGGATCGATCCGTACCAGACGGGGAATCCGTACCGGGGATGACCTGCGGAAACGAGGGTGGGACGGATGGTACGGATGGGGCGGGGCAGTACCGGTTCCACGCGTCGGTGAAGGCTTCTCGGGTGTAGCCCTTGGCCTGTCCGACGGGGAAGCGGATGGTGGTCGACGTGATCCCGAACTCGCGGAGCAGGTCGCCGAGCCGCTTGCCGGTGAGGCCGGTCGGCCCGAATCCTGCCCAGGGTGCTTCGTCATCGCCGTTGAGCGCGGCGAGCAGGTCGTGTGTGGACGCGGCGGGCGGGTCGCCGAGCACGGTGAACGCGGTGCGTACGTCGGCGAGTAGCCGTACGCGGGTGGAGACGTTGCCGGCTTCGTCGGCCTCAGCGGTGAGGGTGGTGACGGCGTGCCGGGCGCGTGTCGGCCAGGTGCCACCGGCCAGGTCGGCGACGGCCACGAGGGGTTCCCAGGTGTCGGCGGCGCGGTCTTCGACGGGCATGGGTGGTTCCGCGGCTTCGAGGGTGGCGAGGTTCGCGCCGAGCCACACGGTGAGCCGTTGCGCGATCGCGCGCAGCGCAGGTCCGTCGCGGCGGTGCCGGTAGGGAGCGACGGTTTCGCCGGGGGCGCGGCGGCGCATCCGGACGACAACGGCGCGGTCTTCGATGGTGTCGGGCATCGCCCCGATACCGGCCAGTGCCGCCATGGCAAAGGTGGGGATCTTCTCCAATCGCTGCGTACCGGCGTCCCAGCGGATGGCGGGCCGGTTGCGCTGATGACCGGCGTTGAGCAGCCCACGTAGGTCTTCGTTCGCGTCGGCGTTCTTCCCACCAAAGATCGTGTCGGCTTCGTCGACGAGCAGGGTGGGCGGGTTGTCGGTGCCAATGGCCCGGTAGACGGCGGCCGGGGAGGCGTTGACGGTGATCAGCGGGTTGTGGCAGCACCCTTCCACCACATCCAACAGCCGAGACTTGCCGCACCGCTTTTCGGGCGCCCGGATGACGAGGCGGGGCGCGTGCGCCCACGCGGGCTGGGCGTGGGTTGCGGCGATCCACAGCGCCACGGCGTCGACTGCCTCAGCGGACGGCAGGATCACGTATCGGGTCAGGGCGGCGTGCAGCGTGTCCAAGATGGCCGCGCCGTCGATTGGTTCGCTGGTGGTCATGCGGCGACTCCTTCGGCTCGGAAGCCACCACGGATGGCGGCTCGGATATCGCGGTCGGTTTGCTCGGCGCGGCGGCCGGCGTCGGTGAGAGCGGCGATCGCGTCGGCGTGGTCGATGGCTCCGGCGGTGACCATCCGGGCCACGCCTCGGGCGACGCCGTAGAGGGTGGTGCGGCGGACCCCTTCGGGGGCGGTGGTCACGCGGTCGAGTAGCACGGCCAGGAGGCGGTCGGGATGGGAGATGCCCCCCGCCTCACGTACGCGCGTCGGGCCGGTCACGGCCGGAACGGGTGGTGCTGGCGGCGGTAGGCAGGCCGTCAGCAGGGCGGGGGGGTGTCCCTATGGGTTTCGTCAAGCGGGGACGGGGCCTGTCGGGCGTGGTTGGTAGGGGATCTTGTCGCGGAGCATGGCGTATAGGAC
>NZ_JBFAML010000045.1:0-27342 GCF_040660295.1 Micromonospora sp. NPDC049891
ACCCCCCGGATCATCCACACGACAGGGGCAGAAAGTCATACCGGGCCGGGCGACCGAGGGTCCCCGGCTGGGGACGATCAAAAAGGTAACGGGGGGGACGGCCGCACCGCCACGGCGAGCAAGCGGCGACTCCGGCCCAGGAGTTCGTCCCGGGCCGGAGCCGAGCTGTGCCTGGCAGCCGCGTGGATCAGACGATGTTGATGTCGCTGCACCACATGTAGGTCTGGTCCATGTGCGACGCCTTCCAGATCACGAAGAGAACGTGCTGGCCGCTACGCCCGGACGGGATCGAGACGTTGAACGAGATGTTCTGCGTCGGCGCGTAGCGCCCGGTCTGCAGGATCTGGTCGATGTTGCCCCAGCCGACGCGCTGCGAGTTCGGATTGAAGCCCTGCCGGGTGACGTAGACCCGGAAGAAGTCAGCGCCGTGGCTGGCCTGGTCGTAGAACCGGAGCGTGAAGTTGCGGCTCACGTTGGTCGCCTTCCAGGCCCCCGGCTGGTTCACGGTGTCGTTCCGGGAGAGGGCGTTGCTGCAGAGCTGCCCGTCGGGCGTACGGGCCTGGTACTGCCCACCGAGGCCGTCCCGCAGCTGGCTCATCCAGTTCCACATGGTGTCGGGGTTGGCCTGGAACGCCCGGTAGCACATCGGGTCCTGCGTCTGCATCGCCGGATCCATGTGCCGGTGGCCCCAGTTCTGCCAACACTGGTAGGCGCGGGTCGCCGGGTTGATCACGGTGCCGTGGGCTTGGGCGGCACCCGCCCAGGGCAGCATCGCGGCCACCATGGTGAGGGCGAGGACCAGCACCCGGACGGCTGGCCGGGATCGCCGGCCGGACTGGTGGGGATGGTGTGAACGCACGGTGCATCCTCCATTTCTGACACGCTCACCGGGACGGGTTTGGGAGCGCTTCCAGCGAGTATCACACCAATCGGACAAGATATCAATGATCGTCTATTGATATCGGTTGTTCAGATTCCGCTGGCGTTTTGATCAGCACGACACCCGCCACGTCTTCGAAGAAGCGGCATCAAATGATCGACAATTGGCGTGATCATCGGGACGGTTGGCGCCCCGCGACCACGTGCGGCTTTCGTCAGTGGACCAACGCGGTGTCGGTCGTGCGCCGGGTCGCGTCGCGTACCTCGCCGACGAGCTTTTCCACCACGTCCTCCAGTGCGGCCAGGCCGAGGAGTTGGCCGCTCGAGTCGACGATGGTGGCGAGGTGGGCGCCCCGGTGTTGCATGACGGTGAGGGCGTCGCGCAGCGGTCGTGCGGCGTCCAGGGCGACGAGCGGGCGGATCAGTCCCGGGTCGAGCGGCTCGTCATGCTGTTCCGCTGGTAGTCCGAGGATGTCCTTGACGTGGACGTATCCGGTGAGCCTGCCCTCCGGATCGGTGAGCGGAAAACGGGAGTATCCAGTTGCCGCGCACTGGCGTTCCAACTCTGCCACGGTCGTGTCCTGGGGCAGGGTGACAAGTGCTGCCAGCGGAAGCGCCACGGTGGCGGCGGCCTGGTCGTTGAAGGCCAACGCACCGGTGAGCAGGTCGTGCTCGTCCTGGTCGATCAGCCCTTCCTGCCGGGACTGAGCGATGAAACCGGCGATCTCCTCGTTGTTGAAGCTGGAGGCGACCTCGTCTCTCGGGGTGACCCGGAGCAGCCGCAGAACCGCGTTGGCGATCTGGTTGAGCAACCAGATCAGCGGGCGGAGAACAGTGACGATGCCGTAGAGCACCGGCCCCAGCATCAGCGCGGAGCGTTCCGGACCGGCGAGGGCGATGTTCTTGGGCACCATTTCACCGAGCACCATGTGCAGGAACACGACGACTGACAGTGCGATGGTGAACGCGATCGGGTGCAGCAGCGCCTCGGGCACGCCGGCGGCGGCGAAGGGCTTCTCCAGCAGGTGCGCCACGGCGGGTTCACCGATCGCGCCGAGGCCGAGCGAGCAGACCGTGATGCCGAGTTGCGCGCCGGCCATCATCAGGGAGACGTTCTCCATCGCCCGCAACGTGACCCGGGCGATGGATGAGCCGGCAGCCGCGCGGGGTTCGATCTGCGTACGGCGGGCGGAGATCAGGGCGAACTCCGCCCCGACGAAGAAGGCGTTGCCGGCCAGCAGCACCACGGCCAGCATGATCGCGGTGACGTCACTCATGACCGGGTTTCCTCGCTCGGCTGATGGTCGGCGCAGGGACGCAGGGTGAGCCGGTCGACCCGGCGGCCGTCCAGCCGGATGACCGCGAGTTCCGCCCTGGCAGAGGTGGGCAGACCGTCGGCGTCGGGGTGACTCCGGTCCGCGACGGACACGGTGATGGTGTCGCCGACCTGCGGGAAGCGGCCGAGACGCTCGGTCACCAGCCCGCTGAGGGTGTCGGTGTCCCGCGCCTCCGGAAGGTCGAGGCCGATCAGCCGGGACGCCTCGTCGGGACGCAGCAGACCGGACAGGGTCCAGGTGCCGTCGGCGGACCGATGGTGGCGGCGGTGGGGACCGTCCTGCTCGTCCGCGATCTCACCGACGATCTCCTCGACGAGATCCTCAAGGGTGACGACGCCAGCGGTCCCGCCGTACTCGTCGACGACGACCGCCACCTGCAACCCGTGCCCGCGTAGCACCGCCAGCAGCGGGTCGAGCGGCATGGTCTCGGGCACCTCGGGGAGGTCCACCATGATCGCCCGGACCTGACGGGTGGTCCGCTCTGCGGCGGGCACCGCCAGGGCGTGCTTGAAATGCACCACGCCGACGACGTCGTCCACCCCGGCGCCGGTGACCGGGAATCGGGCATGGCCGCTTCCGGCGGCGAGGCTCAGCACCACTTTCGCGGGCGCGTCGGCGGAGACGAACTGCACCCGGTTGCGTGGAGTCATGACGTCGGCCGCAGTGCGCCCGCCGAAGTCGATCGAACGCGCGACGAGTTCCGCCGTCCGCGCGTCGAGCGTGCCCTCCCGGCCGGACCGGGTGACAAGTGAGGCGAGTTCCTGCGGGGAACGCGCCGAGGCCAGTTCCTCGGTCGGCTCGATGCCGATCAGGCGCAGAATCCGGTTGGCCGTGCCGTTGAGGAACCGGATCAGCGGGCCGGCGGCGGTCGTGAAGCCGCGCTGTGCTCCCGCTACGGCCCGGCCCACGCGCAACGGTTCGGCGATCGCCCAGTTCTTCGGCACGAGTTCACCGAAGACCATCTGAAAGCCAGTCGCCATGGCCAGCGCCAGGGTCACCGACAGGGCGGTGACCGCCGAATCGGACAGTCCGGTCAACCCGAGCGGACCACGCAGCAGCGTGGCCAGGGACGGTTCGGCCAGGAAGCCGACCACCAGACTGGTGACGGTGATGCCCAGCTGCGCCCCGGACAGTTGGGTGGACAACGTCCGTAGCCCCTTGAGCAGGCCGGCGGCCCGGCGGTCACCGGCCTCCGCTCCGCGCTCGACCGTGGCCCGGTCAACCGTGACGAAGGCGAACTCCGCGGCCACGAACAGCGCGTTCGCCGCGATCAGCAGGACCGCGACGGCCAGCAGCAGCCACTCGGTCACCGGCAGAACCTCGCTCGGGCCTCGGGCTGCTCAGTACTGGGAGGCTCACCGTCGCTGGACATGCCGGCCAGCGTAGGCAGGCATGCTGAGACGTTGCTGTGTGCCAACGCGAGGCGACACTCGGAGTTGTCTCGTACACCTGCAGACCTTGGCCACCCACACCACCCCGGTGCGTTCGGCCGGCGCGGCGCACCGCCGCATCAGCTCCGTGACCAGGCGACTCAGCGACGTAACAGGCCCGGAACACCCTTGACACCAAAAGGTGAGCCGCGCCACACTACGCATGCTAATTCGATTTAGCTGACAAGCACGCCCAGGACGGGCCATCCACGACGAACAGCGGGGCCGCGTGACCCGCAGGAGGCTCCTCCGGCAGCGCGCCGGATCCGGAACGGTGCAATCCCTCGTCCGGGATTCATCGACAGAAAGGAGGTGAAGCGGGAAAGGGCGCGCCGTCGCCAGTGTCCGACCAGACCACAGATCCCCATGAGGCCGCGCGAGGCCATAGAGGAGTAATCCCAGATGAGGAAAGCGATCGGAAGACGCAGGCTCAGCCGTGCGATCTCGTTGCTCGCGATCATGTCACTCGGCGCAGGTGTCAGCGCCACCATCTCCGCGCCAGCCGCCGCCGGCAAGCGCCCGATCGTGGAGGGCGCGACCGTCAAGGCGGATCGCGGTTCACCGACCGGATACACCGTCACGTTCGTCTATCACAACCCGAACGCGACGCAGGTCCGCCTTGCCGGGGACCTGACTCTGCTCGACCTCGGCACCGGCAACACCCGCTATCAGCCGGAGGAGTGGCAGCCAGGTCGCTACCACGCCGGAGGTACCGAGTTCACCAGGGACATGACCAAGGACGCGAAGGGCTATTGGTCGGTCTCGCTTCCGCTGCACGCCGGGGGCATCAGCTACTGGTACCGGGTATGGGATCCGACCCAGGGCTGGGAGAACAAGCGCATCTGGGATCCCGCCTCGACGAACCCTCGTCCCCCGGGCGAGTCGTCGTTCCGCGTCCGGAACAACGACGTACTCGATGCCGTGTATGTGCCGTACGCCAAGAAGCAGAACGACCCGGTGCTCAAGGAGCGCGCGGAGTACGAGCTGCCGATCGCGGACCGCAAGAAGCGGGGCACCGTCACATACATCCCCTACACCACGATCCTGGGCGACAGCGGCCACTACCTCGGCGTCTACCTGCCGGCCAACTACAACCCCAATCGCGCGAAGCCGTACAAGGTGGCGTATCTCGCTCACGGCATCTTCGGTGACGAGACCGATTTCATGGTCCCGGCGAATGTCCCGAACATCCTGGACAACATGACGGCCAAGGGCGAGATCGAGCCCACTGTGGTGGTCACCATGGGGAACCACTTCACCGGCACCAGCCTCGGCTTCGGTTCCTACAACCAGACGAACGCGGCCAACAACCTGGTTCAGACGATCCTTCCGCTCATCGAGGAGAAGTACAACGTCTCGACCGAGCGGGAAGGCCGTGCCTACGCCGGGTTCTCCTACGGCGGCATGACGGGCGCCCACGTCATCAGGGGCTACCCGACCACGTTCGCCTACTACGGGCACTTCTCCGGTAACCCATCCCTGTCCGCGCAGGACTACGACAACGTCGCGGCCGCGGTCGGCGACGACGACCTCTTCGTGTTCCTCGGCAACGGTGTCTTCGAAGGCAACCTCAACGCCCAGAACGCCATCGCGGACAACTTCAGGGCTCGCGGGTATGCCGCCCGGACGGCCCAGGTTCCCGGCGCGCACGACGGCATGACGGCGAGTCAACTGTTCACGATCTTCGCCCGCGACCACCTGTGGTCGGAAGTCGACACCGTGGGCACGGCGCCGACCGTGATCAAGGCGAAGGCCGCGCCCGCGTCGATCGTCGGTGGCGGCACCTTCAAGCTGGACGTCGAGGTGCGGGCACAGTCCCAGCACAAGAAGGCGCCGAAGGTGACTGGCGAGATCACCGTCACCTTCGGTGGCACCACCCAGGTGGTTGCGCTGGACGGCGGCAAGGCCGTCGTGAAGCTGCCGACCACCGGGCTGTCGGCAGGGGTGTATCCGGTCCACGTCGCCTACTCCGGTGACCGGAACTACGCGCCCGCCGACGGGGTCCACCAGCAGCTACGGGTCCGGTAACACGCAACGTGGTGGGCCGGCGACCTCCGTCGTCGGCCCACCACCGGTGGCCGGCCCGTACGTCCGGCCTAGCCGGTCGCGGTCAGGGGCGCAGCCACCACGGGCTGGTGTACCCCACCCCGAAGTCGTTGCACGGGTCGGCCCGGAGGTTGCCACCGGGCTGAGTCATCGGTCGGCCTCCCGCAGTCGTCTCGGCAGACGGCCGAGCACCGCGTCGATCTCGCGCAGTGCGCTGTGGCTGGCCAGGTGCTCCCGTTCCTCGCCGAGTGGGGCGTGCTCCCCGCAGAACCACACCGCACCTGCGGGATGCCCGACCCAGCCGGGTGGCGGGTTGACGGCGTCGGCGAAGTACACCAGGACGAAGTCGCTCCGAGCGCCGTCGGACGGTGACTGATCTGGGTCGAGGTGGCAGGCGTGGCAGCGCGGGGGGAGCATGCGAGCAGTCTGGCAGCCGGCTGCCAGGGAGCCCGGCACCTGGTGGTGCCGGGCTCCCCTGATCCGGCGGTGAACCGGATAGCCGGTCAGGTCGCGGTGCAGGTCAGGGTCGGGGCCGCGTTACTGCCGTTCCAGGTGCCGAGGAACCCGAAGGTGGTGCTGGCTCCGGCGGCGAGTGAGCCGTTGAAGGAGACGTTTGTCGCCGTCACCGCCGAGCCACTGGCGCTGATCGTCGCGTTCCACGACTGGCTGATCGTCTGGCCGTTGGCAAAGGTCCAGGTCACCCGCCAGCCGTTGATCGCGGAGGAGCCGGCGGTCACCCGTACATCGGCCTGGAAGCCACCCTGCCACTGGCTGGCGACGCTGTAGGTCGCCGTACAGCCGCGAGCGCTCGGCGGCGGGGTCGTCGGGTTCGGTGGCGGCGTGGTGGGGTTCGGCGGCGGGGTGGTGGGCGGTGGGGTGGTCGGCGGCGGCCAGCCCGGGCCGCCGGGCGGCCAGCCGACCAGACCGCCGCGGTACTGTCCGGCGGTGACGGTCATCAGCCGGGTGGCTCCCGCGATGCTGCCGCCGGTGGTGGCCATGCCGCCGATGGTCGTGCCGGTGAGGCTGCCACCCAGGTAGATCTCGTAGGTCTGCCCGTGCTGGATCCGGTTGGAGGAGAAGACCACCTCCCGGAAGTTCTTGGGGGCACGGTAGGAGGCGAGCACCTGGCCGCCGGAGACCAGATGGAGCAGGGTGCCGGCCGGCTGGCTGCTGGACAGCTGCGGGGCGACCCAACCCTGACCCGAGGTGGGCGGCAGGCTCAGCACCGCCATCGAGGTCGATCCCGCCCCGAGTACGGTGCCGCCGTTGAAGTAGACCGGGCCGTTCGAGTCGATCGCGCCTTCACCGGGGCTGCCGGTGCTCGGCCCACTCACCACGACCGTGCCGGCGGCGAAGGTCACCGAGCCGTTGGAGTCGATGCCGTCGATGCTGGAGTTGACGAGGGTGGTCCCGCCGGTGAACCGGACGAACGCGTTCGGTGCCACGTCGAAGTCGCCGTACCCGTCCTCGACGGCGTTTATCGCGTCGTCGCGGGCGGTGACGTTGACGGTGCCACCGCTGATGGTGACCTGCCGGCTCTCGATCGCCTCGTAGGAGTTGGTGACGGTGACGGTGCCGCCGGAGATCGCGACCGTGTTCTCGCCCTTGATGGCGTCGTCACCCGCGTTCACCCGCACGGTGCCGTTCGTGATGGTGAGGCGGCCCCGGCCGGCCTCGGTGTCGTCGGACTTGATGCCGTCGCCGCCGGCGGTGACGTCGAGGCTTCCTCCGGTGATGTCGAGGAAGTCCTTGCCCCGGATACCGTCGTCGACCGCGTTCACCGTGATCGTGCCGGACTCGATGACCAGGCCGTCCTTGCTGGTGATGCCGTCGTACGCGTTGCCCTGCACGGCCAGCGCGCCGGTTCCGTTGATCCGCAGGTCGGCCTTGCTGAACAGGGCGGCGTTCGGCTCGTCGGTGTTCGGATCCGGATAGACGTATCTGGTCGCGTCGGAGAGCCGGCTGGTGGTGCCGGCCGCGAGCGTGATCACAACCTCATCAGCGTCCGCGACCTGCAACGGAGCGTTGCTGGAGTTGGTGATGGCGGCGCCGTTGAGGATCAGATTCACGGCACCCGAGGCGGCGGTGTCGACGTTGAGGTAGCCGTCGTTGAGGGTGCCGCTGATCTCGTAGGTACCCGGAGCGGTGATCGTCACGGCCCGCCCGGCGATTGTGACGTCGGCACTGGGGCTGGTGGCACTGGCGCCGGTCAACGTGATGGGGACGGTCGCCTGCGCGGTGGCCGGTGCCCCCAGCGGGCCGACGGTCAGCGCGACCGCGAGCCCGACGGGGACAATGGCTCTCAGCGGGATGCGTTTCATGGCTCTGTCCTGACTTGGATCGATGGGACGGGATCCACGCGTTCGCCACTATAGATGAATGTCGATGAGCTTCGGGTGATTCGCCCACACTGTGGCCACGGCCGAGGGTGCCGATCGCAGACGCGACGAGCCGATGGCCAGCAGGATGGCCATCGGCTCGGTGACGCTTGCCCGTCGCCCAGGCGGCTGTCGGCCAGGCAGGCTACGTGATCAACTACGAAGTGGGCCCGGCCGAGGTCCAGCTCGGCCCGAGGCCACCGGACGGGTGCCGGTCAGCCGGCACCCGCCGGTCCTGTTCAGCGGTTCCGCTTCGCTGCCCGCTTGCGGGGCGGCGTCAACAGATCGGCGATCGCGGCGATGGCCGACGGCACCAGACGGTAGTACGCCCACACTCCACGCTTGTCCCGCTCGAGCAGGCCCGCCTCGGTGAGGATCCGAAGGTGGTGACTCACGGTCGGCTGGGAAAGCCCGAGCGGCGCGGTGAGGTCACTCACGGACGCCTCCCCGTCCGGAGACGACTGGATCAGACTGAGCAGTCGCAGTCGGGCCGGGTCGGCGAACGCCTTCAGCACCCCCGCCAGCCGCTCGGCATCGGCAGGCTTGATCGGTTCGCCGGCGAGGGGCGAGATGGCCGGCGTCCTGGTCTCCACAGTTCCCACATCTTGCATCGTTGCAGCATCACCACCGATCGGCGGTGAAACGAGGGCTGTATCACCGCGAATTGTCCGGAATCCGCCCCGTGCATCCCATCGGCAGGGGTGCTGAGCGGCGCGGGAGTACGGGAACGAACAGCGACGAGAGCTGGGCTCACACTGTGACGACCACCTTGGCGCGGGCGTGCTCGGTCTCGACGTACCGGATCGCCTCCGGCACCTCGCTCAGCCGGTAGGTCCGGTCGATGACCGGCGTCAACTTCCCGGACTCGGCCAGCTCCCGCAGCGTCGCGAGGTGCCCCCGACCCGCCGTCGCCGACGGCGCGACGATGCGGTGTCTGACGAAACGCGCCACGATCGGCCCCCGGAGCAGCAGGCTCATCGGACCGAAGACACTGCCGCCGGTGAAGACCCCTCCCCCGGACAGCAGGAGTGACCCGTCCGGGGTGAGGATCTGCCGGAGGCCGGTCAGTGACCGGTTGCCGACCAGGTCGAGCAGCACCTCGTAACGGCGGTCGGCGCGGGTGAAGTCCTCCCGGGTGTAGTCGACGACATGATCCGCGCCGAGCGAACGGACCAGCTCGACATTGCGGGTCCGGCACACGGCGGTCACCTGCGCGCCGTACGCCTTGGCCAACTGCACGGCGAAGGTGCCCACCCCGCCGGACGCCCCGTTGATCAGGACGTGCTGCCCGGCCCGGAGGCCGGCGGCGTCGCGCAGGCAGACCAGGGCGGTGGTGGCGGCCAGCGGGATCGCCGCCGCCTGTTCGAAACTCAGGTTCGCCGGTTTCACCTCGACCAGGTTCTCGGCCACGCACACGTACTCGGCGAACGCGCCACCGCCCGGGCCGGCCTCGCCGTACACCTCGTCGCCGGGCCGGAACCGGGTCACCGCACGGCCGACCGCCTCGACCTGCCCGGCGAAGTCCTGCCCCCGGACCGTCGCGGTGGGCCGGCGGAGCCCGAACGACAGCCTGGCCAGATACGGGTCACCGCGCATGGCGTGCCAGTCGTACGCGTTCACCGAGCTGGCCCGCACCCGGACCAGCACCTCGTCGTCGCCGGGCGTGGGGGTCTCGACCTCACCCAGCCGCAGCACGTCGGGGGAGCCGTACCGGTCCTGCACGATCGCCTTCATCAGAATCTCCTCGCCGTCACGTGTCGGATGCTCTGCGACTGAGCCTGTCGGCACGGGCCCGGCGACGCGTCGGAGCGACGAAGGCACCGCTGCTACTCCCCGCGCGGCAGCGCAACGACAGGTCTACTCCGCCGGGAGTACGCCGGGATGCCTCCCTCGGGGCTGCCACTGTCGACTCCGATCGGCCTACAGTGCGGGGCATGAGCGGGTCGAGCCCCGATGTCGAACCGGTATCGCCCAGCGGGCGAGCGCCGTCGCGGCGCGGCCCTGGTCTGGCGGTGCTCACCGCGCTCGGGCAGCCGGTCGGAACCGCGATCATCGCCGGCTGGCAGCACGCCAGCGTCGGAATCATCGGGTACGCGCTGCTCGTGTTCAGTGGGCTGGCGCTGGCCGACCGGCACCGGTCACCGAGGCGGAACTTCCTGATCGTGGTCGCCGCGACCCTGGCGTACCACCTGCTGGACCGGCCGGTAGGGGTGACGTTGCTGGCGCCGATGATCGGCGCGGCGGCGGTCATGGCCGCCGGGCACCGATGGCTGGTGGCGGTGGCGTCCGCCGGGGCGTACGCCACCTGGGTGCTGGTCAGCGGTGCCACCCTGCGACAGGCCCTGGCGGCGTTGGCGTTGATCGCCGGTGCCGGCCTGGTCACCGAGTTCGGCAGCCTGGTCGCCGCCAGGGTCAACGACGGCATCGCGGAGCAGCGCCGACTCTTCGAGGAGCGGCAGCGCCGCCGGGCCAGCGAGCAACGGCTGCTGATCGCCGCCGAGCTGCATGACGTACTCGGTCATCACCTGTCGCTGATCAACGTGCGGGCCGGCGTCGGCCTGCACCTGATGGACCGCGATCCGGAACAGGCGCGCGCGGCGCTCGACGCGATCGCGCAGTCCAGCGCGGAGGCGCTGCGCGAGGTCCAGACGGTGCTCAACACGCTCTATCCGACCGGCGAGGCCGCCCCGCGAGCCCCCACGCCGGGGCTGGACCGGCTCGCCGAGCTGACCGAGGCGGCCGCGCTGTCGACCCGGACGGTGATCGACGGTACGGCCCGGCCGCTGCCCGCCGCCGTCGACCGGGCCGCTTACCGGATCGTGCAGGAGGCGCTCACCAACATCCGCCGGCACGCCGGGACGGGTGCCGCCGCCACCGTCACCATCGGGTACCGGCCGGACTCGTTGGTGGTCGAGGTCGACGACGACGGTGGTGGCGTGCGGCATCCGGGGCCGGCTCCCGCGGGGAACGGCATCACGGGGATGCGGGAGCGGGCTGCCGCGTTGGGCGGCGAGCTGACCGCCGGCCCGACCCCTGACAGCACCGGCGGTTGGCGGGTACGCGCCACCCTGCCGCTGGGGAGCGACCAGACGCGGGAGGCGACAGCGTGATCCGGGTCCTGCTCGTCGACGATCAGGTGCTGGTGCGGGCCGGCTTTCGAGCGCTGCTGGACGCCGAGCCGGACATCACGGTGGTCGGCGAGGCCGGCGACGGCGCGCAGGCGGTCCGGCTGGCTCGGCAGACCGTTCCGGACGTGATCCTGATGGACATCCGGATGCCCGGCATGGACGGGTTGGCCGCCACCCGGCAGATCGCCGCCGACCCGGAGCTGTCCGGGGTGCGGATCGTCGTGCTCACCACGTTCGAGTTGGACGAGTACGTCGGTGCGGCGCTGCGTGCCGGTGCCGCCGGGTTTCTGGTGAAGAACACCCAACCAGCCGAGCTGATCCAGGGGGTACGGGTGGTGGCCGCCGGGGACGGGCTGCTGTCGCCGAGTGTGACCCGGCGGGTGATCGAGCAGTTCGCCGCCGGTACCGCCACGCCTGCCGCACCTCGGCGGTTGGCCGAGCTGACCGAGCGGGAACGGGAGGTGGTGGCCCTGGTCGGCACCGGGCTGTCGAACGACGAGATCGCCGCGCGCCTGGTGGTCAGTCCGGCCACGGCCAAGACGCACGTGTCCCGGGCGATGATCAAACTTGCCGCGCGGGACCGCGCCCAGCTTGTGGTGTTCGCGTACGAGGCCGGTCTGGTCCGCCCCGGCTGGTTGCCCTGACTTCAAACCCCGCTCGGCAGACCGACACCCGACAATGTGGAGCGTTGTGGGCCCTCCCCCGTTCATCGAGGATTTCTCGCATGAGCATCGGCCGCCGCTCCACATCGCTCCGCGACGCGGGTTCTCCCCTTGACGGCGAGGCGGCGGGGCGTGGGGACAGCGCCGAGTCCGACCCGGCCGCCGCTGGCGTATCCAGGTTGTCCGACCGTCTGGCCCGACGCCTCGTCGAGGCCTGGCAGGGCTGGATCGACGCTCGCGCGATGGCTACGCTGCCCGGCCTCGACCGTGCCCTCCGGTTCGTCGCCGTACTGCTGTTCGCCCATCGCGCCAGCTATCTGCTGCCCGCCGCGTCGAGCCTGGGTTCCACAGGCGCCACCCACTACCGCAGCCCGGGGCTCAACCTGGCGATGGTGACGGTGGTGGTGGCCTGGAACACCATCCTGGCCGTCGCGGTCTGGCGACGCGGCTGGTTCACCACCCGGCACGTCGTCATCGACATCGTCGTGACCTGTGTGCTGCTGTTCGTGGCGAACGCCAACCTACGGGACGGCTTCGAGATCAGCGCCGCCAACTGGATGGCGAAGTTCGCCCTCGGCACCGCGGCGCTGGCCGGTGCCGTGTTGAGCGTGTCCCGGCTACTCGTCGCGTTGGCGGTCCTGGTGCTGTCCGCCGTCGCCGCGATCGCCCTGCGCACCGGAGGGCTGCCACCGTTGGAGTCCGGATTCCTCAACCACGTCAACTCCAGCCTGTGGTTCGCCCTGCTGCTGCATTTCATGCGCCGCTATCTCGCCGCCCAGGCGGACGCGGTGGACGCGGCCACCGCCCGGCGGATCGCCGCCGAGACCGCGGCCGCCGCCGGCCAGGCCCGGTTCGCCGAACGGCTCCGGCAGTTCCGCCACCTGCACGACACGGTTCTGGCCACCCTCACCGCGATCTCCCGTGGCGGTCTCGACCACCGCACCGAGGCGGTGCGCGCCCGGTGCGGCCGCGATGCCGACTACGTGCGGCGACTGATCGCCGAGGAACGTCCGGAGCAGACCACCACGCTCGGTGCCCGGCTGGCCGAGGCGGCCGAGGCAGCGGACGCCCTCGGCCTGCGGGTGCACCTGCTCGTCGGAGAGCTGCCGGACGAGATTCCCGACCGGGTCCTGGACGGGATCGGTGACGCGACCCGTGAAGCCCTGAACAACGTGGCGCGGCACGCCGGGACCGGGCGGGCATGGGTGTCCACGGACTGGACCGACCGGACGCTCACCGTACGGATCGTCGACCGTGGTCTGGGATTCACACCCGACCGTGTCATCTCCGGCTCCGGGCTGCGCCGCTCGATCAAGCAGCGGATGCGCGAGGCCGGCGGCTCGGCTCAGGTCTTCTCCGACCCCGGCGACGGCACCTGCGTCGAGCTGGTGTGGAACGACCGCTGACCGGCTACCGGATCAGGTCGTCCTCCCGGGCACGGTTGGCCAGGTCGAGCTTCGTGTAGGTGGGTCGGCCCGCTTCGCCGTACTTGGCCTTCACCCGGTCCAGGTACCGCCGGGCGGTGGCCGGCTGGATGCCGACCCGACGCGCCGCCGCGGTCAGCGTCATGCCGGACGCGTACGCCACCAGCACGGCCTGTTCCTGCGGTGACAGTTTCGGCCGGTCCGGCCGGGAGTCGTGCGACCAGGCGTACGCCAGCTCCGGCGAATGGGCGACGCGACCCTGCGCGACGTCGCGGACCGCCGCGGCGAGGGTGGCCAGGTCGTTGTCCTTGGTCAGGTAGCCGAGCGCTCCCGCCCGCAGGACGTCGACGCCGTGGGTCACGTACGGGACAGCGCTGACCACCAGCACCTGTCGGTTGCGGACGGCCAGCCGGCGAACGTTCTCGGCCGGCTCGGTACGGTCCGCGAGCAGCAGGTCCAGCACGACCACGTCGGCCGGCGCCGGTTCGGACGCGAGGAACTCGTCGACGGTACCGGCGGTGCAGACCAGCCGCAGGTCGGACGCCTCGGCCAGCCATGCCCTGATGCCGTCCAGCAGCATCCGGTCGTCGTCGATCACGGACACCGAGATCTCGGGACGCACGTGCGCCACCGTCTCCCGGTGCGACTGTCCTGTCAAGACGTCAATTTTGCCCTCTGGAGGCGTGCCGACACTCTGAGCAACCCTCTGCGCGTGGTCGGGGCGTCTCACGGGACTGGCCCGTTGCCCGGCCGCGGCACGCGAAAGGAGGGCCCACATGCTCAAGTGGGAGAAGCCCAGCATCCGTAAGGCCGACTTCGCGGCGCAGCTCGGCTGCGCCTGCGCCTGTGGGGCGTTGGCCGGAGCGGGCTCCGGGCACGCCAACTGACAACAGCCGACACCAGTGGCGGGGGCCACGGCTGCCGTGGCCCCCGCTCGGAACGCGGAAGGGGGATCTCGTCATGCAGCTGTCGGGGATGTGGTCAGAGCTGGTCGTCCCGGACGATCTTGTCTACTTTCAGTGCCGGGACCGCTATCTCGTGGAGAACCCCGGCATCGCCGCATGGGCGGTCGTCGGCGACGGAGAAATGGACGTGCTCCGTGCGCTCGCGTCCGGCGCCGAGCCCCCGGCCGACCCGGCCGCGACCGAACGGGCACTGGCGACGCTGGTCCTCAACTGGCTGGTCTATCTCCAGGGGCAGCAACCCCGGGTGCGGTCGGCCGAACCAGCGCTGCGCATGGTCTATTACGCGATCACCGACGGGTGCAATCTGCGGTGTCCGTACTGTTACGCCTCCTCCACCCGCAAGCTGCCCGGCGAGCTGGAGCCACACGAGTCGCTCGATCTGGTCGACCAGATCGCCGACATGGGCGCTGAGCTGCTCATCCTGACCGGCGGCGAGCCGATGCTGCGCCGTGACTTCTTCGCCGTGGCCGACCACGCCCGGTCCCGGGGGCTGCGGGTCAACTGCATCACCAACGGCACCCGCATCCCGGACGCGGCGACCGCCCGGCGGATGGCCGACACCTTCCGCAAGATCACCGTGAGCCTGGACGGCGGCGTCGCGGAGGTCCACGAGCGGACCCGGGGCAAGGGCACCTTCGCACGCACCGCGAACGCGCTCGCGCTGCTCAACGCCGCAGGGGTCAGGCCGGACATCAACCACGTCGTGTCGCCGGAGAACATCTACGCTCTGGACCAGCTCATGACGTTCCTGGACGGCATCGAGTTCGGCAACGTGCGGCTGATGAACCACACAGGCATCGGCCGCGGCGCCGAGGACGGGGTGCACTTCGCCTGGGAGCACCACCGCGAGGTGCAGCGGTTCACCTGGACCAACCCGGTGGCGCAGAAGATCCTGACCGAGGGCCCCAAGGCGGTGAAACCCTGCTCGATCCGGGGCAACTGCGGGCTCGGCGGCACCGAGATCTACATCAACTCGCTGGGTGACGTCTACCCGTGCAAGCTGGTCACCGGCCCGCTGCACAAGGCCGGCAACGTGCGCGCGCAGCGCCTGGCCGACATCTTCGACACCCCGGCGCTGGCTCAGCTACGCACCAGCACCGTGTTCGAGGGCGACAACCTCGCCGACTGCCGACGCTGCTACATCCGGGCCGCGTGCGGTGGCGGCTGTCGCGCGTACCACGCGGCTGAATCCGGCTCGATCACCCGCAACAGCCGGCACCACTGCCGGATCCTGCGGCACTCGATGATCACCAACATCTGGCGCTCCAACGGCTTCTCCGGCACCGACCTGCTGGAGCACGAGTCCACCATGACGGTTCCCCGACTGATCCGGGACGGCACGGTGCACCCGGTGTACGACGACTGGCGCACCGACAACGATCCGACCGACGCGGTCCACCGCCGGACCCTGCCGGTGCTCACCAACGGGACGGGGGCAACGTCGTGCTCAGCGTGAATCCAGACGTGGTGTGGGTGGACAACGACGACGAGGTGCGGCTCTACCACCCGGGCACCGGGGAATTCCAGACCTTGAACGCGACAGCGGCGCGGATCTGGCGCAAGCTCGCCCTCGGCGCCCAGGTCGACGACGTGGTGCGTGACCTGGCGGCCGAGTTCGAGGCGCAGGACGACCAGGACCGCCAGCTGATCGACCGCGACGTCCGGCAGTTCGTCGCCGAGTTGAGCGAACTGGGCATGCTCGGCACCGGCCTGACCGCGGAGTCGGGCCGATGACGGCGGCCGTCGCCGGGTTCGCCGACCTGATCGCACATACCGTCTCCGCCGGTCGACCGGCACGCATCCCGGTGACCGGATCGAGCATGTGGCCGGCGATCACGCCCGGCTCCGTGGTGACCGTCGAGCCGGCCGCCTGGTCCCGGATCCGGCCCGGCGACGTGATCGCGTACCGGCACCAGGACGCGGTCATCGTGCACCGGGTGATCGAGATACGCGGCGACCACCTGATCACGGCCGGAGACAACAAGCCATTGTTCGACCCGCCGGTCACCGCGACTGCGCTGCTCGGCCGGGTCACCGGGGTCCCCGACCCGGTGCCACCGCCCGCGCCCGCTCCGGCACCCGCCGCCGAGGCGACCGTCTGGGTGGTCGGCGACCGGGCACCGGCCGCGCCGCCCGGCGTACGCCTGCGCCAGGTCGCGCCGACCGAACTCGCCGCCGCGTTGCGCTCGGCCACCGGCACGATCGCCGGGCTGTCGGCTGCCGCCGTGCGACCGCTGACCGCCCTGCGTACCGCCTCCCCCGGGCCGCTGACCGTGGTGATCGGGATCCGGTTCGGGCATGCCGGTGCCAGCCGGACCGGGTACGACCCGAGCGGCCTGCCGCTGCTGCCGCCGGAAGCGGTTCACCTGCACGTGCGCGCCGGCAACCCGCTGTCCGAGGTGGCGCCGGACGACGCGGTCCGGGCCGTCGCCGAGACGCTCGGCCAGAGCGAGGAGGTGGTCCGGTGACCGAGGACGCAGTGACCGCCACCGCCCTGACCAAGACCTACCCGGGCGCGGCGGCGCCGGCCGTCGACCGGATGACCTTCAGTGTGCCGACCGGGCAGTCCGTCGGGCTGCTCGGTCCGAACGGTGCCGGGAAGACCACCCTGCTGAAACTCGTCTGCGGTGTCTCGCCGCCCACCTCCGGTCAGATCCTGGTGCACGGTGCCGCCCCCGGGGGCACCGCCAAGCGGGACCTCGCCGTGGTCCACCAGACCGGCCCGTTCGACATGATGCTCACCGTGCAGGACAACCTGCGGATCGCCGCCGCGTTCCGCGGGCTGAGCTGGCGTCGGGTGCGCTCCCGCGCCGCGGCGTTGCTCGACGAGTTCGAACTCGCCGGCAAGAGCGACGATCTGGTGTTCACGCTCTCCGGTGGCCAGCGACGCCGGCTCCAGGTGGTACGCGCCCTGCTGCGGGTGCCACGGCTGCTGCTGCTTGACGAACCGTCCGCCGGGCTCGACGTGGAAGGCCGGCGCCGGGTCTGGGACATGCTCGACGAGTTGCGCCGGACGCATGGCCTGACGTTGGTGTGGACCAGTCACCACATGGACGAGTTGGAGCGCAACTGCGAGCGGATCCTGGTCGTGCAGCACGGCAGGATCCTGCGCGACGGCAGCTCCGAGCAGCTCAAGGACGAGGCGGGCCAGGTCACAGCCGAGCTGCGTACCGGCTCCCCGGACGACTGGGCGGTGGTGGCCGAGTGCGCCCGGCTCGCCGGACTTGCTCCCGAGTACCGCGGTGACCTGTTCGTGCTCACCGGGGACGACCTGCGCCGCCGGCTGCCCGCACTGATCGCCGCACTCACCGATCGTCAGGTGGCGATCGAGAGCGTGGCGCTCACCAGTTCCTCGCTGGAGGACGCGTTCCTGGCCCTGACCCGCGCGGAGGTGCCGACCCGATGACCACTACCACTGGGCACGCCGCACCCGCCTGGCACGGCACCGGCCTGACCGCGACCCTGCGACGCGAGTTCCTGCTGCTCACCCGCAACCGCACGAACCTGCTGCTGGCGATCGTGCCGACGGCTGTCTACATCACGCTGTTCGCCACCTCTCTGACCGACCTGATCGGCACCGTCACCTACCGGGGGCAGCAGATCGGGTACGCCGACTTCGCCGTGCCGGCGCTGATGTTCTCGTCCCTGCTCGCCGCCGCGACCACCTCCGGCACCGCCCTCTTCCAGGAACGGATGAGCGGCATGTCGCTGGAACTGTGGTCGTATCCGCTGACCCGTGGCCAGTACGTGCTCGGCAAACTGCTCGCCGGATCGGCGCTCGTGCTCGCACAGACACTGTCCGCGCTCGCGGTGACGGCGCTGCTGTTCCAGGGACGCTGGGCGGCCGACAGGTGGTTCGCGCTACTGTGCGGGGCGCTTGTCGCGGCGTGCGCCTTCAACGGGCTGTACCTGCTGCTGGCCACCCTGGTCCGGGACTTCCAGCGGTTCACCGTCCTGATCAATGTCCTCGCGCCGGTGCTGCTGTTCGCCAGCCCGTCGTTCTACCCGATCGATGCGATGGGTACGCCACAGCGCTGGCTGGCCGCGATCAATCCGGTGACGTACGGGGTGACAGCGCTACGCGAGGCGCTGCTGCACGGCTTCGCGTCCGCTCTCCCCTATCTGCTGCTGCTCACCGCGGTCGCAGTGGTCTCGATCGCCCTGGTCGGCAGATCCCTGGCCCGGCAGGCCCGCGGCCTCTGACCAGGCGGCGCCGGACCAGACGGCGGCGAGACTGACGGCGACATCGACATCGACATCGACATCGACATCGACATCGACATCGACATCGACGAGAGATACCGCAACACCCTCGACGGGCCGGTGCCGGGGCACCGGCCCGTCGAGTGGCCCGGTTCGGTCGTATGTTCTGCGGTGGTCAGCTTCCCGTGCAGGTGGCGGTGGCTCCGCTGCCGTTCCCGGTGCCCTGGAATCCGAAACTGGTGCTCTGCCCGGCGGCCAGGCGTCCGTTGTAGCTCTGGTTAGAGACGGTGATGGTGCCGCTGGTGCCGCTGTTCACCCCGTTCCACATCGAGCTGACCGATGCTCCGCTCGGCAGGTTGAGGGTGACTCGCCAGCCGGTGAGTGCGCTGCTTCCCGCGGTGACGTTGACACTGGCGACGAATCCGCCGTTCCACTGGTCCTGCACCGAATAGACAGCGGTACAGGTTGTCCCACCGCCGGGCGGCGTCGTCGGCGGGATCGTGGGCGGCGTGGTCGGCGGGTTCGTGGGCGGCGTGGTCGGCGGGTTCGTGGGCGGCGCAGTTGTGGGCGGGGTCGTGGGCGGCGGGTCGCCGTCGAGCGTCAGGTTCTTCTGCTGGACGCTCCACTGGCTGCGACACAGGCCGCAGTTGGCGCCGACGAAGTTGGCTCCGGCGGTGGTGTCGCCTTTCAGCCGCCATTTGAGGTAGAGCACCGCCACCCGGCCGAACTCGCCGCCGTTGGGCTGGTCGTAGGTGCCGCCATGCCCGACGTTCAGGTTGCCCATGAAGGCGGGCAGCCCGGCCGGCAGCTTGCCCCAGTCGTCGATGGCGTTCGGATACGCGATGTCGCTGGGCCCGCCGATGAAGTAGGCGATCGGTTTGGTCAGTCTCCTGAGCTGGTAGTCGTCGGCATCATTCAACAGACCGCTGCTGAAGATGCCGGTCGTGGTCACGCGTGGGTCATTGGAGACGGCGTACGCCTCCAGACCTCCACAGGAGAAGCCCGCGACCGCGATCCTGGCCGTGTCGAGCTTGCCGAAGTACTTGCTGCCCTGCCGGGAGTTCTCCGCGACGGCCCAGTCGATGGACTGGGTGAGCATCTGCGAGTTTGTGGAGCCGGATCCGTTCGGAGCGCCGTTCGCGATGGCGAGGAAACCGTGGGAGGCGATCTCCCGGAGGAAGTTGCCCTGCGACAGGCCGTTGGCCGAGCAGCCGCCGTTGCCCCAGACGAGGATGGGAAGACGCTCGGCCGGGAGCGTCTGCGGCCGGAAGATTGTGTGATTGGCCAGGCTGGCCGAGGTCTCATGATCGGCGGGATAGGGGCCGGAGCCACCGATCGCGGCACCGGCCGGTGTCGCGCCGAGCGCCACGATCACGGCGGTGGCCGGGACGATCGCGGCCACCAGTCCCGCGCAGACCTTCGCTCTCCTACTCATGCATCCTCCAGCGGATGTCGGGGACGGCACTCCCTTGGTGGCGGTGGCTGTTCATTCGCGCCCCGACAAGGGTGGTCAGCGCTGGCCACGGGTCAGGTCGATGCAGGCGCGTGGACCGCCCGGCCGCGGTCCCCACAGGCGATCCGCTGGGAGCTGTGTGCAGTTACTATCACTCTCGCAACGAAAAGTGTCAATGCGTTGCCCGGTCTCTCGGACCTTGCCCACCGTCAGTCCGCGCCGGGCGGACGCCGTGCTTCCCGCCTGTAGGTTCCGGCCGGGCGGGGTCGTTCGAAGCCTGGAAGTGTGTGATCCACGAGGCGGCGTCCGGCCAGTACGGTGTCGCCACCTGGATCAGACGCGCCTGCGCGAGTGCGCCGAGTCTGGAATGGATGTCCAGGAAGGTGTCTCTGGCCTGCTGCCGAGGCCATGGCTTCGGCAACAGGTGGTCGGGCAGATCCGGATCGATGTCCGGAAACGTACGCCAGGAATCCATGGCTGACGTTCGGGCGACCAACGCCCTGGCCGCGTCCACCTCGCCAGCACGGGCGGCCACCCGCAACTCCGCGTACTGCTCGACGAAAGCCGAGTAGCCAGCAGCGAGAGCGGTCAGGTCGTACGCGGCGGCCGGACCGTGCGGCCCCGACTCCTCGTCGAAGCGGACGTGCATGACCGACCACCGAGCACCGTCGACGTGACGCAGCAGCTCGCTCAGCGTCTCCTTCACCGGCGCGGCGTCGGATCCCGGCCTGATCCACACGCTGTCGTACAGACCCACGAACCTCAGTGCGCTCAACGACCTACGCACCGCATGGCGGGACGCCTGGCCGGAGCTGGGGATCGAGAAGGACGCCATCACCCAGTCACCGGTCCACTGCGGCGGATGGGCACCGAAGTTCAGGAAGTGCTGCACCCGGGATCGATGCTTGGCGATCGCCTGGGAGGTGAGGTGGTAGACCGGCGGCCGTCGGTTCTCCCGGATCGCGATGAGACCACGCTTGACCAGCCGGGACAGTGCCGCACGGGCGCTGGACTCGCTGACCCCGAACTCGTGCAGCATCGCGATGACCGCCGTCGACGGCAGGTCGGCAGCCGAGGAGTCGAGATACTCGCCGAGCAGGGTCGTCAGCAGATGTTGCGGGCTGGAACCGATCTGGGCCCGGGGAATTCGGACGTCGTCGGCGGGTTCCTGGACGGTCACCTCATCAGACTGCATCACCACCCGGCGCACGCGGTCGTCGGACGAGCCGACAGGACCCGGTCACGCCGTACCCGGGCGGCAGGCTGCTGCCGAGAAGTTTCGGCCAGCGCACCCGCTTCTCGCCGGGTGACGATCAGCGGCGCCGATCCGGGCGCTCGCCCGAGGTCGCCGTGCGCCCCAGCGCCGAGTCGGGGCCTACCGCGAACGGGTGGCGGAGCCGCCGCATCGCTTCTTCACTCCCGTCGACGCTCGGACCCGAGTCGTCGGGCTCGTCGAGGGTGGGTGCGGCGAGAAACAACGCCGAACCGTCATTGCCGTTCGATGCCATGCAAATCCTTCATGAGGAGCGAAAACACATTGAGGCGAGATGGACCGCCGGGCAGCGCCATGAAGTCCGACGCTCGTCACGAGCCCACTGCGGTGTCCCGGTCGCGGACGACTGCCCGCCGACACCGACAGTACCCGCCTCGGCGTCCCTGACGCTCCCGCCGGAGCCGAAACGATATCCGACCGCCCGGAGGAGGGTCGCCTGCCTGCTGGCGATCAGCGGCGATCGAGTGCCGACTGCAGGCGTTGGATGAGCGTCTTGCGGCCCTTTCCAGCGCGTTCTTCGCGTAGTGCCGCCCTGAGCTGACCGGCGTCGAGGTCGCGGACGTGTCGGGCCGCCTCAGCGACCGGCAGATCGGTGAGCGACACGGACGCCACGGCGTTCCGGCGCGCGCGCTTGGCCGGACCGGTGTTGGCGACGTACTGCTTGCCGGACTTCGATGCCTTCCGCTTCTTGGCGTCGGTCGCTTGCCGCTGCTCGGCGGAGAGCTGGTTCCATGCCTGATCGGGCAGGTAACGGTCGGTTTCGCCGTCGTGTCGCGCCCGGGTGGTGCCCTGTCTGGTCCGCCATTTCTGGTCGCCCCACTGCTGGAGCGACTTCTGGCGCTCGTCCTTCGCACCCTGGTAGCCGCCGCCGCGCTTCTGGTACTCCTTGGTGAGCAGCTGCGACTTGCGCGCCGACCACTGTCCGGGCCGGCCGCCCCGGTCGGACGACTTGATCTCTTCCTTGAGCTGTTCCCGCAGCTCGGGCTTCGTGTACCGCGCCATGTGCGCTGGGTACCCGCAGTCGCGCGCCGTAGTCACCGGCACGGCAGTCAGCGGGAGTCCCGCCGCGGAACGAGGATGATCTTGCCTCGGGTACGGCCGGACTCCGCTTCCCGGTGCACCGAAGCCAGGTCGGTGAGGTGACGGGTCGCGGCGATGTCCACCCGGACGGTACCCGCGTCGATGAGCTTCACCAGTGCGGCGAGGTGGCTCGTGTCGTTGCGGGCGACGAAGTGCACGGCGTTCACCGGAGACCCGGCGGGTGCCTTGATCGGGATGGTGACGGACACGACAACGCCGCCCGGTCGAATCAGTGGGAGCAGCGTCCCGGCCTGTCGAGTGGTGAGCGGGACGAGGTTGAGGATCGCGTCGACGGGTTCGTCGATCGCGTCGGTGAGGGGCGTGGCCGTGTAGTCGACGATCTCGTCGGCGCCGTGTCGGCGAACCTTGTCGGTGCTGCGTGGGCTGGCGGTGGCGACCACGTACGCTCCGGCGTGCTTGGCGAGCTGGACGGCGAACCCGCCTACGCCGCCGCCCGCGCCGTTGACAAGCACTCGTTGCCCGGCTCCGATCCTCGCGTGCTCGAACACCGCCTGCCAGGCGGTGACGCCCGCGATCGGGATGGCGGCGGCATGGGCGAGAGGAATGGCGCCGGGCGCCGCGACCAGCACGTCGGCAGGGGCGGTCACGTACTCGGCCGCAGCGCCGTCGACCTGGCCGATGACCGGATCGCCGACGGCGAAGCTGTCCACGTTCTCGCCGACCTCGACAACCCGGCCGGCGACATCTCCGCCGAGCGTGTGCGGCAGGTCCAGCGGGAAGACCGAACGCAGCAGCCCGCGCCGCAGGCCGGTATCGGACGGGTTGAACGAGGTGGCGGCGACCTCGATCAGCACCTCACCGAGGCCTGGCGTCGGCCGGGGAATGTCGTCGTCGCGGATGACGGAGGCGTCACCGTACCGGTGAATTCGCATGGCTCTCACAGAACGAACCTACGACGCGAACAAAAGACGGACCATGCGTCACAGTCCCTCATTCATGTCCGATCGTCTCGGCAAAGCTACCGTGGCCGGGTGGACGTACTCAGCGACGTGATCACGGTCATGCGAACGGGCCAACCACGGGCGGCGCTGTTGGCATGGCACGCCCCGTGGGCGCAGCGGTTCGCATCCGTTCCCGGAGCCACCGGCTTCCAGATTCTCCTGCAGGGACGATGCTGGCTCAGCCGGCCGGAAACCGACCCGGTGCCGCTGGCCGTCGGGGACGTGGTGTTCCGACCCCACGGACGCGGGCACACGCTGGCGGACGACCCGACAACCACACCGATCGCACCCGCGTGCGACCCGAACGACCCACAGGTGCTCAAGCGCTACGCCGCCGACACCGTCGGCACCCCCGCCGGGACGCCCGCGACAGTGACCCTCTGCGGTGCCTACGAAATCGATCCGGCACGATCCCATCCGCTCCTGGACGACCTGCCCGAACTCGTCCACCTTCCCGCACACCTCGGCAGGCACCCCGAGCTGCGCGCCACCGTTGACCTGCTCGCCGCCGAGCTGGAACGGCCCCGCCTCGGCACGGACGCGATCGTTCCCGCGCTCCTCGACACGCTGCTGCTGCAGATCCTGCGTGCCTGGATCGACCGGCAGAGCACCGCCACGAGCGACACCGGCTGGGCGGCGGCACTCAACGACCCGGCCACCACGGCCGCGCTACAGGCCATGCACCACGACCCGGCACGGCGCTGGACAGTTGCCACCCTCGCCACGCGGGCCGGACTGTCCCGGGCCGCGTTCGCCAGGCGTTTCACCACCCTGCTCGGCCAACCGCCACTCACCTACCTGACCTGGTGGCGGATGACCACCGCCGCCCGACTCCTCAGGGAATCCGACACGCCCCTGCGCGCCATCGCCGCCAAGGTCGGCTACACATCCGAGTTCGCGTTCGCCAACGCCTTCAAGCGCCAACACGGCACCGCCCCAGGGAGGTACCGCCGCAACGAATGACGCCCACTCAGCCCTTCACGCGTACCCGGGGAACAGGAGTCCTCGGTCGCGGATCGGGCCGGTCGCCGGCCCGGCCGCACCCGGCTGACCGGTTCGAGGCTCAGCGCTCGGTGTCGTCGGCGTACGGCCGGGCACCGGCGATGAACGTGTCAAGCGCCGGACCGTGCAGTACGCCGCCGGGCAGCGGATCGCGCAGTGCCCGTACCACCAGGCGCGCCACGGGCAGTCGGTGCGGGCGCAGCGCCGCGGCGAGCACCACGTTGCCGTACCGCCGGCCGCGCAGCATCCGACGGTCGGCGACGACGCACACGTCGGCGAAGACCGCCCGCAGAGTGGCCGCCTGCACCCGGGTGAAGACCAGCGGCGGCAGGTCGGTGACGTTGACCAGGTAGATACCGTCCGGGCGCAGGACCCGGGCCACCTCGGCCACGAAGGACACGGCGGCCACGTGGGGCGGCATCCGGGCCGCCCGGTAGATGTCGGCGAGCACCAGGTCGTACGCCCCGGCGGGCGCGGCGGCGACCGCCTCCCGGGCGTCGGCGACGCGGATCTCGACAGCTGCCGGTCGCGGCGGGAAGGCCCGCTCCACCAACTCGACCACAGCCGGGTCCCGCTCCACCACCACCTGCCTGGAGCCTGGGCGAGTCGCGGCGACATAGCGCGGAAGCGTCAGCGCACCGCCGCCGAGATGCAGCACCGCCAGCGGATCACCGCCCGGCGCGGCGAGATCGGTCACGGCGGCCATCCGGCGGACGTACTCGAAATGCAGGTAGGTGGGATCGACGACGTCCACGTACGACTGCTCGACACCGCCGGCGAGCAGCGTACGCCCGGTCGGCCGGGCCGGATCTACGGCCAGTTCGAGGCGCTCGTCGGCGTCCATGAACAGGCAGGCTAACCGGCGTCCCGCAGGTCAACGAGAGTGGGTGGACGGCGCCGGATCGACTGACCCGACGAGGCAGCGCACTGGTACGGATCCATGTTCTCCACTACTATCGGCCATCGACACGTCACTATGGGTTGATCATTCCGCTGATTCGCGGGTGATTCGGTCTGCTTTGGGGGTTGACCAATGCCAGACGTCGCCAGGGTCGCCGCGCGGTCGTACCCGTTCAGCCCTCCCGATCGACTCAACCTGGACCCCCTCTACGCCGAGCTACGGCGCACCGAGCCACTCACCCGGGTACGGCTGCCGTTCGGCGAGGAGGCGTGGCTCGCCACCCGGTACGCAGACGTGCGGACCGTTCTCGGTGACGCGAGATTCAGTCGGGCCGCCAGCGTCGGCCGGGACGAGCCGCGGCTCACCCCGAGGCAGATCGAGGGCGGCATCCTGTCCATGGACCCGCCGGAGCACACCCGGCTGCGGCGGCTGGTCGCCAAGGCGTTCACCGCCCGCCGGGTCGAGCAGCTCCGGCCCCGGACCCGGCAGATCGCCGACGAACTGATCGATGCCATGGTGACGGCCGGGCCGCCGGCCGACCTGGTCGAGCAGTTCGCCACCCCGCTGCCGATCCAGGTGATCTGTGAGCTGCTCGGGGTGCCCTTCGCCGACCGGCACCTCTTCCACGTCTGGTCGGAGGCGATCGTCTCGACCACCTCGCTGTCACCTGAGCAGATCCACGAGTACCTCGACAACCTGTACGGGTACATCGGCGAACTCGTCCAGCAGCGGCGCCGGGAGCCCACCGACGACCTGATCTGCGCCATGGTGCGGGCGCGCGACGAGCACCAGGACCGGTTCACCGAACAGGAGGTCGTGCAGCTCGCCGCCGGGCTGCTCGCCGCCGGCCACGAAACCACAGTCACCCAGCTGCCCAACTTCGCGTACGTCCTGCTCACCCATCCGGACCAGCTGGCCTGGCTGCGGGCCGAACCGGACCGGGTGCCGACCGCGATCGAGGAACTGATGCGCTACGTCCCGCTCGGGGTGGCGTCCGCGTTCGCTCGGTACGCAACCGAGGACATCGAGGTCGGCGGGGTGCTGGTGCGGGCTGGCGAACCGGTTATCGGCTCGCTCTCCTCGGCGAACCGGGACGAGTCCGTCTTCGCCGATCCCGACCGGCTCGACCTTGGCCGCGAGACCAACCCGCACATCGGCTTCGGGCACGGTGTGCACCACTGCCTGGGTGCGCAGCTCGCCCGGATGGAGTTGCAGGTCGGGATCGGCACCCTTGTCGCCCGGCTGCCCGAGCTGCGGATCGCCGTGCCCGAGGCGGAACTCGCCTGGAAGAGCGGGATGATCGTCCGAGGTCTGGCCCGGATGCCGGTGACCTGGTGAGCGCCGACTGGCGGATCGAGGTCGACGCCCGGCGCTGCATCGGCTCGGGTGGCTGCGTCGGCATGGCACCGGCCCACTTTCGGATGGAGTCGGGGGTGGCCACCCCGATCGCGGCGGCCGTCGAGCCGACCGAGACGGTGATCGACGCCGCGGAGTCGTGCCCGGTCGAGGCGATCACGGTACGCGACGACGATGGCTCCCTGATCGCTCCGGCCTGACCCGACAACGCACCGGTGCGGTGGCGTTCGACTGTTAACGATCCTCATCGTTGGCACGCCTGGAGGCCCGCACGACATTCCGTTCGTCGGGGTGCCGGGCTGGGCCGGACCGGACCTTCATGCCCCACCGCCAGGTACGACACCTCCTCCCGCACCGGTCATCCGCCGAAAAACTATCGGTCGAGGCCCGAAACTACCGGTTGAAAACCCGGGAGTCTTCTGCCAGCCTGAGAGGCATCGATCGATGTGATCGTTAACAATGTGTTCCAGTCCTGGGAGGCGCCGCACCCCGACCATCAGGCCTTATCCACCTGCCAGGTGACCACCACCACCTTCACCACCTGGAGCCCGGCGTCCACAACCACCCCCGGCGGGTTCCTCGCAACCTTCACCTCGTTTCCCATTCCACCTGTGGAGGATCAGCATGATCTCCCGGAACCGTCCCTCCGGGCGTCGACTTCGAACGCTCTCTGCCTCCGGAACCGCAGCGATAGTTGCGGTCCTAGTCGTCTCTCTGCTACCTAGTCTTGCCCAGGCCGCCGAGTCCACCCTCGCTGCGGCTGCGGCCCAGTCCGGCCGTTACTTCGGTGCTGCGGTGGCGGCGAACAAGCTCTCCGATTCCACCTATGTCGGCATCCTCAATCGTGAGTTCAACTCGGTCAC